>CAZVTD010000029.1:0-20833 GCA_964629945.1 uncultured Planctomycetota bacterium | reverse complement strand
AAGGGGAAATGGATGGTGAAGGTGGGGCCGCTGAAGACGGGCGGACCGCTGGAGATGACGATCGCGGGTCAGAACACGGTGACGGTGAAGAATATTCTCGTGGGTGAGGTGTGGCTGGGGTCGGGCCAGTCGAACATGAACTTCAGTCTGGCCGAGGGGATGAACGCGGAGGAGGAGATCCGGAACGCGAACTACCCGGAGATCCGCTTCTTCTACGTGAACGACAAGTCGCTGCCAGAGCCGGTGGAAGAGGTGCGGGGTCACTGGCGGATATGCACGCCCGGGGAAGCAAAGATCTTCTCGGCGGTGGCGTATTTCTTCGCCCGGAACCTGCACCAGGACCTGAAGGTTCCGGTGGGGATCATCCAATCATCCCACGGGGCAAGCCCGGCGGAGGCCTGGACGGAAGCGGGAGCACTGAAGGCGTGCATTCCGCAAGCGGTCGAACGCTGGGACAAGATCAACGACGACTACAACAGGGCCAAGGCGGCATATGAGGTGGAGATGGCGAAGATCAAGGCGGGCGGTCAGCCGACGGGGGGACGGACGCCGAAGGAACCAAGCCTGCCTCGAACCGGGAGCTGGGTGCACAAACCGAGCGGATTCTGGAACGGTGCGATTGCGCCGCTGATTCCGTATGCGATCAAAGGGGTGATCTGGTATCAGGGGGAATCGAACACCGACACCCACGCACAGGCCGAGGAGTATCACAAGCTGCTTCCGGCGATGATCACGTCATGGCGGAAGGAATGGGGCGAGGGGGATTTCCCGTTCCTCATCGTCGAGCTGGCGCCATATCTCGCCATCCGCGACGTTCCCACCGACAGCGACTACGCGCTCGTGCGCGAGGCGCAGCGGAAGACGGCGGCGTCGGTGGTCAACACCGGCATCGCGACGACGACGGACATCGGGGCGGCGAAAGACCCGCATCCCAAGAACAAACAGGACGTGGGGAAGCGGCTGGCCCTGGTGGCGCTGGCGAAGGTGTACGGACGGGACGTGGTGTATTCGGGTCCGGTCTTCAAGTCGATGAAGATGAAGGGCAAGGAAGTGGAGGTGACGTTCGAGCACGTCCACGGGGGACTGGTGGTCAAGGACGGAGAGGCGCTGAAGGGATTCGCGGTGGCGGGAAAAGACAAAAATTACGCATGGGCGCAGGCGAGGATCGAAGGCGACCGCGTGGTGGTGTGGAGCGACGAGGTGGCCGAGCCGGTGGCGGTGCGTTACGCGTGGGCAAGCAACCCGGTGTGCAACCTGTTCAATGGGGCGGGACTGCCGGCATTTCCGTTCCGGACGGACGACTGGAAGCAGAACGGGTCGAAGTGACGAAAGACGCTCTTGAGTCTGTGAAGGGAGATCGGCGCCATGGCACAGGAGAGCACGCGCAGCGAACATGATCTTCTGGGTGAGGTGGCCGTTCCCGCGGACGCGCGTTACGGGGCACAGACGCAGCGCGCGGTGATGAACTTCCCGCTGAACGGCCAGCGGTGCATCGGAGACTTTCCGACGCTGGTGAGGGGATTGCTGCGGGTCAAGCAGGCGGGAGCCACGGCAAATCTGAAGGCGGGACTGCTCCGGAAAGAGATCGCAGAAGCGATCGTGAGGTCGGCCGAGGGGCTCCTGGCGGAGACGGATTACCGAGAGACGTTTCCCATCCACTTCCTGCACGGCGGGGGCGGGACGTCGGCCAATATGAACGCGAACGAGGTGTTGGCCAACCTAGCGGAGGAACGGCTGGGCGGCCGACGCGGGGAGTATCGACGCGTCCATCCGAACGACCACGTGAACCTGAACCAGTCCACCAACGACGTGATTCCGACGGCGTGCCACATCGCGGTGATCGAGGCGTGGCCGACGCTGAAAGGGGCGCTGGAGGAGCTGGCGGACGAGCTTGCGCAGAAATCCGAAGAGTTGGGCCCCCAGGAGCGGATCGCGAGGACGTGTCTGCAGGACGCGGTGGCGACGACGTTCGGAGACCTGTGGGGCGGGTACGCGGGGTTCGTGAACCGAAGCGTGCGCCAGATCGGGCGGGCGGTGGAGGAACTCCACGCGGTAAACCTGGGCGGGACGATCGTGGGTCGAAGCGACGACGTGCCTGCGGGGTACTTCGAGGGGATCATCGCGGCGCTGCGCGGGGCGACCGGAGACGAGCGCTATCATCGGAGCGAGGACCTGTACGACGCAGCACAAAACCTGGACGATCTGGTCCGCGTGTCGAGCGAACTGGACCTTGCCGCGAGGGGGCTGGTGAAGATCGGTCAGGACCTGCGGCTGATGAACTCCGGACCGGAGACGGGACTGGGGGAGATTGCGCTGCCCGCGATGCAGCCGGGGAGTTCGATCATGCCTGGGAAGGTGAACCCGGTGATGCCCGAACACGCGATGCAGTTGTGCTTCAGGGCGATGGGATTGCACGCGAGCGCACAGGCGACGCTGGACCACGGGGAACTGGATCTGAACGTGTGGGAGAGCACAGCGGTGTTCGCGGTGTTGGAGTCGATGGAACTGCTTTCGAGCGCGGCGGGCGCGTTGGGCGCGAAGTGCATCCGGGGACTGCGGGTGGATGCGGAACGCAACCAACGCAACGCGCAGAGCCTCATCGCGCGGGTGACGGAACTGGCCAAGCAGCACGGATATTCGCGCGTGAACGCGGTGTGCAAGCAGGCGCGGGGCGACCTGACGAAGCTTCGCGAACTGCTTTCGGAGGCGTTTCCGGAAGGTTAAGAGAAGACGCCTGGACGGCACGATATGATCGTGATCATGATTCTGCTGGGGGTGTACGCCCTGCTGGGGGCGGGGTACTGGCTGATGACCGCTTACGGGGCGGTGCGGCTCTGGCGTGACGTGCCGAAGCTGGGCGAGACAAATCTGAAGGAACCGGAACGGTGGCCGACGCTGTCGGTGGTGGTTCCGGCGTGCGAGGAAGCCGACAAGCTGGAGCCGGCGTTCCGGACCTTGATGGGTCAGGATTATCCCGAGCTGGAACTGATCCTGGTGAATGACCGGTCGACGGACGGGACAGGGACGATCGCGGACCGGCTGGCCGCGGAAGACGGACGCGTCCGGGTGATCCACATCAAGGAGCTTCCGGCGGGCTGGCTGGGGAAGGTGAACGCGCTGCAACAGGGATACGCGTCATCGACGGGGGAACTGGTTCTCTTCACGGACGCGGACGTGAACTACGCGCCGGGGACGCTGCGCAAGGCGGCGGCGTATTTTCTCGACCGTAAACTGGACCATATGACGGTCATCCCTCACCTGTGGACGGCGGGGCTGCTGACGGACGCGATCGTCAGCGCGTTCCTGCGTCCTTTCGTGGCCCTGGTGAGCCGTCCGTGGAAGGTGAGCGACCCGAAATCGAGCGCGTTCATGGGCGTGGGGGCGTTCAACCTGGTCAGACGGGAGGCGTTCGAGAAGACCGAGGGGCTGGAGTGGCTGAAGATGGAGGTGGGCGACGATATGGGGCTGGGACTGCTGATGAAGCGGTCGGGGGCCCGATGCGAGGTGGTGAGTGCGCTGGACGAGATCGGTCTTGCGTGGCATCGGACGGTGGGTGAAGCGCTGCGGGGCTCGGAAAAGGGATATGCCCCGGCGTGCCAGTTCAGCCTGGCCCGAAGCGTGGCGGCGGCAGTGATCGTCGTGGGAGTGGAGTTTTCGCCGATCGTGCTTCTGGCAGCCCTGGCGTGGTCACCTCTGAGAGGATTCGGGGTGGCGGGAGCAGCGCTGACGGCAGTGGCTGTCGGCACAACGGTGGGCATGGCGCGACTGGCGCACTGGCGAGTCCTGCCATCGGTGCTGTCGCCGATCGGTGCGCTGATCGGGGCGTGGGCGATCGTTCGGGCGGCGATTCTGGGGAAGCGGCGCGACGGGGTGGACTGGCGCGGTACGCATTACCCGACGGAGACGCTGAAGCAGGGGATGCGGTTGAACCTGAGCCTGAAGGGCACCGCGGAGGACGTGAAGCGATAAGCACGGACGGACAAGCGTCGCAGGCATGAAAGCAGGCTCGAAACCGGGAGAAGGACATGTCGCACAAGAAGGCGAAGAGTCCCGCGGAGTGGGAACACCTTCCGGAAGAAGAGCTGCTGAAGCTGCGGGTGCGCGACCTGGGATTGAGGATCGAAGGCAGTTGGCTGGAAGATCCCGTGAAACGGCTCTACGAGGAGCTTTCGGGGGCGGGCATCACGTTCCACCCGCCCTGCTATCTTGCGGATGAATGGCTTGCGCCGGACAAGGTCCCGGTGATGGGAATCCCGTTCTACCTGGCCCACCCGCGGCTGAAGCACCTGGAACAAAAGATGATGCTGGAGGTGGAAGGGGGAACGGAAGCGGATTGCATGAAACTGCTTCGGCACGAAGCCGGCCACGCTTTGAACTACGCCCACGAGCTGTTCAAGCGGACACGCTGGCGCGAACTGTTCGGTCCGTTCTCGACGGAGTACACCCAGGGGTATTACGCGCAGCCCTACTCCAGGCGGTTCGTGCGACACCTGCAGGACAACTATGCCCAGAACCATCCGGACGACGACTGGGCGGAGACGTTCGCGGTGTGGCTGGACCCCAGGAGCAACTGGCAGCAGCGATACAAGGACTGGCCCGCAATCCGGAAACTCCAATACGTTCAGCACGTTTTCGAGAAGGTGGGATCGGCGCCGCCCAAGGTGACGACACGTCAGATGCACTGGTCGGCGGACCGGATGACGTCAACCCTGGAAGCCTTCTACCAGCGGCGCAGGCGGTATCTGGCGGAGGACTTCCCGGGATTCTATGACCCCGGTCTCCAGAGGATCTTCAGCGGTTCGACGGAGGGGGAACCCGGGACACCGGCCGCCGCGTTCATCCGACATCATCGACGACACATCATCCATGCCATCGCCACGTGCACCCGGGAACGGAAGTATGACATCGACCAGCTGCTGCGGAAATTGATCCGGCGGTGCGAGGCGCTGGGGCTGCGTCTGGACCGGGAGCCGGTGGTGGTGGTGACGGAACTGGCCGCGTACGTGACGACGGTCATCATGGACGTGCGTCGATTCTACAAGGACTGGGAGAACACGTGACGAATGCCCTGGAGATCACGGTTCTGGTGGACGCGGCGGCGATTCCGGAAGACGATCCGGACCTGACGGGAACCTCTGAAGAGGCGGTGACGGAACGTCACGTGGCCCGGACGCTTCGCACGCTGGGACACCAGGTTCGCGTGGTGGGCGTGGCCGGAGACGTGGCGGCGGTGATGAAGGCGTTCGAGGAGCACCGTCCGGAGCTGGTGTTCAACCTGACGGAGCAGTTCGACGACAACCGTCAACTGGACATGAACGTTGCGGGACTGATGGAGATGCTGGACATCGGTTTCACGGGGACCGGGTCGACGGGATTGATGTTGTGCCGGGACAAGGGACTGTGCAAGGAACTGCTGAGCTTCCATCGGATCCGCGTGCCTGGGTTTGCGATGCTGCCGCCCGGGAAGCGGTTCCACGTCCCGGCGAAGCTGCGATATCCGATGATCGTGAAGCCGACGCTGGAGGACGGCTCGGACGGGATCAGCATGTCCTCGGTGGTGCATAACGCGGAAGAGCTTGAAAAACGGGCTCAGTTCGTGCACGAACGCTGGCACCAGGTCGCCATCGCGGAGGAGTACGTGGAGGGGCAGGAGGTCTACGTGGGGGTCCTGGGGAACGAACGACTGAGCGTGCTGCCGCCCAGGGGGATCGACTTCGGCGAACTGGGTGAGCATCATCCCCAGGTGGCGACGGCCAAGGTGAAACACGACGCCGAGTACCGCAAGCGGTGGAAGATCGAGTATGGTCCGGCGCAACTGGACGAGACGACGTTCCGGCGCGCGGCCAACGCGAGCCCGCGGTTCTATCGGCGGCTTCGGATCAGGGACTTCGGACGCATCGACCTGAGATTGACCCCCGCCGGGGAAATCATCTTCATCGAGGCGAACCCGAACCCGGACATCGCGTACGGGGAGGACCTGGCGGAAGCGGCGGAAGCCGCGGGGATCGGATACCCGACCCTGATCGAGCGAATCATTCGGCTGGCCCTGGCGCGATACAGGACGTGAAGTCGATCAAGCATGCTTGCCGAGGAGTCGGGCGACCCGTTCGGTGTCGGGATGGTCGATGACGCCCTTCTCGGTGATGATGGCGGTGATGAGTTCGTGCGGGGTGACGTCGAAGGCGGGGTTCAGCACGTGGATGCCCCGGGGAGCCAGTCGAACACCCCCCAACTCGGTCACTTCGGAGTCGGGACGCTGCTCGATGGGGATTTCGGCGCCGGTGACGAGGGTCAGGTCGAAGGTGCTGACCGGTGCGGCAATATAAAACGGCACGTGATGGTGATTGGCGAGGACGGCCAGTCCATACGTGCCGATTTTGTTGGCGGCGTCGCCGTTGGCGGCGATGCGGTCGGCCCCGGTGATGACCATGTCGACGTGGCTCGTGGCCAGGACGTGGGCGGCCATGTTGTCGCAGATGAGGGTGGCGTCGATGCCGGCCTGCTTGAGTTCCCACGCGGTGAGACGGGCCCCCTGGAGAAGCGGCCGGGTTTCGTCGACGTAGACGTGGACGGGGTTTCCCTGCTCGTGCGCGGCGAAGACGCCGGCCAGTGCGGTCCCGTAATCGGCGGTGGCCAGTCCACCGGCGTTGCAGTGGGTGAGGATGTGCGCGCCGGGAGGGATCAGCTTGACGGCGTTGGCTCCCATCCGACGGCAGATCTCCTTGTCCTCGCGGAGGATGAGGAGGGCTTCTTCGAACAGGGCCTGCTTGATCTCCTCGACGGAATGACTGCGGTGTGCCCGGGCACAGGCACGCATGCGATCGAGCGCCCAGAAGAGGGTGACGGCGGTCGGACGGGAGGTCCCGATGTAGTCGCAGACCCGATCCACCTCGTCCAGGAAGCCGGCGACGTCCGAGCCTTCCCATTCCCGTATCCCGACGACGACGGAAAACCCGGCGGCGACCCCGAGTGCCGGCGCGCCCCGGACACGAAGGGTGCGAATCGCTTCCCAGGCCTGCTCGACGGTCACCAGGTTGATGATCCGGTATTCGCCCGGCAGGAGGGTCTGGTCGATGATCCGGAACTCGCCGTCGAGACCGCCAATCCAATCGACTGTGGGAACGGGCATGACTTGACCTCGACGCGGGCGCACGCGCAACAGGTGACACGGAACGTCAACGGCCAACCGGTGATGATCGACCGGTTCAGCGCTTCATTCGACTTCTGACGGCCTGGTCCTTGGCACGGACCTTCTCGACCTGGGCGGCACGATAGTCCTCGAGCCGCTTCGAGAGCTTCGGTTCGGCCAATGCGAGCATCTGGACGGCGAGCAGTGCCGCGTTGGTGGCCCCGGCCGAACCGATGGCCACGGTCGCCACGGGAACTCCCGCCGGCATCTGGACGGTGGACAGGAGCGAATCGAGTCCCTTGAGGGTGCTGGTCTCGATGGGAATCCCGATGACCGGGAGCGTGGTGAGCGAGGCGATGACCCCGGCAAGATGGGCAGCGCCGCCGGCGGCGGCGATGATGACGCGACAGCCGCGCGAGGCGGCGTGGGTGGCGAACTCATGGACGTCGGCCGGGGTACGATGGGCACTGAGCACCCGGACGTCGTAAGCGACTTCGAACGCGTCGAGCGTGTCGAGCGCGGACTGGAGCTTGGGCAGGTCCGAGTCGCTTCCCATGACAATCACGACGGGCTTGGACTGGCTCATCAGCAGACTCCGTGCAGAGACCGGATCCGGTCCCCCTCAGACCGATGCGAGGGGGACGTATTTCATACCGAAGGTCTCGGCGACGGCCTGGTTGGTGACCTTTCCGGAGACCATGTTGACGCCATGGGCAAGACCCGGCTCGTCGGCCACAGCTTTCTTCCAGCCCTTGTTGGCAAGTCTGAGGGCGTACGGCGTCGTCACGTTGGAGAGTCCCAGCGTGGAGGTGCGTCCGACGGCGCCCGGCATGTTGGCGACACAGTAGTGGACGACGCCTTCGACGATGTAGGTGGGATTGGAGTGGGTGGTCGCCTTGGAGGTCTCCATACAGCCGCCCTGGTCGATGGCGACGTCGACGATGACGGCGCCGGGCTTCATGAGCTTCAGATCATTGCGTGCCACCAGGACGGGGGCCTTGGCCCCTTCGATGAGGACAGCACCGACGACGAGGTCCATCTGGGGAAGCCGGGTGAGGATGTTGTGACGGTTGCTCATGAGGGTGACAACGTTGGGGGGCATGATGTCGGACAGATAGCGGAGACGGTCGAGGTTGACGTCGAGGAGGAAGACCTGGGTCCCGAGACCGGCGGCCACCTTGGCGGCGTTGGTCCCGACGATCCCGCCACCGATGATCATGACGTTGCCCGGAGCCACGCCGGGGATTCCGCCGAGGAGCACTCCCCTGCCCTCCATGGGACGTTCCAGACACTTGGCCCCTTCCTGGATGGACATGCGGCCGGCGACTTCGCTCATGGGGGTCAGACAGGGATGGGAGCCGTCGTGCGGATTGCGGATGGTTTCATAGGCGATGGCCACGATCTTTCGATCCAGACAGGCCTGGGTCAGTTCCCGGGAGGCGGCGAAGTGGAAGTAGGTGAAGACGACCTGTCCGGGACGCATCAGGGGATATTCGGGGGCGATCGGTTCCTTGACCTTGTAGATCATGTCGGCCTGTCCATAGACGGCGGCGGCATTGTCGACGATCTTGGCGCCGACTTCGGCGTATTCCTCGTCCGTGATACCCGAGCCCATGCCCGCCCGGGTCTCGATCAGAACCTGGTGGCCGTTGCGGGTCAGCACCTCGACGCCGGAAGGCACGATTCCCACACGATATTCGTCCGTCTTGATTTCTTTGGGCACGCCAATAATCACTGTCGGTCTCCTGTTCTGGAACTGGATGCACTCTGTCCCGCCACGATCCGGGACAAGCAGGGGCATGATATGTCCCGGGATGGCGTTCGTCAACTGCAAATGGTCCCCTGTCCAACCGGACAAAACATCAGGTCCGGCGCAGGCGTCGCATGAGTGTCAGATAGGCGGGATGCTGACGGAGATTGTCCAGGTCGGTGTCGCGCTCGATGTGTGCGACGTCCCGGTAGCCCAGCCGGACGGCACGGTCCAGCTCGCGGACGGCGGCCGTGGGCTTGTGGGTCAACGACAGGGAACAGGCCAGGTTGTAGTGGGCGATGGCGTCTTCGGGACACAGTCTGACCAGACGGCGGTCGATGGCGAGCCCGTCCTCATAGCGTCCGACGCGGGTGTAATGACCTGCGAGAAGCTGAAGGACCTCGACGAAGTCCGGACACCGTGCCAGGACGGGTCCGAAGAACTCGATCTCGAAAGCGACCTGTGCCTCATCCTTCAAGACGTCATCGGACGCGGTCCGTCCCGCTTCGGAAGACCCCGGCGTCGAGAAATCGGATTCGTCACTCATCGCTCAACCCACCCGGCACAAGACCCGGTCCGGAAAAATGAACCGCATACTTGTGCATCGGAAGGTCGAGGATGTCAAGAAGTTTCGGGAATTCCGTCTTCGGGGGGCGACGTGCGCCGACGCTTCTTCGCGCGTGAACCACGCCCCCTGGCTGTGTGCTTCAGTGTGCGGGCGAAGGTCTTCTTTCGACGCAGGAGATGGTGATAGTGCTGCGCGAATCGGTGGGCTTCGTCACGAACGTGCTGGAGCAGCTTCAGCGCATCGGAGGTGCGTGGAAGCACAAGCGGCTCTGCACGGTCCGGCAGATAGATTTCCTCCTCCTCCTTGGCCAGACCGAGCACGAGCGGAAGGGAAACGTCGAGCGCCCGGAGCACCCGGAGTGCGGTCGAGAGATGTCCGCGGCCACCGTCGATGAGGAGAACGTCGGGAAGCGGCGCGTCTTCCTCCTTGAGACGCCGGAAGCGACGCGTCAACACTTCCTCCATCATGTGGTAATCGTCAGACCCCTCGACGGTCTTGATTCGGAACCGACGGTAGCCGTCCTTGAAGGGATGACCGTCGACGAAATGGACCACGGCCCCGACCGCCTCCCGGCCGGACAGGTTGGCGATGTCCACGCCCTCGACGGTGCGAGGCGTGCTGGACAGGTCGAAGACGTCCTCGATGTCGCGAAGGGCTTCGGCGGGATCGATCGAAAGGACCTCGCCGGGAGGATAATCCCCCTTGAGCGACCGCTGGGAGAGCGCCTCGATGGCCTTGAGCTGGTCGCGATAGGCCGCCGCCTTTTCATACTGGCGGACGGCGGAGGCGTCGCGCATCCTGCGTTCAAGACGCTTCTTCAGGTCGTGCTGCTTGCCCGAGAGAAAACGGATGAACTCGGCGATGGAGGTGGCGTAATCGGCCCGGCTGATGCGCGCCCCGCAGGGTGCCGTGCAGCAGTCGATGTGGTGAAGCAGACAGGGGCGGAAAAAACGCCGCTTGCGGTCCTCTTCGAGGATGTCGAGCTTGCAGGTGCGGAACTTGAAGACGCGCTGGAGCAGTCTGAGGGCGGCGTGCAGACCGCCGGAATCGACGAACGGTCCGAAAATGCGACTGGTGCGCAGGGGCTCGCGCGTGACGCGCACGCGCGGAAAATCCTCGTCCGAAGTGATCTCCAGCAGCGGATAGGTCTTGTCGTCCTTGAGACGGACGTTGTACTTCGGCTGGACGTCCTTGATGAGACGACTCTCCATCAGCAGCGCATCGACTTCATTGTCACAGGTGAGGATCTCGATGTCCGCGACCTCGGACATGAGCAGCGGAATCCTCACGCGATCATCGGAGCCGGGACGGAAATAGCTGGTGACGCGGGCACGAAGGTCGCCGGCCTTGCCCACGTAGAGAACGCGTCCGTGATCGTCCTTCATCAGATACACCCCGGGCGTGCCCGGGAATGCGGCCACCCGCTCCGCAAGCCCACCGGCCGCGGAATCTTCGGACGGACGGACCGAATCCGCATCCTGTGACGTGGATTTTTCGCGATCTTCCGATCCCGGCATCCGGTGACCTTTCCGATGAGGACGATTTTCCGTCTACAGTATACCGGGCGACGTCCCCCGTGCCAAGCGCAGGCCCGACGTCGAACCGTGTGGTTTTTTGCTCAAGGAATATATGCCGGACGACCGATATGAACTCTACAACCCTTTTTTTCTCACGCCCGTACTATGTCGGGAGCGACGTCATGACGAAGGATGAGCTGATCGGGGAGATTCAGAAGTATGCGGTCCCGGTCCAGGCGCAGTTGCTGAAAAGCTACAGCCAGGAGCGTCTGGAGGATTATCTGGACCACCTGCGGGTCACGGGATGCCCGCGCAGAGAGAGTGAACTGGCCACGACCCAGGGGGGCAATTCGAGATCACGGTCGCGTTGAGCAGTCCGCCGCGACGTTCGTTCAGCGGCGTCCAGGAAGGTGTTGCGCCAACGTCTTGACACTCAGACACGGAAGCCACGTGCGCATGCCCTGGGACCAAACCAGGTCACTGGGCTTCACCTTGCCTTGTCGAATCCGCTCAATCAAGGCCTGCTCAGCCATGGGGCCAAGACGCTGGGTTCCCCCGAGCAGGACGTACCAGCCGGGTCCTTCGGTGGGCAGAGACGCCGAGACGCTTCCGACGAGAACCTGTTTGCACCCCGGACAGGTCAGGGGCCCGTCGGCGTGAGTATCCGAATCCTGAAGACTTCGGCCGCATATTGGACATTTCGCAGGACTGGACATTCCAGACGCTTTCTGATGCTTGTCCGATTCCGGAGAGCACGAATCGAAACTGCGGAACATCGGTATGCCCCCGTGGGAAAACCGAAGGGGAACAATTACCAAACCCATCGTCGTCTGTCAAAGTTATTCTCTTGAACGCATGAGCGCAGGTGAATTCCAAGGTGGGAGCATCTTCGTCATAAAACCAGCCGGTCAAGACGGTTAGGTATACATATCGAGGTAATCCGATTCGGACCGATGACCTGGAAAAATCCCGGTCATCCCCCGTTTGCGACACGTCGGCCTTGGGCCAGTTCTATTTTTCCCGGACGCCGGTGAGCACGTAGAGTCCCTCGGTAAACGATTCGGCCTGAACGTCGAATCGTCCACGCTTGGGGTCCACCAGGATGCCCTTTCGCAGAACACCGTCCTTCCAGAGGGACGGCTTGGGACGCGACCCTTCAATGACGAAGCGTCCGATGGTGGCCAGTCCAACGATTCGGTTGGCATCCTTACTGATATCTACATCCTTTAGCTTTTCGAACAGGACCACCTTGAGGGTGCCTTTCAGGTCGCGGTATTCGATGATCTTCCCGTGATCGAAGCGTGCCTGGATGCGGGTGACAGGGTCCTCACAGGTCTCGATATAACCGTCTTCGCCGAACTGGAGAACACACTTGACGATCTCCTCCCCCCGGGGACTGAGATCGTAGCTCCCGCCCCCTTTGTACCCTTTCCCTTCCTGTCCCTTGTATTTCTCATAGCCCCGGCGGATGATCTCCAGTCCCTTGATGAGGTCCTCGTGTGGAATGACCGGGGCTTCGCGGCCCGACGTGAGACTCACGAACAGGACGTCCCCGGGCGTAAGACGCTTCCATGGCAGCGGAATCCTGGTGTCGTCGTCCAGTTTGAGACTCACTTCGGACCCACGGGCCGGGAAAACCAGTTCCTTCGTGCCGCTGGCCGTCAGTGAGACCTCACTGCCATCGGTCAGGCTCGCACGCACGGTCTTCTTGGGAATGTAGTTGTCCAGATAGAGCGTCACGTAGAAGTTGAGCACGGGCGTTGCAGCACAGCCGACACATTCGAAACTCCACTCCCGCTGTCCCCGGGTGACCGGAAAATAGTACTTTTCCGTGACATAACGGTCCTTCTGCTCGACCTTGTACGTGTCGGCTTCGGTGAGTTCCGAAGCACGGGTGGCCACCGCCGCGGGCGTCGGAGACGCGGAAAACTTCGGATACGTGAGTTTCGCCTGGAGGTCCAGTGGATTGCCCGCCGTGGCAGCCAGAATCTGTCGGCTGACCAGAACAACGAGATAGCTGTTCGACGAGGCCGCACCCGGAGCGGGAATCAGCTTGAAATCGGCGTCTGTCGAAAGCGGGGTATCAGGTGGAAGGTTGACCTCCTCGACCCCGATGACCCGTGTCCGGGCCACACGGCTTTCCGCCGGCGCCGGGGTTGCGGTCGGCTCATCCGGCCCAGCCACCTGGGCCCCGAGCGTTCCGGAAGAAAGCAGCACCAGAATGGCTCCAAAGCATGCGGCGCGCGTCATCGTCACCCTCCCCTCACAGCGGTCCTGGTTGACGTGCATGAACAACACTCCGAATTCACTTATACCCGTTCGAAACCGTCGAGGCAAGCGGAATACGAGGCGGGACTGATACATTGAACAAGACCACCTCCGGCACAATTCACTCCAAACGTACAACTTCCCATGAAGCAGCTTGACAACAGGTCTTATGCTCATAGTATTGCGTCAGCGCTCAATCTCGGGGAGAAGCCATGCCGGTAAGAGAAGAACTTACAGACTTCATACAAGGTCTGGAGGTCATCAGCACGCACGAGCATCACCAGGAGGATGCGTTTTACACCGAGATGAGCCTGAAGAAGGTCCTGGCGAACAGCTACGTGGCCTGGTGCGGGGTCGAGCCGGGAGCCACGAAACCCGAGCGGAAACGGTTCCTGGAGCAGGTGCGTCACAACACGTATTTCGTCTGGCTGGAAAAGGCCCTGCGGGAGCTTTACGACCTCCAGACCCCCATCACGGCCGAGAACTGGGACGAACTGTCCGGCAGGATCAAACAGGCCTACCGTGACGACCCCGAACGACACCTGAGAATCCTCCGCCAGACCTGCAACTACACGACGGACATCCAGGACAGCTACGACCACCCGGGCTCGGACCGGGGACACCCGGACCTCTTCAGACCGTCGTTCCGTATAAATATGTTTCTCTACGGATATCACCCCGAGGCCGTCGATCACAACGGGAACAACCCGCTGGTCTTCTATGGGAAGGAGCCGAAATCGTTCCAGGCATACCTCGAATTCGTGCATGAATGCCTGGAGGAAGCGCTCAAGGACGGGTGCGTGGCCCTCAAGTCGGCCCTGGCGTACGACCGGTCCATCGCGATCGGAGAGCCCACCCTGCAAGAGGCGGCACGGGCCTGGGGAACACGTCCACAGGACCTCACGGAGGCGAAGAAAACGGCCTTCGGGGACTACGTCTTCAACCACATCCTCGCCTGGGCCGGACAAAGGGACGTCCCGCTCCAGATCCACACCGGTCTGGCATTCCTTCAGGGGTCCGACCCGCTGCTGCTGATCCCAACACTGGACCGCTTCCGGCACCTCCGGTTCGACCTTTTCCACGGAGGCTACCCGTGGACCGGGGTGGCCGGTGGACTCGCACACGAGTACGACTCGGTCTGGCTGGACCTCTGCTGGCTTCCGCTCATCTCGACAACCGCGGCGGTGCGTTCACTGGCCGAATGGATCGACGTGACCGGCTCGCTCGACCGGATCCTGTGGGGGGCCGACACGTGGACCTCCGAAGAATCCTATGGGGCGCTCCTGGCGGCCCGATACGTCGTGATCGAAGTCCTGACCTCCCGCATCGAGGCCGGCATGACCGACCTGGATGACGCATGTGCCCTGGCCAGGAGAATTTTTCACGATAACGCGGCGGCGCTCTTTGCGCTCCGGTAAACACCAGAACAGAAAGCGGACCCGTTTATGAGAGAAACCGTGCGGGAGGAGATCGCACGACACATCCGTCGGCTCCGACTCTTCAACACCCATGACCACCATGGATACGACAGTTGGCACCGCAACCTCACCCTGGTCCGCGTGCTCCGTTCCAGCCACGCCTGCTGGAGCCGCATCCATCCCGACGTGATGTACCGCGAACGACGCACCTTCCTGGAAAAGATCCAGCACAACACGGAATACCTGTGGACGCACAGGGCCCTCCAGGACCTCTACGAACTGGACGAGCCGATCTCCGCCGCGAACTGGGACGACGTCTCGGACCGGATCACCGCGGCCCACGAGGACCCCGAACGACATCTGACGGTGCTGCGCGAGCGCTGCCGCTTCGACGGCGTGGTGCTGGACAGCTTCCAGCTCCCCGGCTCGGACCAGGGACACCCGGACCTCTTCAAACCCACCTATCGCATCGATATGTTCCTGGCCGGGTATCACCCGGAACTGGCCGATCACGACGGACACAATCCCCTGCTGCTGTACCAGCGCTCGCCCAGGAGCTTTGACGACTATCTCGATTTCACCAGCGAACGCGTGCGCCTGGCACGCCGGAGCGGCTGCATCGCACTCAAGCTCGCCTCGGCCTATGACCGGGCCCTGCGCTTCGGTCCACCCCGACACAAGGAAGCCGAACGCACCTACCGGAAACACCCGGCCCAACTCGAACCGGGGGAACTGGCCGTCTTCGGAGACTTCATGCTCCACCACCTCCTGAACCTGGCCATGGAACTGGACCTGCCCGTCCAGGTCCACATGGGCATGGTCGCTTTGGAGGGGGCCAGTCCCATGGAGTTCACGGGCATCCTTCAGCAATACCCCAGGCTTCGCTTCGATCTCTTCCACGGGGGATACCCCTGGACCGACGCCATGGCCGGACTGGCCCACCTGTTCCGGAACATCTGGCTGGACCTCTGCTGGCTCCCACAGGTCTCCACCTTCGCCGCCGAGGAGACCCTCAACATCTGGCTGGACGTCACCGACTCCTGCGAAAAAATCCTCTGGGGTTCCGACACCATGACCGCCGAGGAGGCCTTCGGCACCGTGCTCGCCGTCGAACACTTCCTTTCCCGTGCCCTGACCCGTCGTGTGGAGATGGACCTCACCGACGTCGAAGGCGCTTGTGAACTGGCCGAAAAAATCCTCCACCACAACCCCCGAAAACTCCTCAACATCTGACGTCGAACGACCAGCTCCCGCTTGACG
Source organism: uncultured Planctomycetota bacterium (assembly GCA_964629945.1). Taxonomy (GTDB): domain Bacteria; phylum Planctomycetota; class DG-23; order DATKVD01; family CAZVTD01; genus CAZVTD01. The sequence goes on along the minus strand of CAZVTD010000029.1, from coordinate 4,923 downwards.
ACATCCCCCTCCCTCACTACAGTAGACGGCACATCCGAAGGAACCCTTCCCGAAAGGACGCCTCATGGGAAACCGATGGACCACAATCGTGCTGTCGACCTGTGTCACGGGACTGATCCTCCTGGGACTGTCCGGCCTGGTCTGGGCCGGTCGCGCCGTTTACAAGGAGGCCGAAATCGACGTCGCCCGGGCCAACCTCGTCCGACAGGATGTCGCCAAGACGATCCTGAAGACCCTCCGGGTCGAGGCGGACCGCTGGGCCGCCAAATCCGACGACGAGTTGCGTAACCTCCTGAGAGCCGTCACCCCACGGGGGGCCTCCACCGTCTGTCCGCTCGACGGCGGCACACTCGACTGTAAGATGGACGACCCCTGGGGACTCGTCTGTCGTAAATGCGGCACCCGCTACCCCGGCAACAAATATCCCGACGAGGGACTGGGCTGTCTGATCGACGGGAAGACCTTCTATTTCGTCGGACGATGCAACGCCCACCACATCGGGGTGCTCACCGGGGCGGCCCACGACCTCAGTCTGGCCTATGCCCTCACCGGGAAGGTCGAATACGCCTGCAAGTCCGCGGTCATCCTGAAGCGACTGGGCGAGATCTACCCCGACTTCCTCCCCCACGACGTCCAAGACGTCGACGGCTTCGGCGCGGGTCGGGCCACCGCCTCCACCCAGACTGAAAGTGGCTGGCTCAAGGTGGTGGTGTCGGCCTATGAGCTCATCCGCGACGCCCATGACCCCGCCGGCAATCCCGTCATCACCCCCGACGCAAAAACCGCCATCGAAGGCGGACTGCTCCGACCGGCTGCCCAGCTCCTCATGAACACCTCCTATGGCATGCACAGCATCCAGGCCGCCCAGAACTCGGCCGTCGCCGCCGTCGGGGTCTGTCTCGATGAGCCGGCTTACGTCCACTTCGCCGTCGACGGTCCGACCGGTTTCCGCAGCATGCTGGCCAACGCCCTCCTCGACGACGGCTTCTGGCACGAGGGTGCCGTGGACTACCACACCTATGCCATGAGCTGTCTGCTCCAACTGGCCCACTACACGAAGGGCTACTCCGACCCGGTCGGCGTGACGTGGAACAACCGTCTGGACCGTTACGAAAACCTGGACCTCGAAAGCACGCCACGACTCCAGCGCATGATCGCCGCGGTCAACCGATCGATCCTGCCCGACGGCGCCGTTCCCGCACTCAACGACAGTCCCGCCCGAAACGGTCTGGAGGACTCCGAAGCCGTCGCAGCCACCCATCGACTGGCCGACCAGTGGTCCGCCGGCATGGAGTGGGTCCCGTTCCGTCAACTGATGCACTCCCCGGGGTATGCCCTGCTCTTCCGTGCCGACCAGCGTTTCGAAAAACTGGCGGCGGCTCCGCCCAGACTGCCCGCTTATGACCTGGCCGGGTTCGGACTGACCGTGCTGCGCAGCGACCTGGGCGAACGGCCCCACGTCGTCGCGCTCGACCACTCGCTGCAGTTGGACTCGCACACCCACCCGGACTTGCTCCAGATGCTGATGTGGGTCAACGGCAGCGAGCAGGCGGCCGACTACGGCCCCATGGGGACCATGCAGAGTCCGGACCGTCAGCGCTGGGCGTCGCACACCGTCGCCCATAATACGGTCGTCGTGGACCGTTCCGACCAGCGTCCAGACGCCCTGCCCGCCCTGGTCGGACTGGATGCCGCCGGATCCGTCCGGACACTCGAAGTGGACGCCGCCCAGGCCTATCTTCAGTGTCCCGATTACCGCCGCGCCGTCCTCATGATGGGACGGGACTACGTGCTGGACGTCTTCCGCGTCACCGGGGGCACACGGCACGAATACGCCTTCCACGCCAGCGGCAAGCTCTCCGTCCAGGGCGTTGGCAACATCCGTCGCCTGACCAAAGCCGCCGGGACCGAGACGGGCTTCCGGGAACTCGAAGACTTCCAGAAAGGCAGCACACAGGAGGACTTCGAGGCGACCTGGCAGACCCCGTCGGCCGACGGAAGCACCCGCGGACTCCGGCTGATCATGCTGGGCGACGGATCGACGACGCTCCGCTTCGGACCCGGATATCGCTTCGACGAGACGCACCCCGTCAACATGATCCTCGCCGAACGTGGACCGGGACTGCGACAGTTCATCAGCGTCATCGAGCCCCTGACGGGCCTGCCCAAGCTCAAGACGGTCAAGCTCCTGGACAACCGCTGGGTCGCCCGAAGGGACAAGCCGGCCTGCTCCGTCCAGATCGAAGGCGACGGCTGGACCGACCTCATCCATTACGTCCCCGCACGAAAAAGCGAACCGGGCTGCTGGAGTCTCAGCCGGGCCCAGCAGGGTCACATGAAGCTGCTCTACTGCACCAACGGGGCGGCCGCAGGCACGATGGGCTGGTCGCTTCGCTGTGCCGAGCCGGTCATCGGCAAGACCGGACAGGTGAAGATGCGCGACGGCTCACCCCAGATCCTCCTGGACCTTCCCGTCACCTGGGGCAAGGCCTCCTCGGAACTCGACATCGTCATCGGCCAGGCCGGAAAACGCATGTCGCGCTACAAGGCCGCCAGACTGGACAAGATCGGCAACGCCGCCTGGGCCACCCTCGCAAAGGAACCGGGCATCACCCTGGCCACGATCTCCGTCGATGATGTCGGTCCCCTCACCCGCTGCGTGGACACGAACGTCCCGCTCCCGCGACGTCTCGAACTGATCGGCAAAAGCTTGACCCGGGCCGACGAAGCCTATCTGACCACCGTGAAGATGTTCCAACTGCTGATGCCGGGCTGGACGTCCGCCTGGGCCGACGGAGAACACCCGCCGGAGTCGCCCGTCAGACTCTTCTTCAACCTCGACGGGGACCTCGGTGACCTCAAGACCGGCGAAACCCTCAAGGTCATGGACGTCGCGCTCCACACGCCCGTCCGGGTCGAAAGCTCGGCCCTCCTGGAGGAGATCGCCCCGGACACCTTCCGCCTGACCGCCCCGCTGGGCGCGAAGGTCACCTTCTCCGCCCGGAATGACCAGCCCACGAAAATCGAATGGCGCCAGGGCGACGCGGCCTGGACCGAAATCAAACCGGCGGAAACGGGAGGGGACGGGTTTCCTTATATCTGGATGATGGTCGAATTCCCCGTCAAGGCCCTGGCCGACGGACCCGTCGAGTTCAGACTGCTGGTGCAGAAGTAGTCCTGCACTGAAAACACAACGGTCGTTGGCAATTTCCGACAGCCGTCCCCGAGACCCTTGACACCCCCTCGGACGACCGGTAAGATTCCAATGGAATAAGAACGGTCGCGGAAGCCCGCCTTCCGCGGCCCGAGATGGGGGAATTGAGGAGGACGTGTTCATGTCGACGCGCAGCCGAAAGGGCTTCACGCTGATCGAACTCATGGTCGTGATGGTGATCATCGCACTCCTGGCAGCGATGCTGCTGCCCGCCATCGGCGATGTTCGTCGTCGTGCCATCAGCATGAAGTGCCTGGCCAATATGAATTCCATCGGAACCTCCGTTCGGGCCTGGACCATCGCCGTCCAGTACACCCCCGAAATGCCCGTGAGTCCCGCCGAAGCCGTCACCTACTTCCAAAGCCACGACTGGAACGACAGCGTACACCACGCCCTCTACTGTTGGCGCGAAAACGGTTCGGACGGTCCTCACCAGGCGAAGCCCCTCGTCAAAATCCTCTTCCCCAACTACGTCAAGGTCGGCGCCGTCTTCTACTGTCCCAGCTTCAACCGGATGACCAAAGCCGATCTCGGTGGATCTGAAAACGAATACGTTACCTACGAAAACAGCTGGGACAAGACCGACACCGAGTGGTGGGGATATGAGTGGGTCAACCCACGCTGGCCGGTCAGTTCCGATTGGGTCAGTGCCCGATATCCCCTCAGCGGCATCTCCAAAACCCCCAATCTGGAGATCGTCATGTTCTGTCATTACAGTGTGGACCACGCCGCCTCCCTCGACGCCAGCGGCTCGATAGAGGCCGGACGACGCTGGCTCGAAGGCGACAACGTCCCCTTCGGATGGTAAGGAGAATCGCATGTTCCGTAACACAAGAGGTGCGAGCACAAAGACCGTGCTGATGGGTGTGGCGGTCGTGTTGGCGGTGGCGGTCGTGATCTTCTGGGTCGTGCGTGCCAACCAGGGCGGTCCCGAACTCATGCGAACCTGGCACTGCAAGGCCTGCGACAAGGACTTCCAGGTCGACATGAACAAGCTGGGCTCGAAGAAACCGACCTGTCTCTTCTGCTCCGGCTCGGACGTGATCATGGTGACCGAAGACAAGAAAAAGTAGCCTTGCACCGGATGACCGGCGCATGGTCGTCCCCCCATTCCTGCTTCCAGGCCCTCTCTTCGGAGAGGGCTTTTTTTCCATCTGCATCAAGCCGTCTCAAGTCCAACCCACCCGGTACACGATAAAAGGAGGGGCCGAGTAAAGGGTGTGGGAACCCTGTACAGAAGCTTTGGGACGGGCAGGTATGAAGCTTCACGGCCAGGCTGGATCGACGGAACTCTTTGAGCTGTTCCAACTTCTGGCAAATTCCCAGAAGACCGGAGTCCTCGTCGTCAAGACCGCCAACGAGACCCGCAGGGTCCAGTTCACACCCCACGGCATCACCCTGCTCTTCGAGACCGAAACCGAAACTCACCTCCTCGGAAACATCCTGGTCCGACGCGGACGGATCACCCGAACACAGCTCGAAAAAACCCTCGAACTCCAGAAAGCCACCCAGAGGATGCTCGGTGAGCTCCTCGTGCAGACCGGTGCGGCCAAGGCCGAGGACGTCAACGAGGCCCTCGCGTTCCAGCTCGAGGAGGAGCTCTTCGAACTCCTCCGCTGGGAAGGCGCCTCCTTCGATTTCAAGGAGGACGTGGTCGAGGTCCAGGCCACCCCCGGACCGATGACCTCCAAAAAATACCAGTCCAACCC
>CAZVTD010000028.1:0-20858 GCA_964629945.1 uncultured Planctomycetota bacterium | reverse complement strand
ACCACGCCCTGCTCATCGACTGCCGGGACCTTTCGCATCGGAGCCTCCGGACCTTCGGGGACGCTTACGAGTTCGTCCTGTGCGAGACGGGCGTAAAACACGCGCTGGCTTCCAGTGCGTATCATGAGCGACAGCAGGAGTGTCGACAGGCGGTTGCGGTCCTGAAGACGATGGGGGCCGACATCCGCGCGCTGCGGGACGCGACGCCGATGGACGTGCAGGGTCTTGCGGGGAAGGTGTCGGAGAAGGTGCTGCGTCGTGCGCGGCACGTCGTCAGCGAGAACGAACGGGTGATGCAGGCGGTGAACGCCCTGGAAGCGGGTGACGCAGAGCGCTTCGGGACGCTGATGAACGGATCGCACGACAGCCTGCGGGACGATTATGAGGTAAGCTGCCGGGAGCTGGACCTTGCGGTCGAGCTGGCACGGGGGCAGCGAGGCGTCATGGGGGCACGCATGACGGGCGGCGGGTTCGGCGGGGCGACCGTGAACCTGCTGCGCTCGGAAGATGCCGAGGCATTCAGCCGGCAGATGGCGGCACGCTACGGCGAACGGACGGGATTGACCATGCAGGTGATCCGGACACGAGCGGCCGACGGATTGCGGACTTGGAAACAAGAGGGGAGGGGAGCACAGAGATGATCCGGGAAATGATTGCCAGGTTGATGAAGGGACAGGACCTGACGCAGGCCGAGGCCGAGGGGGTGATGAGCGAGATCATGGAGGGGGCAGCGACCCCCGCACAGATTTCGGCCTACCTGGTGGCGCTCCGGCTCAAAGGGGAGACGATCGACGAGGTGACCGGATCGGTGCTGGCCATGCGTCGGAAGGCGGCCCGCGTGGAGGCGGGTCCGGGGACCGTGATCGACACGTGCGGGACCGGCGGAGACCACTTCGGGACGTTCAACATCTCGACGGCGACGGCGTTCGTGATGGCCGGTGCGGGACTGACCGTGGCCAAGCACGGGAACCGCGCGGCGACGTCCAAGTCCGGTTCGGCCGACGTGCTGGCCGAACTCGGGGTGAACATCGAAGCGTCGCTTGAGACGGTGGAGCGGTGCCTGGCGGAGGCGAACATCGGTTTCCTGTTCGCGGTCAAGTGTCACCAGTCGATGAAACACGCCATCGGTCCGCGGCGCGAGATCGGCGTCCGGACCGTGTTCAACATCCTGGGACCTCTGACGAGCCCGGCCGGGGCGACCCGGCAGATCCTGGGTGTGTTCGACGCGGAACTCACCGACCTGGTGGCGGCGGTCCTAAGAAATCTGGGGAGCGTTCACGCCTGTGTGGTGCATGGCGCCGACGGGATGGACGAGGTGACGACGTGTGCGCGGACCACGGTGGCGGAACTAAAGGACGGAAAGATCACGCGCTACGAGGTCACCCCGGAAGACCTGGGACTGCCCCGGGCGACGCTGGCGGACCTCCAGGTGGCCGGCGTGGCCGAGAGCGCGGCGGTGGTCCGAGGCGTGCTGTCGGGACGTCCCGGACCGGCACGCGACATCGTGCTGGCCAATTCGGCCTTCGGACTGTTGGCCGGCGATCTCGTGTCCGATCCGCGCCAGGGGGTGAAGCTGGCCGAACAGGTGATCGACTCCGGCAAGGCCCGGATGGCACTGGAGAAGCTGGTGGAAGTGTCGACCCGGTCCGTTTGAAGGGTTGGACGAACAAGAAAGGATGGATGACCTTCAGTCTTTTGGGAGATGCCGGTGTGACCCTCCAAGGGAGCCAGTGCTGGTGAAACCCATAGCGGCCAGATTGCATGTCTTACTTGCCCGTGAATCATCCTTTGCGGTCATCATTCGTCGGGGGCCGTCAAAGACAACATGCACCATCGGTTGGGACCGGTTCAGCGATGAGTTCTCTGTCGGACAGTGGTTACGCGGGCGAATCTACGAGCGACGGTCGGATCTCTCGCCCGACGGTGGCTATATGATTTACTTCGCACTCAATGCCAAGTGGGACTCTCCTGTCCGGGGAGCATGGACGGCGATTTCCCGTGCCCCCTACCTCAAGGCGCTTTCCCTCTGGGCAAAAGGAAACACATGGAACGGCGGGGGGCTCTTCACCTCGCCGCAAGAATACTGGCTGAACGAAGGACGAGTGACCAAGCACGAGTTGGTCGAAGAATCCTCCGAAGTTCGCCGCGCACTTGCCTCACCATTAGTCGGAGATTATGGCTCCGAATGCCCTGGGATTTACTACAACCGCCTGCAGCGCGACGGTTGGCTCATGCGCACCGATTTCGAGCGGGTTACCGTGTTCGACAAAGTGGTCAACGAACACTTGGTCCTCCGGAAACTTGCTTATGCCACGTCAGATCATCGTGTGGGCCAGGGAGGTTACTTCGATGAACATGAGCTAAGGTTTTTTCCCAGTGGCCGAAGCGAATTGCATCCAGATTGGGAATGGGCCGAATTCGACGGAAACCGTTTACTCTGGGTGAGCGGCGGTTGTCTCTTTGCAGGGCATGTTTCTGGTGAGGGGCTGTCGGGTGTTCAGGAGCTTCGCGACTTCAACAAAATGCAATTTGAACGAATTAAAGCCCCCTACTAGTGATGCGAGACGGTTGAACGTGGTCAGCGGGCCCTTGTCGAGCAGGAATTTGCTGTTATACTACAATGCTCCGTTTGGAGGAGAGGGGGCGATGTCGGGTTTTGTGTGTGATCGCTGCGGAAAGCCTCTGCTGGTGGACGAGGACGTGCGTTACATCCTCAAGATGGAGGTGTACGCGGCCTACGACCCGATGGAGGTGACCTCGGAAGACCTGACGAAGGACCGCCGGACGGAGTTGGCGGAGCTGGTGGAGAAGATGAAGACGATGGACGCCGAGGCGCTGGAGGATTCGGTGCACAAGCGCATGGCGTTCGATTTGTGTCCGACGTGTCAGCAGGCGTTCCTGAAGAATCCGCTGGGACGCGCCCCGACAGGTCGGGGCGAGAGCAGGTGAACAGCAGAGCAGGAGAGCAGTAGAGGGTCATGAAGGTCGGGAAGAGGATTAGAAAGGAAACTGTTGTCCAATGGGCATGACGATTACGGAAAAGAGCATCGCGGCACATGCGGATCGCAAGGAAGTGAAAGCCGGCCAGTTCGTGTATGCGAACGTGGACATCGCGCTGGGCAATGACATCACGGCGCCGCTGGCGATCAGTGAGTTCGAGAAGGTGGGAGCGCAGAAGGTGTTCGACCGCGAGAAGGTGGTGCTGGTTCCGGACCATTTCACGCCGAACAAGGACATCAAGAGCGCCGAGCAGGCGAAGATCCTGCGCGAGTTCGCCCGCAAGCACCGTCTGACCCATTATTATGAGGTGGGCAAGATGGGCGTGGAGCACGCGCTCCTGCCCGAACAGGGCGTGGTGGTTCCCGGGGACCTGATCATCGGGGCGGATTCGCACACGTGCACCTACGGGGCGCTCGGGGCGTTTGCGACGGGCGTGGGAAGCACGGACCTGGCCGCGGTGATGGCCACGGGCAAGGTGTGGCTGAAGGTCCCGGCGTCCATCCGGTTCGTCTTCCGGGGCAAGCGCGACCGGTGGACCGGCGGAAAAGACCTCATCCTCTATACCATCGGACAGATCGGGGTGGACGGCGCGCTGTACTCGTCGATGGAGTTCACCGGCGAGACCATCCGGGCTCTGCCGATGGAGGACCGGCTGACCATGTGCAACATGGCCATCGAAGCCGGCGGAAAAAACGGGATCGTCGCGTTCGACGACATCACGAAGGAGTATGTGACGGGACGCGAGGAACGTCCGCACAGGAAGTACGCCAGCGATCCTGATGCCCAGTACGCGAAGGAATACGAGTTCGACGCGTCGAAAATCGAGCCCCAGGTGTCGCTGCCTCATCTTCCCAGCAACGCCAAGCCGGTCAGCGCGTGCTCCGATATTACGATCGACCAGGTGGTGATCGGAAGCTGCACGAACGGCCGGTTGAGCGACATGGCGATCGCGGCGGAGATTCTGAAGGGGAAGACGGTGGCCGACGGGATCCGACTCATCGTGATCCCGGCGACGCAGGAAGTCTACCTGGAGTCGATGCGCCGTGGGTATCTTGAAACGTTTGTTCGTGCCGGCGGCGTGGTGAGCACCCCCACATGCGGGCCGTGCCTGGGCGGTCACATGGGCATCCTCGCCGCGGGAGAACGCGGACTGGCGACCACGAACCGCAACTTCGTGGGACGCATGGGTCACGTCAAGAGCGAGGTTTATCTGTGCGGACCCGCCGTGGCGGCGGCCAGTGCCATCACCGGACGCATCACGCATCCTGGGGAGGTCGTTGACGGCAACTGACTGACGGTGGAGGACCACGATGATCGAAAGGTCAATTGAGTCGTGCGACGATTTCAATCGCAGTGGGTTCCGTATCGGTCTGGACGTGGGCTCCATCTCCATCAACGCGGTCCTGGTGAGTCCGACCGATGAGATTATCGAGGATCACTACGTTCGCACCCATGGACAGCCCGTCGAGATGACGCTGAAGGTCCTGGAAGACCTGTTCGGACGCGTCTCGCCCGACAAGGTAACTTCCGTGGTCTTCACCGGATCGGGGGGAAGACTGCTGGCGGGACTGCTGGGCGCGGGCTTCATCAACGAGATCGTCGCCCAGGGCGCCGGGACCATGAGACTGCACCCGGAGGTCCGCACCGTCATCGAGATGGGCGGCGAGGACAGCAAGCTGCTCCTCATCGACACCGACTCGCTGAGCGGCAAGCCGCGCGTTCAGGATTTTTCGATGAACACCATCTGCGCGGCCGGGACGGGGTCCTTCCTGGACCAGCAGGCCAACCGTCTGGGCGTCAGCATCGAAGAGTTCGGCAAGCTCGCCCTCAAGTCCGAAAAACCCCCGCGCATCGCCGGCCGGTGCTCCGTCTTCGCCAAGACGGACATGATCCATCTTCAGCAGGAAGCCACCCCGGTTCACGACATCATCGCGGGACTGTGTTTCGCGGTGGCGCGTAACTTCAAGGGGAACATCGCGACCAACAAACCCTTCGTGAAGCCCGTTTCGTTTCAGGGCGGGGTGGCGGCGAACGTGGGGATGGTGCGGGCGTTCGCGGAGGTCCTGGAGATTCCGCAGGAAGAACTGGTGGTGCCCGAGCACTTCGCGTCCATGGGGGCGATCGGGGCGGTCCTGGTTCAGGACGAAGCCGGCGAGCGGACGCCGGTGGCCGGACTTGCGCCACTGCGGGAATACCTGGCCCATCGCCGGGCGGCGGACGAAGCCCGTCTGGAGCCGCTGGGGTGCCAGGATTATGAGATGCGGATCACGCCCGAGCCGGTCGTGGGACCCACGCCGGTGGAGGCTTACGTGGGTGTGGACGTCGGCTCCATTTCGACCAACGTCATCGTCATCGACAAGGACCGGCGCGTGCTGGCCCGGCGATACCTGATGACGGCGGGCCGGCCGCTGGAAGCGGTTACCCGCGGGCTCTACGAGGTCGGCCAGGAGATCGGCGACAAGGTCAAAATCTTCGGCTGCGGGACCACCGGGTCGGGACGCTATCTCACCGGGGACTGCATCGGCGCCGACGTGATCAGCAACGAGATCAGCACGCACGCCCGCGCCGCCGCCGAGGTCAACCCCGACGTGGACACCATCTTCGAGATCGGCGGACAGGATTCGAAGTATGTCAGCCTGCGCAACGGGGCGGTCGTGGACTTCACCATGAACAAGGTCTGCGCCGCCGGGACGGGGTCGTTCCTCGAAGAGCAGGCCGAGAAGCTTGACGTGAACATCAAGGAGGAGTTCGGAAACCTCGCCCTGTCCTGCGCCGGACCGGCCCAGATGGGCGAACGCTGCACCGTCTTCATGGAAAGCGACGTCAACCACTGCCAGCAGAAAGGCGTGCCCAAGGACGCCCTGGTGGCGGGGTTGTGCTACTCCATCGTCTACAATTACCTCAACCGCGTCGTCGAGGACCGTCGCATCGGCGACGTCATCTTCTTCCAGGGCGGAACCGCCTACAACCGGGGCGTCAAGGCGGCCTTCGAAAAAGTCACCGGCAAGAAGATCATCGTCCCGCCCCATCATGATTGCATGGGGGCCATCGGCGCCGCCATCATGGCCCAGGAGGGGAAAGGGGAGGGCGCCAGCGCGTTCAAGGGATTCGACCTGCGCAGCAGGAAATACATCGTCAGCAGCTTCGAATGCAAGGCCTGCGCCAACAATTGCGAAATCCGCCGGGTCTCGGTGGAGGACGAAAAGCCGCTGCACTACGGCAGCCGCTGCGGGAAGTTCGACGAGGAGAAACGTCACAGCGTCGGCGGACACCTGCCGAGACTGTTCCACGAGCGGGAGCGCATGCTCACCCACGCCTGCTCGACGGACGAGCCTGCCGAACCGATCGGCAAGACCATCGGGATCCCGCGGATCACCCACTATTTCGAGATGTTCCCCTTCTACAAGGCGTTCTTCTCCGAATTGGGGCTGAAGGTGGTGACGAGTTCCGAGACGAACCGTGCCATCGTGCAGGCGGGATTGGCGAACATCGCTTCGGAAACCTGCTTCCCCATCAAAGTGGCGCACGGACACGTCCTCGAACTGCTCCAGAAGGAGATCGATTACCTGTGGCTGCCCAGCGTGATCAACATGGAGCAGAACTCCGGCCGGCTTGTGCACAGCTACGCCTGTCCGTACGTCCAGGCGATCCCTTACCTGCTGAGTTCGGCCATTCCGCTGGAGCGCGAAGGTCTGGACGTGCTGAAGCCGGCCCTGCATTTCGAGCGCGGACGCGCCGACGTGACGCGGGCGATGTCCGAGGTGGCACGACAGTTCACGCGGGACCGTGGACGCATCCGTCGCGCCATCGAGCGGGCCTGGGAAGCACAGGATACCTTCAGGAAGATGCTTGCCCGACGCGGGGCCGAGGTGTTGGCGGGACTCTCCGACGACCAGCCCGCGGTGGTGATCGTCAGCCGGCCCTACAACGGCTGCGACAGCGGACTCAACCTGAACCTCCCCGACAAGCTCCGCGAACTCGGGGTGCTCGCCATTCCCATGGACTTCCTGCCGCTCGAAGAGACCGACATCGCCGATTCCTTCCCGCACATGTATTGGAAATACGGTCAACGCATTCTGTCGGCGGGCCGGATCATCCGCACCGACGAACGTCTGAACGCGGTCTACGTGACCAACTTCGGCTGCGGTCCCGATTCCTTCATCAGCAAGTTCTTCGCCCGCGAAATGGGCGACAAACCCTTCCTGACCATCGAGGTGGACGAACATTCCGCCGACGTGGGGGCCATCACCCGCTGCGAGGCCTTCCTCGACAGCATCCGCAACGCCAAGCGTTTGAGTCAGCGGCACGAGGTGCGATACGTCTTCCCACGCTGCAACCTCCACGAGGGTAAGAGACTCAAGGTCTACATCCCCTACATGGACGATCACGGGCACATGCTGGCGGCCGCCATGCGCTTCAACGGCGTCGATGCCGAATCACTTCCCATGTCCGACGAGCGCAGCCTTGAACTGGGCCGACGTTACACCACCGGCAAGGAATGTTACCCCTGCACCATCACCACCGGCGACATCCTCCGCAAGGTCTTCGAGCCCGGCTTCGACCGCACGAACTCCGCGTTCCTGATGCCGGCGGCGTTCGGACCCTGCCGGTTCGGTCAATACAACAAGTTCCACCGGATGGTGCTCGACGACCTGGGTTATTCCGACGTCCGGATCATCCCGCTCGACCAGACCCGGGGCTTCGGACAGGACATGAAGAACTTCGGACCCTCGTTCCACCGCATGGGCTGGCAGGGGATCGTCTTCACCGACTACCTCCAGAAGCTCCTGCGCGAGACCCGCCCCTATGAACTCAAGTCCGGTCAGTGCGACCTGCTCTATCAGCGCTATCTCAGCCGTGCCGCGCGGCTGCTGGAGAACGGACACGACCTCGCCCTGCTCGGGAAACTGGCCCGGCGCGCCTTCGAACGCGTTCCCGTAGACCGGACCATCGTCAAGCCGCGCATCGGGATCATCGGCGAAATCTACGTCCGCTCGAACCAGTTCAGCAACAACTTCATCATCCGGAAGCTCGAAAAGCTCGGCGCCGAGGTCGTCCTGCCCACGCTCCAGGAATGGGTGCTCTACATCACTCACCTCCGACGCGAGGACTACAAACTCGCCGGGAATCTGTTGGGACTGGGCAAGCAGTTCGTGGTTGAACGTGTGCAGAGCTACGAGGTGAACCGCATGACGCGCGTCTTCCAGGGCTCGTTCCGCTTCCAGGACAAGGAACCGCCCGCCCGCCACACCATCGACAAGGGCTCGAAATACCTCGACAGTTCCATGCGCGGCGAAGCCGTCCTCAGCATGGGACGGGCCATCGAATATGCCGAGGAAGGTTTCGACGGCGTCGTGAACCTGGCGCCCTTCAACTGCATGCCCGGGACCATCGTCAACGCCCTGCTGGACCACTACCGCAGGGACCACAACGATATCCCCGTCCTGAAGTGCGCCTACGACGGACTCAAGCAGCTCAGCGAGGACACTCGCCTGGAAGCGTTTGTCCACCAGGCCCGCCAGCGTGCGCTGGCCCGGCGGGAAGCCGCTAGCGCTACTGCGACGAGCCTGCCGAGCTGACGAGGCGGCCCGGTCTCAGGTGGACCGGGACGCATCCTCTGACCTGGCCGAGCAATGTCGCAAACAGTGCTCCAGGATGCAGGGCCGTCTCTTCATGATAGGGTCTCTCTCCAGGCAGGCCTGCGAAATCATCTCGATGGTGACCTGTCCCTCGGGCTTCGGCACGTTGGTCTTGTTCCCGATGAGTGCCGGTCCTTCCTCGGGACACAGGGCATACCGCTTGGACCAGTCGCAGCGGTGCCGGTTGATCACAGGCACCTGCAAGACCGTGCCATTCAGCCGAACCGCGAAGGACGACGTCTCGATGGCGTCCATGGGACATCCGCTCCGACAGTTCCCGCATTGCGTGCACAGGTCCGGTCCCATGTAGAGCGCGTCAGCCGGAAGCTCCGCGTCCGTGATGAGGACGATCTGTCGCTGATGAGCGCCGTATTGAGGCGTCAGCAGCGCACCGTTGGCCCCAAGCTGGCCCAGCCCGGCCGTCACCGCCTCGATCGCGTTGGAGCGTGCGTCGGGCAGCGTGCCGCGATGGGAAGCCACCCGTGAACCGACGCCCAGCATGTCCTCGGCGGCCACCACCTTGAAGCCCAACCCGCTCAGGTATTTGGCCAGAACGACCGCCGCGAAGGAAAGCTCCGTGTTCGTCTGATATTGCCAGAAGGCATAGGGACCGATCTGCTGACTCTCTTCGAGCCCCGCGTTCTCGACGATCTCCGCCGGGTAATGCATCCCCAGAACGATCACCGATTTCGCCCCCGGCAGGTGGTCTTTCGGTCCGCGAATCTTCAGGTCGTCACGCTGGATCCGCGAGACCCAGACCCCGTGATAATTCGGGTTGTCATCGATCACCGACTCGCCCAGCTCGGCCTCGTTGACGTTCGCCTTGAGGTCCGCGACCACCGTATCGAACCGGTCGGCCGGGGCCACTCCGAACAAAGACACCAGGTTTTCCTCGGCCAGACGTTCAAGGAGAAAACGGAGTCGCTTCGGCGAGGGTCGCGACGGCACAAGCGGCTTATCCACGGTGGACGGAACCGGACTGGGGTCGAGCGGCGCATCAGTTACCACCGCTCCGGCGATCACGTCCGGGCCAAACTCCGGCGTGACCAGATCGCGGTTCGGATCGTCCCCGCGAACCCCCATCCCCGCAACCTCGCCCAGCTCGTGTGCCCAGTTGTAGGAGGCGGCGTGATAGCCGTAGTCCTCCACCATGCGGGCGATGCGCAGACACACATGGTGCATGAGCTTGTCTACGCACTGGAGTGGACGGTTCCGGCGTGTCTCCGGGGCCATGCGCATTCCCATGGCGATGACGGTGTGTGCTCCGGGAAGCTCCTTCATGACCGACCAGCCGCCCGTCGTGACCACGTCCCGCTTCAACGGCGACACCACGCACAGATCGACACCCATCCGAATCGCCGCCGACGTGATGTCGTCACGCATCTTGCGCAAAGTCGGCATGTTCTCCGGATATCGTTTGTTGATCCGATCCTGCGCGATGAGCTTGTCCGCACGTCCGAAACTCGGCCGCACGGATCGCAGGTGCGGGGGAACGCAATACTTCTGGCAGACGCCTCGCTCGTGGCCGCGTTTCCCCTTCTCGGCGATCTCCTTCAGGACCTCGTTTTCCCCGACGTGCTCCAGGTGCTTCAGGTTCTCCGAATCCAGGTCCAGGTCGAAATGCTCCGCCCAGGCGCACCGCCAGATGTTCTTGTTCGCGTAACGGAAGGTCTTCCCGCCGATGATGACCTCATGTGGCTTCTGCAACTCTTTGCGGAGCGCCGCCGTCGGACAGTGACGGATGCATTCCCCGCACATGTCGCACAGCCTGGGTCCGTCATACATCGGCGTAGGCACCAGGTCGGCCGAAGTCACCACCGAGATGAACCGGCAGCGTGAACCGAACTCCGGCGTGATCGCCAGTCCGGACCAACCGATTTCCGCCAGTCCCGCCGCGGTTGCCGCGTGGATGTGGGACAGGTCCGGGGCGCACACGCTCGGGATCCCGGGATACTGTCGGTACCGCCAGACGTTGGATGAGGCCACGGCAATGGCTTTGTGCCCGTGCGCATTGAGCAGGCGAACCGTGCGATATGCCACCCGGTCCAGTAGCGAGTTCTGGTCCATCCAGCCACCCGGACTGCGATCCTGAGGCGACGGCTCGCCGCCCATCTCCGTCCACGTGTCCGTGATGTGGATCGCCGCCACCACCACCGTCTTGCCGTCGGGAAGGATCGCCTGCGGACTCAGCAGATATGGTGCATGGTCCCACCGGCTCACCGGCGCAAAGCCTACCAGGTCCATGCCCATGGAGAGCGCCTCGGCCCTCACCTTGTCCGTCAGAACACGGTCTGACATGATCACTCTTCTCCACTGGTGGTCGTCGTCCGCCCGTTCCTCATCTCGCTTTCCAGTATCTTCGCCGTCTCACGCAGCTTCTGCATGACCATCTCTTCTTTTTTCGGTGTGCACCGAAACAGCGGTACATAGCATCCCACCGCCCCCAGGATGCCATTCCTTTTCATGACGGGGAATCCCCATCCTGCAAGTTCCTTATGTCGAATGGCGTAGAACCCCGCGGATCGGACCGCCTCCAGCGCCCGGTTGAATTCGGTCTCGTCATTCAGATTGTCCCACAGCTCACCCGGATATCCATGGCGCCTCACGATCTCAGCACGTTCCTCGGGAGTCGCATAGGCAGTCAGGAGTCGGCCAGTTGCACACTGGTACAGCTTGCCCGTTTGAATGGCGTTCTGGTTGACGCTCACCAGCTGGTTGGGCATGCTCCGCGCGACCACCACGCGCTCGGCTCCGGAAAGAACCGCAAAAATGGTTGCTTCCGCAACCTCGTCACACAGTACCGTCAGGTGTTTTTGAATCCGGTTGAGAATCGTCTCCGACATCAGCCGGTCCAGCCTTCCGATCTGGAGACACTTCGGACCGGGGATGTACTTCGAGTCCTCCTGCTGGGAGATGAATCCACAGAAGATCATTGATTTCAAGATGTTACGTGCGGAGTTCGCTGGCATGCCCAGCCGGGCGCCCAGTTCGGATAGTGACAGTCCCCCCCGGCGGGGGGCTTCGAACAGGACGGCATCGAGCAGATCACAGGCCTTCTTGACCGAACGCACGGGAACTTTTACCTCGGGCATCTTTTGGCTCCACATTGTGGAATTCGCTTCTATATTATAGCGTAGTTGCCTGTGCCGTCAAGGAAACCTTCTCCGAATTTCCTCTCCAGGCGATCGTAGGAAAGGGATGTGTCAGCCCCTCCGCATCCCGAACGTGGTCCTCAGACGGTAATTGACTTGACAGCGGTGCCCGCGGGTGCGAACCTCTCCGTTCTTCTTCCGAGGGGAGATTCCCATTGATTGACGTGGGTGTGATGCTTGGACCGGGTGGTCCCGTCGCCGAACGGCTCGGCGGCTTCGAAGAGCGTCCGCAGCAGCTCGACATGGCGCACGCCGTCGCTTCCGCCATCGACGAAGGACACCATCTTCTGGTGGAAGCCGGCACCGGTGTAGGCAAGTCCTTCGCCTATCTCGTCCCGGCCATCGACCATGCCCTTGCCCACGAAGGGCCCGTGGTCATCTCCACCAACACCATCAGTCTTCAGGAGCAGCTTATCAACAAGGACATCCCCGTCCTGCAGCAGGCTTTCCCCCGCGAGTTCAAGGCTGTGCTTGCCAAGGGGAGGGCGAACTACCTGTGTCTCCGTCGGCTCGCCCTGGCCCATCGCATGGAGCGGGACCTCTACGCCGATGTCGAACAGGTGCGTGAGCTCGAACGCATCATGCGTTGGGCGGAACGCACCGAGGACGGTTCCCTGTCCGACCTTACCGACGAACCCGACCCCGCGGTCTGGCGCACGGTCTCAGCCCAGGCCGACACCTGCCTGGGGAAAAACTGCGAGTTCTACGGGAAGCGCTGCTTTCTGAGCCGGGCTCGTCGGCGGATGTTCAGCGCCGACGTCCTCGTCGTCAACCATGCCCTGTTCTTCTCCGACCTCGTCCTGCGCGACGCAAGCGTCGGCTTTCTCCCTCCCTACGACACCGTTATCCTTGACGAAGGTCACGCCGTTGAAGGCGTCGCCGCCGAGCACCTCGGACTCCACGTCAGCAACTTTGGTGTGAACTGGCTCCTCGATCAGCTCTACAACGAACGCCGCGCCAGGGGGTTCCTGGTCTTTATGGAGGATCTCACCGCCGTCGATGCCGTCAAGGAAGCACGCAGTGCCGCCCGGCAGTTCTTCAAGGACGTGCATGCCTGGCGCACCGAACGGGCCCCCAGCAACGGCCGGCTCACCGAGCGGGGATTCGTCCGAAACGAGCTTTCCGGACGGCTCCAACAGCTTGCCCAGAGCCTCGATGCCCTCCGGGGGCAGGCCCGGGACACCGACGTCCTCGGCGAACTGACCGGCTATCGCAACAAGGCCATGGATCTTGCCTCGGCGCTTTCCAGCTTCGTCGATCTCAGCGTGCGTGACCGCGTCTACTGGGTCGAAGCCGGGAACTCCGCCCGGGCCAGTGTCGCTCTGGAGTGCTCCCCGATTGATGTGGCCGCCGATCTCCGTCGTCTGCTTTTCGAGCCGATGCGCAGCATCGTGCTCACCAGTGCCACTCTCTGCGTGGGACGACGGAACTCCTTCGAGTTCCTCCGGCAGCGTCTCGGCGTCGATCAGGCCGAGGAACTCCAGGTCGGCTCCCCCTTCGACTATCGCAAGCAGGTCAAGCTCCACGTCTGCACCGGCCTGCCCGATCCGAACAATCTGGACGCCTTCACGCCTGCCGCCGTCCGAAAGATCAAACATTACCTTGCGATGCGTGAAGGCGGCGCGTTCGTCCTCTTCACCAGCTACCGCATGCTCAAGGCCGTCAGCGAGCAGGTGGTTCCCTGGCTCGACGAGCAGTCCGTGCGCAGCTACGTCCAGGGCGAAGGTCTGTCCCGGTCGAACATGCTCCGCGAGTTCCGACAGAACGTCGGAAGCGTCATCTTCGGAACCGATTCCTTCTGGCAGGGCGTGGACGTCCCCGGAAAAGCCCTCAGCATGGTGATCATCACCCGGCTGCCTTTTGCTGTGCCCGACCATCCCCTCGTCCAGGCCCGCCTGGAATCCATCCAGGAGCGGGGCGGAAACCCCTTCAACGAATACACCGTTCCCGAGGCCATCATCCGTTTCAAGCAGGGCTTCGGCCGGCTCATCCGTCACAGGAATGATCGCGGAGCGGTGGTGATACTGGACAGCCGGGCTCACAGTCGCTATTATGGTAAGTTGTTTTTGGAGTCGCTTCCCGAGTGTGAAGTGGTTCTTGATCCAGAGAGGTGAACGAAAAATGTCTGAAGAGTTCATGAGCACTGCCGACACGGTCGCACTGTTCGAGAAGTATGTCTTCGCCAATTACACGCGAAATCCCGTGGTGGTTGTGAAAGGGAAGGGGTCCTACGTCTGGGATGCCGACGGAAAGAAATACCTCGACATGTTCCCCGGCTGGGCCGTCAGTGGAATCGGTCACTGTCATCCCCGCGTGGTCAAGGCCATCCGCAAGCAGGCCGGTCTTCTCCTCCACGTTGCCAACAACTACTACATCGAACCCCAGGGACGTCTCGCCCAGTTGATTTCCGAACACTCCTTCGGAGGGAAAGTCTTCTTCTGCAACTCCGGGGCCGAGGCCAACGAAGGCGCCATCAAGCTTGCCCGCATCAGCACGCCCCCCGGAAAATACAAGATCATCACCATGGAGAACTCCTTCCACGGACGCACCCTGGCCACCATCACCGCCACCGCCCAGCCCAAATATCAGGCCGGCTTCGAGCCGCTGCCCCAGGGTTTCGTCTATGTCCCCTACAACGATCTCGCTGCCGTCGAAGCCGCCGTGGATGATGCCACCTGTGCCATCATGCTTGAGCCCATCCAGGGCGAAGGTGGCGTCAACGTCGGACAGGCTGAATACCTGCGCGGACTCCGGCGCCTCTGCGACCAGCGGGGCATCCGCCTCATCTTCGACGAGGTCCAGACCGGCATGGGACGCACCGGAAAATACTTCGCCTATCAGCACTTCGACGTCGTCCCCGACATCATGACGCTGGCCAAGGCCCTTGGCGGTGGAACGCCCATCGGGGCCCTTGTCGCCAAGCCTGAAATCGCCGCCAAGTTCGTCCCCGGCACCCACGCCGCCACCTTCGGTGGAAACCCCCTCGTCACTGCTGCCGGGATCGCCGTCTTCGAGGCCATCGAACAGGACAACCTCATCGAGAACGCGGTCCTCATGGGTGAATACATCCAGGACAAGCTCCGCAAGATGGCCAAACGGCTCAAGGTCATCCGTCAGGTCCGCGGCACCGGTCTCATGATCGGCATCGAACTCGATCGCGAAGGTGCCGGCGTCGTCAAGACGTGTCTGGCCAACGGACTCCTCATCAACTGCACCCACGGAAACGTGCTCCGCTTCATGCCGTCCATGACCGTCACGAAGGGTGAGGCGAACAAGGCCCTCAAGATCCTGGCCGACGCCCTCAAGGCGATTCAGTCGTAACGTGCGTGACGAAGGAGACCCCGTCAGGTGAGCCGTCCACGAAGGAGCGACCAGTTGCGTCCGGTCCGCATACACCGGAACTACACGCGCAACGCCCCAGGCTCGGTGTTGATCGAAATGGGACGCACGCGGGTCATCTGCACCGCCATGGTCGGCGACGGTGTGCCGCTCTTCCTTCGTGGGACCGGCAGGGGATGGGTGACGGCCGAATACGCCATGCTTCCGGGCTCCACCCCCGAGCGCAAGTCGCGTGGACAGGACGGACGTGCTTCCGAGATCCAGCGTCTCATCGGACGCAGTCTCCGCGCGGTCGTCGATACCACCCGTCTCGGCGAGCGTACCCTCTTTGTCGATTGCGATGTCATCGAGGCCGACGGGGGGACCCGCACGGCGTCCGTTACCGGGGCCTGTGTGGCGCTGGCCGACGCCATCGCGTCCCTGCGTGACGCCGGAAAGGTCGAAGAGGACCCCCTGCGCGAGCTGGTTGCCGCCGTCAGCGTCGGCGTTGTGCGGGGAAAACCGGTTCTTGATCTCGACTATGCCCTTGATTCGGTCGCTGAAGTGGATATGAATATTGTGATGACCGAATCAGGCGGGCTGGTCGAGGTCCAGGGGACCGCCGAAGGGGCTCCCTTCGACATGAACACCATGGACCACCTGATGCAGTTGGCTCGACGGGGTGTACGCAGGTTGATCGCCATACAGAGGGAAGCGCTGTCGCCGCGGGGACACGGGCAGCGACGGGAGGGTTGAGCATGTTCCGACTCAGCGTCGTATTGGGAGGTGCCGTATCAGGTTTGTGGTTGACGCTCCTCTTCGCCGGGTGCAATTCGTCGGAATCGACGACAACCTATTATCATCAACGGGATCCCCTGGCCCAGTGGAGAACGTCGGAGGGAGGCTCGACGAACACCTCGGCGAACAACTCCACCAGTGGGACGGCCACGCGGGTCCGCCCAAGAGCCGTCAACCTCAAATATCCCATCACCCAGGCCAAGGGAAAATACACCATCCGCGCCTATCCCATCTGGGGAAGTGCAACCTCCACCGCCGCTCAGCTTGCCGACGAGGATGCCGAACGATATCGCAAGGCCGGGTATGAAGCCTACGTCACCGACCTCGGCAGAATGGCCTGGATCACCGTCGGCAGCTACAATGACCCTGACGATCCTGAGCTGATCCGGAACTGGAAACGGGAGTACGATAACTACCTCAAGCGACGGGGCGGAAAGGAATCCGATTTCCAGAAGGAGTTGGACCGTTTCCACGAGGGCAACGGGGTTATCGGTGATCGTCCCTGGCCGGTTGAAACCGAGATCTTCCAGATGAAAATGAAACTCACCCAGGGCAAAATCACCCAGCAGGAGTGGAACGCTTTTCAGGAGAAGCGGACCAATCCGCTCGGACGCTGAGTTCTACGGACCTTCTTATTTCGTGTCTTCTTCAGTGGTGCTGACGTCGACGTCATGAAGCTGGAACAGATACTTATCGGAACCACCTCGGCGGACAAGCTCAGGGAGATTCTCCAGATCCTCAAGGGGCTCCCGGTCAGTCTGCTCAAGCCCCGCGAGCAGGGGACGCTTCCTCATGTCGAAGAGGATGGCCAGACCTTCCATGAGAACGCCTGCAAGAAAGCGTTGTCCTTTGCGCGTCATTTCCGTGTGCCCGTGATGGCCGAGGACTCCGGACTCGAAGTGGACTGCCTGGGCGGACGTCCGGGTGTCTACTCCAAACGCTACTCCGGACCCGAAGGCAGCGACGAGGAGAACAACCTCAAGCTCCTGGCCGAGTTGGAAGGCACACCCATGGAGCGGCGCACCGCACGCTATCGCTGTGCCGTCGCGCTCGCCACGCCCACCGAGGTTCTCCTGGTCGTGGACGGCGTCTGCGAGGGACGCATCATCGAAGCCCCCTTGGGAACCGGCGGGTTCGGCTACGATCCTCTCTTCCTCTACCCGCCTTTCGGAAAGACCTTCGGCGAAGTCGATCCCAAACTCAAGAACCAGGTCTCCCATCGTGCCAAGGCCCTGAGACTCTTCCGCGACGGCCTCGCCGAATTGCTCCAGGACCCTTCCGAAGCGAACCGCGCGGTATAATCTCCGGCACACCCCGGTCCCGCACCTTTCACCTTGACACCCCGGCGTATTTCGCTAGATTCTTGATGACAGGGGCGATTAGCTCAGCTGGCTAGAGCGCTTGCCTTACAAGCAAGAGGTCACTGGTTCAAGTCCAGTATCGCCCACCAGCTTTCGCTCAGGCGAAAGCTGCCTCGGCGCAGTCCCGCGTCCGCGGGACGGAGCCGGGCTCGCCCCATGGTCCCTCAGCCTCTTCTTCCGGCTGTTTCGCGGATGTCACTGACCTGATCCGGCCCGTTCCATTTGACACGCACCGCCGAGTCCCCGACTTACCCTTTGGCACAGATCTTGTCCGAACCGGTCTTCAGAAAGCCCGGGAGCGGGTATTCAGGTGATAGACGCGGGGCGCATCCTGTTCCGGAGTCGCTCCGCTCTTCAGCGGTTGGATGACCGGTTCCTTCACGGGAATCTTCGCGTCGCGGCGGAAGGGTTTCCCCTTGGGGGTGGTGCCTTCCAGCGAAACTTCCAGCTCGGGCGTCAGAAAATCGATCTCCACACCCTTCAGAACCTCCTCCCACGCGTATTCCTTCCCGTTGATCTTGAAGGTCACTTTCGTCAGTGCCGCGATCTTGAGCCCCGTCTCCACGCGAAGGGTATAGTCCTTGTCGTACGTCGCCAGCTTTCGGCTCTCACCGGTCGTCGTGTCCATCTCGAAAATGTAGCCGCGGTCCAGCGAGTTCACCGCAACCCGGAACTTCTCCTCCTTCGTCTCGAAGGGCGTCGGCTTTGAGCAGGGTGACCCGTTCAGCAGGACCGTGATCTCTTTTTTCTTTGCATTGTAGTTCAGTTTCACCGGCGCCACGTCCAGCAGTCTCAGCCCCACCGGTTCCACCGTGATGTTCAACTGGCCCGCGGTCGTCGCCAGTTCCTTCCGATACTCCTCCATCTTCCCGTCCCGGATGTCGATCGCGATGTTCAGTTGCAGCCATGTGGACGGAACGCGGTCCTGCACTTCCGCTCCCCGCTTGGCCGGCTGTGCCTTCGCCTTCTGCCTCAGTTCCTCCACCTTCTTCCGAAGGTCCTCTTCGCTTGCCCCGATGAGCCCCATCCCCTGTCCCGCGGCTCGTGCCGCCGCGTACAGTTGCACTCCCTTATCCAGTGCGTCGGCCGCCTTCTTGTGCAGTTCGCTCTGCTCGTAGATCTGTCCCAGGCGCATCCACGCGTTGATGTCATACACCCCATCCGCCGGCGCCGTCTCCAGGATGACCAGCCATTCCTTCTCCGCCAGTCGGCTCTCGCCCAGGTTCTCCAGCATGTCTGCTGCCGTGTAATGCGGGTTCTCGTTTCCCGTGTTCAGGTCGACCGCCTTCTTGCGCAGCGCCTCGGCCTGGTCATCCTCCTCCAGCGCCTCCAGTCCATCCGCCCACAGGTAGAGGAAACGTGCCTCCGTCGGACACGCCTCCGCCAGTGCCGAGCCCGATTCCACCATCTCCTTGAACTGTCCCTTCTTCCTCAGTTCCAGCATCCCCTTGACCGAGTCCTCCGTAATGCGTCGGCGCGTGCCCTCGTCGATGTCACCCTCCGCAAGCAGCTTCAGCGCCTCCAGTGTCTTTCCCACCCGGGCATACGCCAGCGCCAGCGCCCGCTTCTGGTGTGCGGTCGTCGGCGTCTTGATCAGTTTCGTCACCTGCTGCCACACCTCCACGGCCTCCATCCGCTGCAGTGCTTCAAGGGCATAGTTCGCCTCATCGGCCTCGCTTGAGCCCATCCGGACCACCAGGAACGGGACCGCCTTCTCCTTCATCACGTCCGTCACGCGTCGCAGGGCGTTCCGCTTCTCCCCCCGGTCCGTCAGCCGGTCGTAATGTCGTGCCAGGATGGCCACGTCCGCCGGCCAGTCCGACGTGATCCCCATCCGCACGTCCGCAAGGATGGTCTTCGCACGCAGACGCACCTCCGGGTCATCCGACGCCTCCGCCTTCTCCAGCGCTTCCAGCGCGGGAAGACCGATCTTCTTCAGTGCTTCCGTCGCCTTCTCGCGAACGTCATACCGCTCCGCCCCGAGGTCCCGGATCAGCCCCGCAATCTCCTCCGCTGTGGCTGGCTCGTCTCCCCGCGATCCTCCCGTCCCCATAAGCAGCAGCACGATGCCCCATATCGCCGCTTTGCTTCTCATACGTCCCTCCCGACGGCTCACCGGAACGTCAATGCATCGATCAGCACCTTTACTGTCCCCTCGTTGTGTTCGAAGTAATCCATTCCCATGAGGATGACCCAGCCTCGGCCCACCTTTCGACCCACGATCGGCGCCCCGCCCGCATCAGCCAGCGCCACGCCCCCCTTCAGGTCCGAACCCATCGTGTAGAAATACGTCGAGTTCGTCGTCGTGAACGACTCTCCCGCGTGTCGGAAAATCCGTTTCCCGTCCGTCGTGAACTTCGCCGCGATTCCGTCGTGTGTGCCGTCCGCCTGCACGTCCATCAGCCCCGCCGTCTTCATGAACTGGATGTGGTTGCTCGTCGGACCCAGCATCACGATCCGGCCTCCGCGCCGAAGGAACGACTCCGCCATCGGCTTGAACTTGGAGGCCTGCGTCTCATCCGGCGTGCCCCGTTCCATCTCCGGGATCAGCAGAACCCCGCTCCGCTGAAGCGTGCGCGCGAAATTATCGTCGAGCGTACTGAAGTCCTCCACGATCGTCCACTGCGTCCCCAGACCGGGCTTCACCACCTCCATCGTCTTGCGATACTCGTCCTCCCGGTCCGAATAGGTTCCCCACACCAGCAGGCGTCTCACCAGCGTTATGTCTCCTTCCATGCTGAACGACACGTCCACGACGCTTTCCTGACGCACCGCCACCTGCTGCTTTCCTTCCACCATCA
Organism: uncultured Planctomycetota bacterium; assembly: GCA_964629945.1. Lineage (GTDB taxonomy): Bacteria > Planctomycetota > DG-23 > DATKVD01 > CAZVTD01 > CAZVTD01. The sequence continues at coordinate 789 of CAZVTD010000028.1, read as the reverse complement.
GTCGGAACGTCCCCTTGCCGAACTCCACCCCCGTCCCGATCAGCACGCTCCCCCGTCGCGTCCCGATCGTGCACACCAGGACCTTCTTCGCCTCCGTCTCACCCTCGGCGGGTTCCGCTTTCCCCACCTGCGGAAATCGGATCGCCGCCACCGACTCCGGCGCGATCTTCGCGCCCACCGCCCCGCCGTCCACCACGAACAGCCCGTCCTTCTCCTGGTGGAGGTTCCCCGTCACCACGTCACCGGCCACCGTCAGGATCGCGTAACGGTCCGTCGCAATGACCGGTCCCGCCGGCTTCACTGGCGTGCTGCTTTCCTCGGAACTCGCCCTTCGAACGGCCATCGGTCTCCCGTCGGGACCGCCCAGCACCACAACAAACTGCCCCCCCTCCATCTGGATAAACCGTGTCTGGTCCGTGTTTCCCGTGCTGGGTGCACTGGCATCCGCCGCACTCGGGAACGTCACCCCTTCTTCACCTCGCTCCAGGGACTCTACCTGCGCCTGGGAAATCTTCAGAACCCCGGACTCCTCGAACTCGAACTCCACCTCCTTCTCTGTCAGGCGGACGAACTTCCCCTTCAGAATCGCCCCGTCCACCAGCCGCAGCACGTCGCCTTTCCCCTTCACCTCATCTAGCGACCCGAACCGCAGACTCTCCACCCGTTCCGTTGGCAGCGATAGTTCGTTCTGGGACGCCACTCCGGGCTTGAACACGATCTCTCCCTTGGCGATCCGCAGAACCTCTCCCCGCAGCTGGTCCCCGTTGGCCAGGAGGATCATGCACCCCT
>CAZVTD010000027.1:0-20965 GCA_964629945.1 uncultured Planctomycetota bacterium | reverse complement strand
CCGATCCTGATGGTCATCCGTGGGAGGTCGCCTGGGCCCCGATGTTTGAACTCCGGCAAGGCAACCTGATCTTGCCCGACTGAGGGTCATGTGTTCCGAGGCGCGGACATCGCCCGACGTCCTGGTTCAGGGACGCGGTTCAGGGCGCAACGACCTCGAAGGGAATCGCGGGAAGCACTCCCGCAGGCATGCGCAGGGTTCTGACGGGACCCTGGTCCGCCTTCGTCTGCGACTCCATGAAGGAGTTGAGGATCAGGTTCCCCTTGAGGCCCGGCTTGGCCTTGCCGGGGTCCACCTGAAGCGTCAGCACGAGAGCGTCCTCCAGAGGGGTGAGGCCCTGGATGGTGATCCCGGGCGGGGGAGAGTTCAACTCCAGTCTGACCTGGGCCGTCTGGAACCTCCTGGGCACCTGGAGACGAATCTCCGTCGTCCCCTTGGGGTTCAGCTTGACGGGGAGAGGTCCGGCGGCGGTGGGCGTCGGCCGACTCCAGCGCTGGGGACCGATAGCAAAGGTCCAGTCCTGCGCGGGAACAAGGTGCTCATAGATGAATGCCTGCATCATGTTGTCGGCGGGAACAGCGGTCCGGTGCAATTCGCGGCCATCAAGAGACGCCGTCCCCTCCAACTGAAAATGCGTCAGATGCTGCTCCTCCGCGGGAGGAATCTGCAGGACGACCTGGACACAATCCTGTCCTGCCGGGATCCAGGCCCCGGAGAGTTCGCAGCCTTTCGGGGCATCCTTGAGCTTGAGGGTGATGTCGCCGGAGAAGCCGTCCCTTCGCAGGGCATAGACGGTGATGGGGACCGTGGAGCCGCCTTGGACATTGACGGCCGACGGGGTGACGCGCAGCTCGAAGTCCGGCTGGGCAAGGCTGAGACGCAGGCGATATCCGTAGGTGTCCCCTCCCCTGCCCTGCGCGTCGCCGATCCACAGGAGATAGTCCGCGGTCTCGGGCACCGTGAAGAGGAGGTGAGAATCGGCATGGTGCGTCAGCATCCCGGAGCCCTTGTCCACGCAATCATCGTTGGAGGCCAGTTCCCGTCCTTTGATGTTGGTCAGCCTGATGATGGAATCCAGCGGCGAGCCCAACCGTCTGGCCTGGACTTCGGCGGCCAGCGGGGTTCCCTTGTCGGCGTGGAAGCGGAAGACGTCCCAGTCACCGGATTTGTCGATGCGTCCGTTGACGATGACCGGCAAGTTCAGACGGCCTGCGGAGCGTGCGTCGCCGTTGGGTTCGGCTTCCGTCGCCTCGGGGAGATCATTCACGGCGAAAGGCAGCACATTGGAAACACAGGGCGTCCCGGCCATCTCAAACGTGCGGAGGCCGAGTTCGTCGGCGGAGAGATCCACGGTCGAACGCGCGGAAGGGAGATTGTGTCCGGAAACACTGACGGCAACACGCTCTCCCCGGCGGCCACCCAGGGGGAAGACGCTGGAAACGAATGGCAGTTCGCCCAAGGCGACGCGATAGACGAAATCCTCGCGACCACGGTAGATGGAATCGCGGATTTCGAGGACGTAGTCGCCGTCGCGCGGGACGTCAAACACCAGGACGGGGTCCGGATTGAAGCGGTAGTCGTCGGCGTAGGCCACCTCGCGACCGTCGGCGTCGTAGAGTGCGACGGTGGCCTGGAACCAACCCGGCACCGCGTCGGCAAGATAGGGCACCAGTTCCCTGGCACTGACCCTGACCACGAGCTTCTGTCCACGACGCGCCTGGAAGCGAAAGCAATCGACATCGCCCGGCATGATCTGTCCGTTGAGCAGCATGGGCAGCGCGGGCACCGTGGTCGCCTGGGAGGGTTTGTCATTGGGTTCGGATTCGCTGTGTTCCGGAAGCTGCCCCACGACGAAGCGCACCGGGTTGGAGAGGCCGTTGGGGGTGAGGATGCGAAGCTCGCGAATGCCGGGCTTTGCGTCGGTGGCAAGGGCAACGCGAACCGTGACGGATTCGGCCAGCTGGGGATTGAGCTGCCGCCTGGTGTCGGCACGCTGGTCTCTGTATTTTTTGAACGCCTCGATCTGCTTTTCGGTGATGCCTTTCTCTTTGGCCATCTCAAGAAGGTTTTTGTGAAGCGCGAGGGGGCCGGCGGGCTTTCCGGCCGCTCCCTCTTCGCGGGTCTTCTGCTGTGCCTGCTGGAAGAGGTCGCGGAGTTCACCGAGCTCCTTGGAGTTGAGGGGTCTGGTGTAGTCCGTCAGCGTGCCCTGGACGCCCTGACCGGAGATGAGGACCTGGGTGGCCTTGTCGAGGTATTGTCCGCCCACGGTGATTTCGAGGGTTTCGCCCTGTCGGGCTCCCGCCGGCCAGGCGTAGCCGATCTGTGGAGGCTGTCTCCACTGCTGGGCGTCAAGGCGGGACGCACAGAGCATTCCCATGAGGACCATGAGCCAACCGGCACGTCGAAGAACGGGAGTCATCGTGTCCTCCGCGACTACATGATCTCAGTGAGGGGCGAGATCCTGGCGCCTTCCTCGGCTTCCATAACCCGGACGTCCATCCCCAACGGATGGATCAGCGTGGCCTGGCTGTCGATTCCCATAAGCTGGTAGACGCTGGCGATGAGGTCCCACGGGTACACCGGGCGTTCCTTGACCGTCTCGCCCCTGTCGTCGGAGGCGCCCACGACGCGTCCGCCCTTGAAGCCGCCACCAGCAAGCATCGCCGAGAAGACCTGACCGTAGTGTCCGCGCCCGCCGTTCCAGGGGGCCTCGTTCTGGACCTTCGGGGTGCGTCCGAACTCCCCGGACCACCAGACGATGGTGCTGTCGAGAAGTCCACGGTCCGAGAGGTCCTTGAGAAGCGTCGCCATGCCCCGGTCCATCTCGGGCAGTTTCCTGCGCATCTCCTGGAAGTGCTGCTTGTGCGTGTCCCAACCTCCATAGTTGATGGTGACATAGGGCACGCCCGACTCCACCAGGCGCCGGGCCATCAGGCAGGATTGACCGAAGGTATTCTTGCCATAGGCTTCGCGCAATTCGTCCTTTTCCTGCGTGAGATCGAAGACCTTGCCGGCGTCGCCAAGGATGAGGTCATAGGCCTGGGAGCGGGCCTGGGCCAGGTTTTTCAGTTCCGCGTTGTCCGGCATGGCTCGGCCGAGGGCGTCCAGGTTTTCGAGGAGTTCCCGTCGACTGCGCTGGCGTTCCGGGGAGACGCCCTCCGCAACAACCCCTTCGACGGCGAAGGGCGTCCTGGCGGGGTCCCCGCCGGTGGCGAAGGGTTTGTAGCGCGGGCCAAGGAAACCCGCCTCGGAGAACCGTCCCTGGGGCCGGGTCAGCACGATGTAGGGTGGGATCAAGCCCTTGTATCCGGCACGGTATCCCTTGAAGTAGGAGACGATGGCGCCGGCACACGGGTAGACCACGCGGCCTCCGGGTTTGCGACCGGTCTGGACCATGTAGGCGGCAGTCTCGTGTCCATTGATGCCGTGGGTCATGCTTCGGATGATGGAATACTTGTCGGCCTGCTGGGCCAGGAGGGGCAGCATCTGTCCGATCATGATCCCATCGACGTTGGTGGGGATGGGCTTGTCGAAGGGGCCGCAATAGGCGGTTCCGGCTTCGGGCTTCGGGTCGAAGGTGTCCAGATGCGACGGGCCGCCCCACAGCCAGACCTGGATTACGGATTTGGCCCTGGCCCGGATGGGTCGGTCGGGGGCGGCAAGGACCGAGACCATCGGGTGTCCACCCAGCAGGGCTCCCGCTCCGAACAACAGGCTGCTCTTCAGGAAGGTCCGGCGGGAGGCGAGCCAGTTCGCCGGGGAGGCGTCATGCGTCTTCGAGTTCTTTCTGCTCATGTCATCACCTCTGTCTTCCGTGCCGGGCGGGAAGGCCGCTCCGCACGAGGTTCCCGCAGATCAATGTCGATACAGGAACTCCGGACTGTTGATGAGCGCCCAGGCCACATCATTCACCATGTCGAAGCCTCTCTGGCTGCGGCTGGTCTCGACGTATTTTTTGATCACGGCCAACTCCTCGGGCGTCGGGGTCCGCGACAGGATCATCAGGTAGAGTTCGGTGAGGGCCTTGTCGGGTTCCCGTGCAGCCGTCTGGCGAAGCTGACGAAACTTTCCACTGCTTTCGATTTTCTTTCGGACGTGACTGGAATTGAGGAGATGCAGGACCTGATCGGCGGTCGGTGCATTGTTGCGTTCGGCAGCCATGCCGGTGTCGCGCGGGGGACGTCCGAACATCTCGAGGAAGGAACTGGTGATGCTCCCGTCCGGAAGCGCGGTCGAGCGCTTGTCCGACGGAATCCAGGTGAAGGGCTCGGGAATGCTGCTGGAATATTCCTCCGTGGTGTCCGTGATCTGACAGAGGGCGTCGATGAGCACCTCGGCGTCCAGACGGCGCTGAGAATAACAGGCGAACCACGATTCGGCCCGGGGGTCCCTGGATCGCGGGATCGAAGAGAGCTGATAGGTGTTGGAGTTGAGGATGAGTCGATAGACGTGCTTGACGTCGTACTTCGCGGCGACGAATTCCTTTTCCAGGAACGTCAGGACTTTGGGATGGGTGGGCAGGTTGTCGGGACGGATGTCGTCGGGTTCGTCGATGATCCCGCGGCCCATCAGCCAGAACCAGATGCGATTGACGGCGCAGCGGGCAAACCAGGGATTGTCCGCGGTGACGAGCCAATCGGCGAAGACTTCGCGGGGGTCGCGATCGACCGGGAGCTTCGCCAGCGACCCGTCGGGAAGCCTGGCCGAGTCCGGTCCCCTGCGTCCGACGTCGAAGAAGATGATCTCCTCCTTCCACTCGGCGGTCCCCTTGTAGCCCAGACGGCCAAAGAAGGCCGCCATCCCCGTCTTCCGGTCCTGCGGCCAGGAGTTCATCCGGTCCCCCATGAAGGCCAGCGCCACGGCCTTGGCCAACGAGGCGGGTTCCCGGCCCTGGACGGCACGGTAGAAGTTCACCTGGGGGACACGGAAGTTGCTGCCGCTGGTGGTGAGGAGTTCGCGAACGAAACGGTCGTAGGAGAGGTTCTCCTTGAGGGCGGTGCGAATCCAGCGATGATAGGCCTGGACGGCGTTGGGCCAGAGGTTGATGGGGAACTCGGATTTGACCCGGAGGAGGTCGCCCCAGCGCATGGCCCAGTAATCGGCGTATTCGTCGCGTTCGAGGAGCTGGTCAATGAGTTTTGCGCGCTTGTCGGGGTCCTGGCTTTTGAGGAAGTCCCGGGCTTCCGCCGGCGTCGGAAGCGTGCCGATCACGTCGAGATAGACGCGACGGAGAAAGACCTCGTCGCTGCACAAGGCGGCGGGCTGGATTCCGGCTTCTTTGAGACGCGCGAAGACCAGTTCGTCGATTTTTCCTTTGGGGGTCGGGTCGGCGCCGGATTCGAAAGGCGTGGACTGGGGTTTGGGTGACTCTGCCAGCGCGACGGCCGCCAGCAGGACGACCGCGAGACACACTATCTTCTTCATGAGTGCCCTCGCCGCAACACCATCGGCGCCCGGATCAGGGGACTCCACGCCCCTCCCGGGCCACCAATGTATTCTATCACATTCCCGGGCTCGTGACGCTGTCCTTTTCGACGGTACCGAGACCGATGCGTTCCGCCCGGTTAACCAGGGCCGTCCCCTCGATCTCGACCAGCAGGTCGTCGCGACAGACGTCGGCCCGCACCACGATGAACGGGAGGTCGGGCCAATTCATCCGACGCATTTCGTCGCGGAAGATGCCGGCGTAGGATGGGTGCTTGCAATAGATGACGGCCCGGACGAGATCGGAAGGTGTGGCGCCGCCGACGCCGAGGATGGTCCGGAAGTTCTCCAGTGTCCTCTTCGACTGTCCGACGGGATCGTTGAGATGAATGCTGTGTCCCTTCTCGTCCACGGCGGCGGTCCCCGAGACGATGACGCAGCGCAGGGACCCCTTGTCGACGCTCACGGCCCGGGCGAAGGAAGCGCCATAACTGGGGGCCTCGTTCTGGAGGGGGTTCTGGAGCCGCACGAAGGGGCAGGTCTTCCCCCCATCGCTGGAAAAAGCGAAGACATCCATGGCACATTCACAGTCCTCGGAGACCTTTCCCTGGATTCCGGTGCTGGCCGGCAGGCGTGCCGGGGCGTTTGGGGCGATCAGGCCAAGCCGGGTGTAGCACCGGTTGCGTGCCCCATTGAAATCGGGATACCATTCGAGCAGGCGTCGGAGGTAGCTGCGGGTGCACACCACGGAGCCGTAGGTCAACCCGGCCTGGGCAAGAAGGTTTTCGGTCCGGCGGATCATGGCTTCGGCCTGTGCGGGGCCGTCCTGGGGTGGATGATCCGTCGTCGTTGCCCGAACCCCCGAGAGGTACACCGATGTGCCGCTCTGCGCGTCCACCGCGTAGCCCCAGAGGCGCTCGTCATCCCGGATGGGGGTCACCCTGGCGGCAGCCGCGTCGACCAAGGTCAGATTCACCCCGGCCAGTCCCTTTCCGTCGCAGGGGGCGCCTTCGATGTAGTTCACGGGGTTTTCGGCACTGAGACCGGCGGCCTTCAGAACCCCGCGCCGGGCGTCCAGAACGGCGTTTTTGCAGTCCAGGTCCCCAAAAACCGTCTCGGAGACGATCCGGAAGTTATTTGCATATTTAAGTGACTGCACGATTTCGCGATACACTGATTCTGATTGGGTCTGGGGGGTGCAGAGGGCACCCGAGGGAACGGCCATGACGTGGATTTCCGGGGTATTTGGATCGCTGGCGGGGATGATTCTGACCCTGGGGAGTGCGGTCTTGGGCTGCTGAGTCACGCTCATACGGTCTCCTGTTCCCAGAACAGACCCGAATCGTGCGTCCGCCTCCCCGATTGTCCATCGCGACGGCCCATCAGGCCAGAATTTGTGTGATAGCGCCGACCCGGATATTACGGGAAATCCCGTGATTACGGGTCGATTTCCGCTCACTTCCTGTAACCCGTCGGGTACCCCAGAATACCGCGGTTTCGGTCAGGATTTCGGCCGTGTCCCGCGCGGGAAGCAGAAATCGTCTCGAGCGAAACGGATTTCATTTAATTAAATATGTGTGCTGTTTTTCAGGAGATCCGGAAAAACAAGAGGATGCAGGTCGGATGGACCTGCATCCCCAAGTCTGTTGCAGACTGCGGCATGCTACCAGCGGAAGAAGCGATAGGGATCGTCCATCTCCACGGGCTCGTCCAGATAGAAGCTGGTGAGCCAGGGCTGTTTGTCGTCGCCGCTTCCCCGTGCAAAGCGTGCGATGAGGGGCGTATCCGCGCCGACGCCCATGCCGGCCAGGATTCGGGTCAGTGTGCAGCTCGATCGACGGAAGGTCCGTTTGAGATTAAATTGTTTGCTGTAATCGTACTGCCAGGGGACCAACTGGAACAGCACCACGCCGCCGTCCTTCGAGACACCCAGGACACCGCCTCCGAGGACATCGACGCCACCCGAAACAAGCGGGATCGTGCGAGGATCGCGATTGTAGACATCCGCGGGACCGATTCCCGCAAGCGGCGACGAAACACCGGCCGGCCCGAACAGGGCATTGATGTATTCCTCGTTCTTCATTTCGACCGCAAAGGGCAGGAACGCATTGGCCTGTGCTGCATCAAGTCCCACCACCACGACATGTCCCCCGCCGGCCAGCCACTTTCCGACGGTCTCTTTGTGCGGTGCCAGGACGTCACCGCCCGTCGGCGCGACCAACAGAACGTCATCCTTCTTCAGATCGCCCTTGAAGGTCTCAAGCGTCATGCCGCATCGCTTGAGATGATCGGCCGCCGTCTCGTCACCGGCCAGCACAAGGGTCCGAACCGGGGCCGGCTTGTAGGCGGAAGCGTAGTTCAGAAGGTTAGCGACCAGTCGAGAGGCGGCCGGGTCCGTTTCGGTCCGTCCGGTGACGTCCATCTGACAGAGCAGGACCAGTCCGGCCCCCTCTTGGTATTCCATGAGCGGACTGTACTGGAGGCTGTAGCCGCCGTCCACGATGGGCAGGAAGTTCCCGCGAGCGGGCTTTTCGATGAGGACGCTGGCGACGCTGCCCCGGCAGCCACAACGATAGACCCGGTCGAGCTTGACTCCGTTGCGCGTGATACCGACGCCGTGGTGTCCGGATCGTGCACTGCCTTCGAGCCGCGCCGGGATAAGCGTGGCCTGTCCGTTCCAGTCACGCAGGTTGTCCAGCTGCAATCCGGTCAGGACGGGGTGATCGGGGACGCGTGGGAAGGCGTTGCGGAGACCGTATTCGACGACACGGAAGCCGAAGCGCTGTTCGAGGACATCTGCGGTCTGTTCGAAGAGGATGACCCGGAGTCCGCTGCGGACACGCTCGATGTTCGGTGCCGGTCCGTCCACGGTCAGGGCTTTGCGACCGACGAGGAGCACATCGTATCCCGCGAGGTCCGCACCGGCGTCCACCGTGTCGGCCTGGATGCCGAGGGTTTTCAGGAGCACCGTGGTCTCACCGGCGGGATCGTAGAGAGCGACCTTTGCGGGTTTCACGGCGGGTTGAGCCGCCAGCACGTGGATATCCAACGTATCGGCCTGCTCCTCGCCCGTGCTAAACTTCGCGGTCAGGGTCAGGTCATATTTTCCCGGGGCAAGATCAGCAGGCAGCTTGATCTCGACGGGCACACGCACCTGTCGCCCGGACTCAACGCTGATGACCTTGGTCCCGTTGACGGGCGCCGGCAGCTTGAGGCTCCATGCCACCTGGCAGTTCACGGCCGCACGCGAGTTGTTGATGACAATGATCTGCTTGGAAACGGTCTGACCGGCCAGGACGTTGTGGTCTTTGCTGGTGAAGGCATCGGGCTTCCCGGCGATGTAGGCCAGGAGGGGTTTCGAGTTGGCGATGAGGGCTTTTCCGGCCTCGGTGGGAATCCAGTCGTTCCGGTCAAGTTCCATGTCCATGCGGCTGGACTTCCACTCGACGTAATCGGGACTCAAGCCGGGCCTCTGGAGATGCTCCCAGTCCACCGTGAGGTCTTTTCTGCCGACGCTCGGACCGTTTTTGGGAATCCAGAAGGAATGGATGCTGAAGTTATTGAAGGCGGAGACGCCCCAGGTGCGGAACGCCCGCCATTCGTTCTGGATGTGCATCGCCCAGACTTCCTGTCGATGAGGAAGATCGGGGGTTCCGACGGGACTGAAGGGATAATCCCAGCGGAACCAGGTCTGTCCTTCGCGGCACTTTCCGGCTTCGAAGCGCAGGTTGGTCTTTTCGGCGTCATTGATGTCAAAAGCACGGTCCCCGAGGAACTGGGCGTTCCACTCGGCGGCACAGAACTCCCACGCCCCCCGGTCATTCCCCCAGGAACGCGTCCGGCCCCAGAACCCGCGGAACATGGTCCAGTTGATGCCATAGGGGGCACCCCACTCGGAGATGAAGAGCGGCTTGACTCCTCTGGTGGCCCACTGCTCGAACCAGTCGCAGCGTTCCTGGATGGGCGCGAAGTTGAGGTAGAAGTTCTGTCCCCAGACGACGCCGGTATCCCCGCCCGACTGATGGTAGACGAGCCGCGACGGATCGAGTCCCCGGATGATCGACTCGGCCCGGAGGGCGGACTCGACGTTGCGTTGACGGTTGCGGTCAGGGGCGAGATCCTGAACCCCACCGGCGACATCCGGGGCATTGAACAGGAAATTCCCAAGGGTGTTGTGACTGGTGGCATACCAGACCACGGACGGATGATTCCGGGCGACACTCACGCAGAAGGCGGCGTCGCGAGCGTAGCCGTTCTTCTCGTCGGCAGCCGCGGCATTCCAGTCGTATTCCTTGAAGTGCGGCTGGGAAAAGGCGATGAGCATGCCGACGTCGTCAGCAGCCTGGAGGACTTCGTCATAGCTGACGGTGTCGCCGGGGGTCACTCCGTAGTTGTGACAGAACATCGCGTTGACCCCGGCGGCTTTCCAGCGGAGGAACGATTCGCGGGCGGCCTGGTAGTTCGCTCCAGAGGCGCCCCAGAGGGCATTGTCCAGCGGGATGATCAGGCAGGAGATGGGACTTCCGTTCAGCATGAAATCGCGTCCATCGATCCAGAACTCGCGATAACCGAAGCGGATGGACCCGATGACGTCCACCGTGTTGCCCTGACCGTCGAGCAGATCGATGGCCAGGACGCACATGTTCTCGGGCGTGTCCACGTTCCACAGCTTCGAAGGCTTCCAGGACTGGCTGAAGGTGTAGCGGCCGGATTTCAGGTCCGCGGACGTGAACACCGGGCTTGAGAACTCCTTGACGACCTTGCCGTCCTCCAGGACTTTTACCGCCAGGTGGTATTGGGTTCCGTCCTGAAGACCGTCCAAGGCGACGTGACAGGCGATCTCGCCCTTGCGAACAGAGGTATCCACCATCACGTCCTGCATCCGCGCACCGGCTGGCGTGCTCTGGAGGAAGACGTCGCCGCACAGGCCGCAGAACATGTCGATCTTGCGCTTTCGGTCCGCCGCCGGGGCAATCTGTTCGTTCCGGAGCTTTCGAAGTTCCTCCAGGGTCAACCCCGTAACCAGCATGGACAGGACCTGCTTCTGCCCCGGCCGCGCCATCGTGGTGATGTCGAGTTCACCGGAGGGATACCAGAGTTCACCGGCCTTGCGACCGTCCACAAAGATGACGGCGTGCGAGTTCAGGTATTCGGTGGAGACGGTGATGCGTCGTCCGGCCCACTTGTCCGGGATGACGATCTCGCGCTGGTACCAGGCCGACGTGCAGGTGTTCTCCTGTCCCTTCCAGGCCGGATGGGCGTAACAATTCTGGCTGTTCTTCCGGAGATAGTACTGGACGCCGGGCCAGGGTCCGGGGACCTTGTAGTAGCCCCACTTGTCCGTCGGCACCGCATCCGCGTTGAAGGTCCCAGGCTGCCACTGCCACAAACCGTTGATGCAGATGCTTTCGCGTGTGGCGGTCCCTTCACGGTAGGCTTCGGACATGTCCCAGACGGCTTTCACGCCTGTCGGCAGCACAACGTTCTGCGCCCTGCACACGACGGAAGCCAGCAGCACAGAAAGACCCGCCAGCAACACCACGCTCACACGCCCTTTCAGCGACATGGTTTCATCCTTCCTGTTCGAATGAGTTGTTCGCGGAGGGCCGTCATGGTCAGCTTGCCGTGCTGCCAGAAACGTGGATGCAGTTCGCCCGTTCGTCCTGGTTTTCCGGTGACGTGGGCGCAGCCGCCCCGCTCAGCCCCCACAATTACAGCACTTGCCGACCCTGTCAAGACCCAATTCGTCCCAGACATCGGGCGTCTCTTCACACAATCCGATCGGCGCCAGACCACGGAGCGGCTCCACGACGGAGCGGTACATTTCCATGCGCACGTTCCGGGGATAGCGTCTGAGTTCGCCGTCCTGCCCCCGTGGTTCCAGTGCGTCGAACAGTCCGGGCTCAGTGTATTTCGTGAGGCTCTTTTCCGCCCTCAGGGAGCCCACGGTGATCCGCTCGGGCTTGAGTTTGCGTGCTTCGCGGACGACCTCGGAATAATCGAACCCCATGATCATGGGATCGATGCGCAGCCGGACGCGCCAACCCTGTTTGCGCAGGGCCCGGGCGGCTTCAAAGCGCTCCTTCGGCGCGGGCACGCCCGCTTCGAACTCCCGGGCGGCTTCCGTGGAGTTCACCGAAAACGAGACGATGACGCGGGCGCACGGCTCGGTCTCGAACAGCGATCGACACTCCCGCATCCCGCCCTTGGTGGTCAGGAGGAGCGTGTGGGGACGACCGGCGGCGTGATTTCGGAAGACGTCCACCAGCCGGGCGACAATCGGCCGGTCCTCTTCAAAAACCAGGCTGTCGGAGAGGTTGCCCGCGTTAAGAATGTATGTTTCGAGGTGGTCTTTCTCAATCCATCGTTCGACGTCGGCCAGCATCTCCTCGACGTTCGTGAAGACTTCGGGCTTCTGGAGCCGCCAGAAGGACGACTTCAGGTAGCAATAACGGCACTGCGGCGCAAAGGAGCACCCCGAAGCATGCGCAAGGACGTAGAAATTGGGACAGACCGTCTCGGGCGGCGTGGTCCGGAAAAGCTCAACAAAACGCGACGCGCGGGCCCTGCGATGCACCCGCGCTCTGACCGGCTTCTTCATCCCCTCCCCTTCTCAACAGGACAAGACAGGCGACCCGCCCGGACTTTCCGGAAACGCTTCTGACAGTGTACCCCATCAGGCCCGAGAGGCAAATTCCTCCCGGGCCTGTTTTGTTTCCATGTCATCCGTGCCGCGCCGCCGTCACGCCGTCGATCCACCCAGTCCCCTGGGAAGTCCGTCCAATCCGCGAATGGTCTCTTCCATGATCTCGAGCGATCCGTTGAGACGTTCGCGGGACACGACGTCCAGATTGTCACTGGGGGTGTGGATGTGGACGAAGAGCCCATAGTCCCCCAGGAGGAACATGCCGGGGATTCCCCGCTCGGAGATGGACCGACCGAGTCCGGAAAGCCCCTTGTCGCTGTAGTCGGCAAGATAGACGTCCCGGCCCCTGAGCTGCTTCTGAAGTCGGGCGGTCGCCTGGGGGGGAATCACGGTGTGGAGATAATCCGGCGCAAAGACGGAACCGACACAGTCGATTTCGAGGTAATAATCGAGGTCCTTGACGGGGTGACGCTTGATGTAGGCCGCCATGCAGAGGTGATGATCGGGCGGATCGGGGAAGCCGGGATATTCGTCACCGCCGGCGAAGAGGAACTCGAAGTTCCAGTCGGGATAGGATTTTCCAAGACGTTCGGCCAGGCTGAGCAGGAGTGCGCAGCCGACGCCGTTGTCGAGGGCGCCGACCGTGTGAGGGGCGGTGTCACTGTGGGCGATGAAGAGCGCCCGGCGCTTGGTGCGCCCGGGACGGACGGCGACGGTGTTGCAGCCTTTGCCCGGGATGGTGCGCGCTTTCACGTCCACCACGACTTCCTTGCCGATGTGAGAAAGGAGCTTGCGCATGGTCAACCCACTGACCGACAGGGTGGGCATCTTCTTCAGCCGGGGCTCCCGGATGCGCTTGGTGTCGATCTCGTGCTCCAGGGACGCATAGATGAGCGCCTTGGCCCCCCGGCGTTCGAGCTCCATGGCCCAGACGCCTCCGACGTTCCCGGGAGGATTTCCGACGGCCAGCAGGACCTTGCCGCGCACGGAAGGCTGACGCATGCCGCCTTCGAGTCCCAGGACCCCGATGGATTCGAGCTTTCCGCTGACGTGTCCTCCCGGGGTATGAAGGAAGGCCAGTGCAGGAAACGACTCGCCGTCTCCGGCCAACTTCAGCATCGTGCCCTCGTGGATCCAGCGGGGCTGATTGTAGGGCTCGATTTTCACCTGAAGACCGAATTGTTTCATCTGACCGGCCGCGTATTCGGCCAGGGCCCGCTCGGCCGGACTCGCCGGGGGTCTGGGGCCGATTTCCTCCACAATGTATTTCAGGTGCTCGTACGGATCTATCCATCGTTTCATCGCACTCTATCTCCCACAGAAATGTTCCGTCTCGCACAGTCTTCCATCACGATCCATCCGGGTCCGGACATCCCACCGTCTGAAAAGCCCTCATAACAAAGTTCGGCATTTCTGTCAATCCGTGTTCCGTGCTCGATGAGAGACCGACTGACGCCGTCTCCCACGTGCACCGACGGCAAATCGGGATTGACAGCACGGGGACAGAGCGATAACTTGACGGATTCGCAGACAGGCGAAACATTACAACGTACGGAGACGGAAGGTCATGACGAGCGAGGTGGTGATTCGAGAGGTGCGTCCGGAGGATTACGAGACCGTGGCGACCATCGCGGTGGCGGCCTGGGAGCCGATCTATGCCGAATACCGGAGGGTGCTCGGAAGCGAGATGTACGACCTCATGCACACGAACTGGCAGGAACGAAAACGCACCGAGACGATCCGGTCCTGCGAGCAGAAGGACGGGGAACACGTCCTGGTCTCGGAAGTGGCCGGGGCGGTGGTGGGGTTCGTGGCGTTCACCGCGGAGCCGGAGAAGAAGACGGGACGGATCGAGAGCATGGCGGTGCGTCCGGATCAGCATGGAAAGGGCATCGCGGGAAAGCTGCTGAAACAGGCGATGGACGAGATGAAGCGGATGGGGATACGGATGGCGCTGGTGTTCACGGGACTGGACCCGGCCCATGCGCCGGCCCGACGCGCTTACGAGAAGGCGGGATTCGACATCCGGATGGAGAAGGTGGTCTACTACAAGCCGCTGTGATGACGCCGAGTACCGACGGGGGATGGGAGTTGACAGGCGGGGCGGCGGAACGTACCCTATGCGCTCGCGATTCGGTCGAACCGCGGGGAAGCACCATTACCGGAAAACAAGGAAAGACTTCATGCCATCCCTGCCCTGGTTGAAAGGCACGTTTCACATCCCCGACGCCCTCTGGCGGAGCTACGAATACCTGGACCTGTATCCGCTGGACGGCGGGGCAAGTTTCATCGTGGACGAATACGTCAAGACCCGTCGAGACCGGGAAATCACCGACAAGCTCCTGAGCGGGGAACTGTTTCGGGCGTGGGGGCCCCTGGACAACCTCGAGTGGACCCGTAACGGCGACGTGGGCTCCCTGGAACTCTACGCCTGGCTGCACCGCTGGTATTTCGCCCCTTCGGTGGCCCGCATCAGCTTCCTGACCGGCGACGAGAAACTCGCTGAACTCATCCTGCGCCTGATGTCGGACTGGGAAGTGAAGATGGGGTATCCCGCCAACAAGGAGGAGATGGTCGCGCTGGAGGAGAAGGCGCTGGCCTGGGACTACAGGTTCCAGCGAGGTCTCCTGTCCCCCGAGGAAGCCCACGTCCCGTGGGAATGGTATGACTTCCAGCCGGCTTATCGGCTGCTGGTGCTCCTGTGCACCACGGTGCTCCTGCGGAACACCCGGGCCCTGGCGGCGCGTTCCGAGGACATGAAGCGGTGGATCCGCGGTCACGCCAACTCCATCCTGTGGGTGACCGAGCACTACGGTTACAAGTATGGCAACCACCACACGCTGCGCATGATGTGCATGTATCTGGCCGGGGCGCTCGTCCAGGATGAGAACGCCGAGCGCTGGCGCCAGCTTGCACTGGAGATGCAGACCCGTCACATCGGCGAGGACTTCTTCGAGGACGGGATGTACAAGGAATCGCTGCCCGGCTATACGCCCTTCGTGCTGACGCATTTCCGCGAGGTGCTCCTGAGCGCGAAGGCCAACGGTCAGGAAGTCCCGGAGATCTTCCGCGACACGCTGCTCCGGTCGCTGCGCCTGCTCAAGGCGATGGTCATGCCCGACGGTTACCTTCCCGTCATCAACGACGGGCCGCGCGTGGACATCACGGCGACGCTCGCTCTGATGGAGCACTACTATCCCATCCCGGAAAGCGAAACGAAGACGTTCTATCCGAACAAGCCCAGCGGGTTTCCGATCTTCCGCGACGAGCGCAACTACCTGCTTTTCGACGCCAACTACGCCCACGGCTCGCACGTCCAGGCCGGCAAGCTCGGGTTCGTCCTCTGGCGGGACAAGGATCCCTTCATCATCGAAGGCGGCTGCTGCAACTACGACAATCCCGACTTCCAGCCCTACTTCCGCCGAGGCTGGGCACACAGCACGCTGCTGGTGGACGGCCAGGAAGACGCGGTCTGGAAGTCCTTCTGGGTCTGGGCGGAACGCGCTCACCCGGTGATCAAGGCGTTCTCCGAAGGCAAGCATCCCTCCGTGTGCGCAGAATCCGACGGCTTCAAGCGGCTGGGCGTCACCTTTTCCCGAAGCATCGACCACCCCGACATCGACACCTTCCGCATCACCGACGACATCCGCAACACGACAGGCACCCCCAGGACCTTCACCTTCCGCTTCATCCTGGCCCAGGAAGACGTCCAGGTGGATGCGGAACACAACCGGGTCCTCATCAAGTCCGCCGGGAACATTTTGACCCTGGAGGCGTCACTCAAGTCCACCATTCAGGTCAGCCGGGCGAAGTCGAACTTCTTCGGCGACATGCGCGAGGTCCCCTGTGTGGATTTCATCGTGAAATCCGCCGGGGACGTCCGTCAATCTTTCTCGCTTGCTTTCAGCGAAGCACACTAACACATCGGAATTGGAGAGCGGCTTATGGCGAAGGACAAGATGCGGTTCATCAACAAGACCATCGACAAGATGACCATCGAGCAGAAGATCGGGCAGTGCCTGGTGATCGGTTTCGTGGGCAACATGATCACGCCGGAGATCCTCAAGAGGATCCGGAATTACTATCCGTCCGGCATCCGTGTCGGACTCACGTTCCGCATCAAGACCGCGGTCCACGACCCCTACGCCACCAGCGAGAAGTTCGCCCACCGGGTGATCCGTGCCCCCAAGGGCACCGTCAAGGATTTCGTGCCGGGCTTTCCGGTGCCCCGCGTCACCAACGCCGAGTACTGCGAGTTCCTGAACACGCTCAAGCAGGCCGCGCTGGACAACGGCCTCGGTCTTCCGCTGCACGTGACCTTCGACCAGGAAGGCGACGGCAGCGCGGATTACTTCATGGGCGGCGTACAGTACCTGCCGAACCCCATGGGGCTGAGACAGACCGGCAAGCCCGCCCTGGCACGTCAGGCCGCCTGGGCCGTCGGTCGACAGTTGACCGCCATCGGCTTCAACTGGATGCACTCGCCCGTGCTCGACGTCAACACGAACCCCCTCAACCCCGAGATCGGCACGCGTGCCTACGGCGAAACTCCCGAGGACGTCATCACCTACGCCGGTGAGGCCGTCAAGGGCTTCAAGGAAAGCGGACTCATCACCACCGGAAAGCACTTCCCGGGACGAGGCGCCAGCACCCAGGATTCCCACGCGGGTCTGCCCGTCATCGACGTGGACCGCGACGTCATGAAGAAGGTCCACCTGGCCCCCTTCCAGGCCCTGATCGACGCCGGGATGCCCACCATCATGTCCGCACACACCGCCTATCCGAAGCTCGACCCCTCCGGCCGGTCGTCGTCCCTCTCCAAGGCGATCCTCACCGACCTCCTGAGAGACGAGATGGGCTTCCAGGGCGTGGTCACCTCCGACGACATCACCATGGGCGGCATCGTCCAGGAGTTCGAAGTGGCCGAAGCCTGCATCGAAGCCATCCTTGCGGGCAACGATCTGGTTCTCGTCCGGGACGAGAGTCCGCTCATCGACGAAGTCTTCGAGCAGTTGGTCAAGGCGGTCCAGAGCGGCCGGCTTCCGGAGGAACGTCTCGACGAGGCGATCCGCCGGACACTCTCGGTGAAATACGATTACGGCCTGTTCGAGAACGGGAACCTGCGCGACCCCGCCCATGCCGACGACGGTGTGCGCGATCCCAAGGTGCACCAGATCGCCCTGGAAACCGCCAACCGTGCCATCACGGTCCTTCGCGACAAGGCCAGCCTGCTGCCGCTCTCCAGGGACAAGCGGGTCCTCCTCGTCGAGCAGCAGAACCCCCTGCACGCCCGGGTCAACGATCACACCCTGCACCCGGCGCTCCTCTGGGAATGCATGCTCAAGCACAGCGAGAACGTGGGGATCGTCGAAACCACCCTCGGCTTCACCGAAAACGACAAACAGCGGGCCCGAAACCGGCTGGCCGAGGCGGACATCGTCGTCATCACCAACTACTTCTACCGTCGCGAGGGAGGCGGCAACCAGTTCATCAAGGAGATCGTCGCCACCGGAAAACCCGTGGTCGTCGTGACCAACACCCCCTATCCCCAGGCCGCGTCACCCGATTACCCCACCGTGGTCTGCGCGTTCGGCTCCTCGCGTCAGAGCATAGAGGCCCTCGCGGGCATCCTGTTCGGCAAGAAGCCCCGGTAGACGCTCCACCGGAACACGTCGTTCACACACAACAGCCCCTGGGGACGCAGTAGAGCGTCCCCAGGGGCGTTCTGCTTCCCTGTTGACTTCTTTTCCCCTCCTTGCTATGATGACGAATCTTTGGGCTGCCCCTTGGACACACCGGCATAGTGCTCTTCTTCGGCGGAAACTCATGAAATCGTCGTCACATATTCGCAACGTGGCCATCATCGCGCACATCGACCACGGAAAGACCACCCTGATCGACTCGATCTTCCGCGAGGCGCACACCTTCCGTGCCAACGCCCGCGTGGAAGAGCGGGTGATGGACTCCAACGTGCTGGAACGCGAACGCGGGATCACCATCCGGGCGAAGCACTGCACGGTGACGTGGGGACGATACCAGATCAACATCGTGGACACTCCCGGCCACGCCGATGTTTCGGGAGAGGTGGCACGGGTCCTGTCGATGGTGGACTCGGTGCTGCTGCTGGTCGACGCCAAGGAAGGCCCCATGCCCCAGACGCGGTACGTGCTCATGCGCGCGCTCAAGCTGGGATACCGCCCCATCGTGGTCATCAACAAGGTGGACCTGGAGCACGCGGACCCGCACCATGCCCTCAACGAGACGTTCGACCTCTTCATGGAGCTGGGTGCCAACGACCACCAGGCGGACTTCCCGGTCCTTTACGGTTCCGCGCTGGAGGGTTGGCTGGTGCGCGACCTCGAACACGACGAGCCCAAGGGAATGGACGCACTCTTCGACACCATCATCAAGGAAGTCCCGCCGCCCCCCGTGAAACGACACGCCCCCTTCCGGATGCAGGTCTGTACCCTGGCGTGGAGCGACTACATCGGGGCCATCGGATGCGGACGCGTGCTGGAGGGGGCCCTGCACGTGGGAGATCCGCTGGTGAGGACAAGCTGCCGCTGGCGGGATGGAATCAAGGAGTCCGGAGCCTGGGACGTCGTGAGCACCGAGACCTCGCAGGTCGGACACATCTGGGTCACCAAGGGACTCGATCGACAGGCGGTGCAGGAGATCGTCGCGGGCGATATCGTCTGGATCGCGGGACCCGAGGTCATGGAGATCGGGGACACCCTGTCCGCGCCCGAACTCGAAAACCCGGCGCTTCCCCCGCTGGACATCGAGGAGCCCACGGTGTCCATGTTCTTCCTGACCAACACGGGCCCGTTCGCCGGAAACGAGGGTCGTCCGATCACCCTGCGCCAGCTCAAGGAAAGACTCGAACGCGAACTCCACGTGAACCCGGCCCTGCGGGTGGAGGACATCTGACGCGCCGATGGGGTCAAGGTCTCGGGACGGGGCGAACTCCACCTCTCCATCCTGGTGGAGGAAATGCGACGGGAAGGGTGCGAACTGTGCCTGTCCCGGCCGGAGGTCATCACCCACGTGGACGAACACGGCAACGTGACCGAACCGATCGAACGACTGGTCGTCGACGTCCCGGGAGAGTTCCAGGGCGTGGTGATCGAAAAGCTGGCCGGCCGGAAGGGACTGCTCCAGAACGTCCACAATTCCGGTCATGGGACCGTGCGACTGGAATACGATATCCCCACACGGGGACTCATCGGTTATCGCGGCGAATTCCTGACGGACACCCGCGGGATGGGCATCCTCTCGTCGCGTTACATCCACCACGGACCGTGGATGGGAGACATCGCGGGACGTAACCGCGGCGCCATGGTCAGCATGGACACGGGACAGGCCATGAGCTACAGTCTCGAAACCCTGCAGAACCGCGGCACGCTCTTCGTGGGTCCCATGGAAGCGGTCTACGAGGGCATGATCGTGGGGATGCACTGCCGGGCCGGCGACCTTCCGTGCAATCCCACCAAGCGCAAGCACCTCTCGGCCCACCGGTCGGCAACACGCGAAGTGGACACCCGGCTGGACGTCCCCCAGCGCATGCTCCTGGAGCCGGCCCTGGAGTGGATCGCCGACGATGAACTGGTCGAGGTGACGCCCCAATCCATCCGCCTGCGCAAGACCATCCTCAACACCGACGAGCGCAAGCGCGCGACCCGGCCATCCGCTACCCCCCGCTAGAACACCTTCCAACGACACGGATTCCCACGGAACGCTCTGGACAGAATCTGTGTCTGTATGTACAATTCACAACCTCCAGGGCCTGACACGGCTCCTGCTCCGGCGGCGTGCTCTTGATCCCCGGATCGTTCGTCGAACGTCGGTCGATTGCAAGGAGACTCGATGGACTCTCAAGACGAAGGGCAGCCGCAGGGACTCGACCTGCTGATCCGGATTCAGGTCCATCTCCGCGCGCTTCAGGAGTCCGGAGAACTCCCCGAGGAAATCTGTGCCCATCTGTTCGAACGCCTGTGGCACGTCGAAGCCCTGAGGCGTTCGAGCCTCCTTGAACCCCCACCGATAACCACCCTTGCACAGACGCGCGAACTCCTTCGACTGGCCTTTCGACAGGGCATGATTGACTGGGGAATGCTGAACGCCTTCGACCAGGCGCTCCCCGCGTCGGCCAACCTGCCCAAGGCCACCCCGGTCCCCCAGCCCGGCCAGACGCCCCCTCCCCTTCCTCGCGTCGCCGCCGTCGCCGAACCGAAAGTTCCACTCGCCCCGCAAGCCCCTCCGGAAACCCCGACGCCGACACCTGACACCTCGGAGGAGCCGTTCTCTCAGGAAGAGCAGCACGCCATCCATGTCTCACACTTTCCGACGCTAATGAAGGCCTTCTTGGCCGAGCGCAATATCCGCTGGGGCGAAATCATCGGGGTCATCATCGTCATCGGAAGCGCCATCCCCCTGGCCATCATGTATTGGGAGAGCTTCGACAAGCTCACCAAATACCTCCTCTTCTGCGGCGTCACGCTCCTGTTCCTCCTGTCCGGCTGGCACGCACACCGGGCCTGGAAACTGGTTCACGCCAGTCGTGCCCTGCTCATCGTCTTCATCCTGCTTCTGCAGCTTGCGGTCACGGTGGGCATCCTCGTGGACTGCAATCCCATCGTGCTCTGGGGATCGGCCGTCGTCCTGCTCACCGGGGGGTTCGCCGCGTTCCGGCTCCTTTCCGGAAGAAATGCCGACCTCCTCTTCGCAGCGACGGCCGTCATGCTTCTCGGACAACTCCTCGTCACCACCACGGTCTCCGCCGGACGCTGGCAGGCACTCATCCAGCTCAACCTTGTCCTGGCGGCGGGCTCGGTCGTCATGACCGTCCACATCCGCCGATGCGTCAAACAGGGGCTGGACTCCCTGGCCGCCAAC
>CAZVTD010000026.1:0-21701 GCA_964629945.1 uncultured Planctomycetota bacterium | reverse complement strand
CGGGGGCGTCGTCTTCTAACCCGTTGGGGATTAAGGAGATGCGTTCTGGCGGGAGGATTTTGGCGTCGGCGGCCAGTCGGGCTTCATGAGAGCTGACGGCGATGAGCCGTGCGGTCCAACGTCCGGCCCGGCGTTCCATGGCGCGGTAGAATCGGGTCCGGAACGCGCCGACGGGTCCGGCGAAGGCGAAGCAGTGGGGGGTGTAGACGGTGTTGGGGAGGCCGATGGCGTGAGCCGCCGCCCGGGCCAGGAAGCCGCCTTTGGAGCCATGGCCATGGACGACGTCGGGGCGAATCTCGCGCAGGAGTTTTTCGAGCTTCATCAGGGTCCGGAAGTCGCGGCAGGGGCTTACGCTTCGGCGCATGTCGAGTTCAAGACAGCAGACGCCGACCGCTTCGAGTTCGGTCATGGTCCGGCGGAAGTCGGGCTGACGTCGCGTCGAGGCGATGAGGGTGACCGCGAAGTCCTCGGCAGCCAGGCCGCGGCAGAGCTGTTCGACGTGTCTGCCCGTTCCGTAGGCGGCGGCTTCGACGACCTGGACGACCGAGATTGTCATGGGGTCACCCCGGTTCTCAAGATCGTGCCTTGAGCTTCTTCATCAGTCCATCCCAGACGAGTCGTGCCTCTTCGACGCGGAGCACGATGACCATGATGAGATAGGTGAGGACTCCGCCACCGACGGATGCGACCAGGAAGACGAGTCCGCCGAGCTTGGTGGCCGGGTCGATGAGGGTGGACGAGATGTGTCCGGCCCAGAGGAGCACGACCGTCATGACGCCGGTGGCCAGGGCGATTCGGAGGAAGCCTCCGACGAGGCGGACCAGTTGTCCGGACCAGTCCTGCTTTTCCTTGAAGAGGAGCTTGAGGAGCGCCACGAGGGCGATGACCTTGAGGACCTTTGTGAGGACCATGGCGAGGGTGAAGGCTCCGACGCCGAGCGCGGTGTGGTGGAGCATCCAGTAGAGGAGCACGATGTTGAGTGCGGAGGTGACGATTCCGGCAATGGTGGGGATGAGGACGTTCTGGCGGGCGTAGTAGTAGGGGAGCAGGATGATTTCGATGGCGAAGGGGACGAAGCCCATGGCGTACCAGAAGACGACCTGGGAGGTGAGGGCGGGGTCGGCGGACTCGAAGTTCTTCCACTCCAGGAGGGTCCGGATCATGGGCTGTCGCAGCAGGATCATGCCCACGGTCATGGGCAGGAAGACGAGGAGGATGGCACGGAAGATGGTGAAGAAACCGGCGAAGAGTTCCTTGTGCTTGTTGTTGGCGGCGGCTTCGGAGATGAAGGGGAAGATGACGATTCCGAGGGAGAGCATGACGACCTGGATGGGGACGTCGACGGCCATGCGTCCGTAGACGACGACGGAGGCGGCGTCCCCTTCCGCGACGCCGGTGCGCCAGTAGTATTCGATCATGTCGCGGGCGAAGGAGACGATGGCCCCGATGGCGATGGGACCGAGGAGGAGGTAGAAGCGTTTCATCGCGGGGCTCAGGAGTTCGAGGGAGAGGGTGTAGTTGGCGCGTTCGCGTGCGAGGCCCCAGACGTACATGGCGAACTTGACGATGGACCCGCCGACGACGGCCAGGACGAGCGCGGCCCATCCCCAGCGGACGTAGAGGACGATCAGACCGGCGACCATGGCGAGCTTGAGGACCCAGTCGCCGACGACAGCCAGGGCGAAACGTTTGCGTGCGTTGAGGACGACGTAGCCGGTGACGGAGAGGGCCAGGAACGGTACGGCGAGGAAGAGCCAGCGGAGCATGGGCTGGGCGAGACGACGGCTTTCGGGGTCCTTGAAGTCGGAGGTCCAATTGACGATCTGCGGGGCGAAGAGGACGCCGAGGACGGTCAGTCCGATGAGGATGAGTGGCTGGACGTTCACGAGGGTGCTGATGAAACGCCAGGCGGAGGGAGCGCCTCGCTGGCTGCGTTCGTGCATGAAGACGGGGATGACGGTGGGACGCAGGAGCTTTTCCCAGGTGCGGAAGACGTCCTGGACGATGTTGTAGGCCCAGTTGAAGGCGTTGCCGACGGGGAGGGTTCCCAGGTACGGGGCGGACAGCCACCGCCAGGCGAACCCGGTGATGTAGACGATGAGGGTGAGTCCGCTGACGACGGACGTGGCCTTGGCAACCTGTTTGACCTCGGACGATGCTTCGGTGCTCATAGGGTTCCTGTCAGAAGTTGGTTGAGACGACGTGCGTTGGCTTCGGGGTCGAACGTCTCGATCACGAGTTTGCGTGCCTGGACGGCTTGCGCTTCGGACTGCGAGGGGTTCGCCAGGACCCGTGCGAGCGTCCGGGCCAGGCCGGGCGGGTCGCCGGGGTTGACCAGGAAGCCGGTGTGGTCGTTCTGGACGACTTCGGGGATTCCGGAGACGGAGGCGGCCACCACCGGGGTCCCCAGCGACATGGCTTCCAGGAGGACGTTGGGGATGCCGTCGCGGTCGCCGTCGTCGGCGATCACCGAGGGGGCGACCAGACACGCGGCGCTGAGCATCTTTTCCCGCACGGCTTGTTGCGTGCACCAGCCGGTGAGCGTGACGGGGATTTGTTCGCCCCGGATGAATCGCTGGAGTTCGGGACGGAGGGGTCCGTCCCCGACGATTTCGCAGCGGTAAGAGACGTTCTGGCGACTCAGGAGGGCACAGGCGGCGACGAGATCGGTGAAACCCTTCTTTTCCACGAGGCGTCCGACGGCAAGGATCAGGGGAGGCGCGGCGGGGTTTCGCGGGGGAGCGGTCGGGGGCGTGTCGATGCCGTGATAGATGCGGTGAATCCGGTCTTTGGCGTCGGGGAAACGCTGCGCAAGGTGTTCGCGGTTGTGCTCGGTGCAGGTGACGACGAACCGGGCGTCGCGGACCAGACGCCGAAGTCCCCAACGGGGGACGAAGAGGTCCCGCGCGTGGCCGCTGAAGCTGAAGGGGAGATCGAGCCAGCGGGCCAGCACCCACGCCACCTCTCCGGGCATCGAGGCGAACTGTCCGTGCACGCGGGTGAATCCCTTTCCGGAAAGTTCCTGGGCCGCGGCGAGGACGGAGTCCAGCCTGAACACCAGTCCCGGACCGAAACTCCACTTGCACGGACCCGCGATCCGGAAGTACTTGGCCGGGTATTTCGTGATGGCACGCAGTTCCGCCATGAGGGCGGTTCCCGACGTCCTTCCGGGGAGGGTGGTCACGCGTCCGTCGAGTTCGGCGAAGGCGTCTTCGGGCGTCACGGCGCTCCGGCGCCGCAGGGCGAGGATTTCGAAATCCAGTCCGAGCCGGGCCAACTGGAGCATCTCGCGGGCGAGGAAGGTCTCGCTGGGGTTGGGCCAGTCACCCATGACGAAGAGGACGCGGGCGCTCATGGTTTCTCGATCCAGTCGGCGGTCAGTTTGGTGATCTCGTTTTCCCAGGCGATCGAGTAGAAGTCGTGGTTGCTTCCGTCGATGGTGACGAAGCGGGCGGGGATGTCGTTCTCGCGGGTGAACGCGTCGTAGTGGGTCTGCGCATCCACCGCTTCCGGGTCGGCGCCGCCATAGACGAACAGGGCGTCGCCCTGGTAGCTCCTGAAGGCTTTCATGATGTCGCGGGCGGAGTCCTTGCGGTCGCGCTCGTCGGTGTGGCCATAGTGGCCGAAGAGGGTTTTTCGGATGCCGCCGAAGTCCACCGCGCCCGAGACGAGCTTCTTCCAGGTCTTCAGGGAGACCAGTTTGCGCAGGTAGCCGAACGCGTGTTTTTTCGTCCGGGCGACCTTCTCGGAGGCTTTCTTCTGGGGGATGAACGGCAGCGTGCTCAGGAGCACCATGCGCGTGACGTCGGGTTTGAGGGTTGCGGCCCCGATGGCCACGTTTCCGCCCGAGCAGATTCCCCAGAGGTTTACGTGGTCGAGGTTCGTGCGACGGCGCAGCAGGTCGATGGCGGCACAGGTGTCCTCGATCATCCTGTCGAGGGTGGCGGCGTCGGGGTCGCCTTCGGAGTCCCCGCGTCCGCGCAGGTCGAAGCGGAGGCTTGCGACGCCTTGCCGGGCCAGGGCACGCGCGACCTTGACGATGATCCGATGCGGACCGATGCGGTTCCCGCCCCAGCCGTGGATGAACACGACGCCTCGGGGGACACGGGCCGTCGATTCGGGGAGGGCCAGGATTCCCACGAGTTTTGATCCGCTACTTGTGAACTCAACCCATTCTTCCATCCGAACCTCTGTTGTGGTCACGTCCGGCTCAGTTCTGCGACATCCTGACGAGTCCCTTTACGGTGAGCGTGATGAGCTCGTTTGCGGGGACGATGTCGATGCGGTCCCATATTGGACGTTCGCGGATGCCGACCAGTTCCACCTTGGAGCCCGCGGCACGCTCGGCCTGGGCGAACGCGGTCAGTTCCCGTCCCACTTTTCCGTTGAAGGTGATCTGGACGGCCAGCATTCCGGCGGGGGAGGGCGCCGCGACGGTGCCGAGGTCGAGGGCCGGGAGTTCGTCCACCATGTTCCGGCCGATATCCCATCCGTCCAGGTCGATGAAGCCGTTCGCGTCCAGCTTCCGGGTCTCCTCCTCGAAGGAGGTCTTCCCGCGACCGGCGGTCATCATGTCCTTGATGAGCTTTTTCCGCCAAAGCGCTTCGATGTACTGTTTTCCCGAGAGCACGGGTTCCCAGAGGACGATGGGTCCGGCCGACGGCACGTCGGGAGCGGCGAGCCGGCAGAGACTGGCGCCCAGTCGCAAGCCCAGAAGGGCGATCCTGTCGCAGCCGGTTTCGCGACGAAGGACCTCCGCGGCGGTCTTGACCTGGTCCACCCAGAGGCTGAGACCGGCGTCGCGAAACTCGCCGAAGCTGTCGCCGCAGCCGGACAGGTCGAAGCGGAGGACGGCGAACCCGGACGCGGCCAACTGCCAGGCGGCGGAGGTGAGCACGCGGTGCGCGAACTTCTTCTCCTCTCCGAACGGATGCACCAGGAGCACGCCGGTGCGGGACTCAGCGGAAGGCTCCGTGAGGACCCCGACCAGTTCGGCTCCCGTGGATTCGAAGCGAAGGAACCGCTCGTTCACGACGTTTCCCCGCCGGACTGTTTCCTCTGGACCACCTGGGCGATCGCGTTCACCGTCTGGAAGGTGGTGATGTCGAAGTCGCCCTCCTCGAAACTGATTCCGAAGGCCTCTTCGCATCCCACCACGATCTCGAAGATCTGCACCGAATCGACGCCGAGCGTCTCCATCAGGTTGGCGTCGTCGGGGATCTCGTCGGGCGAGATGCTGAGGAACAGCCGTTCGACGATCATCTCCTTCAGCGTCTGCTTGACCGGTTTGTCCACGTTCTTCCTTTCTCCTGTTGAGGTCTGTCGTGGTCACCTGCTGCGGGGGTCGGGGGCGAAGCGCCCGATGGGTTTCCAAAGGGTCTCGGTGTCCTCCGGACCGTCCTCCTGCTCGAACAGGTGACGCCAGCGCCGCTTGAATTCCATTCCGTGTTTGATGACGAGGTAATTGTTTTTCAGCGAGGGCTCGCCGGCGGTGGTTGCGCTTTCGTCGTGGAGCATCTGGACCGTTGGGGTGTAGACGGCACGATATCCGGCGGCGCGGGCACGATAGCAGAGGTCGATGTCCTCGTACTGGACGGGGTTGAAGGCTTCGTCGAAGGCGCCGATTTCATCGAGGAGTTTTCGCGGGACCATCATGCAGGCGCTGATGACGAACTGGACGTCGCGCGGCACGCTGAAACGCGCGTCGTCCGCCGGACATCCGCGTCCGACGAACTGCACGCGTCCGCTGCGGCTGACGCCGCCGCCGGCGAACTGGATGGTTTTGGGGTCCCACGCGAAGACCAGCCGGGGCCCGACGATACCGATGCGGTCGTCCTGGTCGAGCACGGCGGCGAGCCTGGAAAGCCAGTCCGGAGTTCCCACGTAGATGTCGTTGTCCAGGAAGGCGATCCGGCCGCCTCGGGCGATCTCGATGGCCTGGTTGCGTCCGGTGGAGGCGCCCACGTTGTCGGTGTTGCGGATGAGCGTCATCGCGTGGCCGGCGTCCTCAAAGCGTCCGCGGCAGGCTTCGAGCATCTCGGCGCTGCCGTCGGTCGAACCCTGCTCCACGACGATCAGCTCGAATCGACTGCCTTGCGAGGTCAGCAAGGCGTCCATGCACCGCCGAGTGCAGGCGATCTTGTTGAAGCTGAGCACGATGATGGAGAAGGCCGGGTCGGCCACGGTCATTCCTCGTCCTTGAGCAATTTTCGGGCGGCGGCGGCGATCTTCCGGGCGTCGGGAAGACCGGCGGCTTCCAGGTTCATGGCGGCGGGGACGGGGGTGTCCGGGAAAGTCAGGCGGACGATGGGGGCGTCGAGCAGGTCGAAACTGTTTTCGATGATGCGTGCGGAGAGTTCCGCGGCCACCCCGCAGCTTCTGACGCCCTCCTCGACCAGGATGACGCGGCCGGTCTTCTCGACCGACTTGGTCATGGTGTCTTCGTCGAGCGGCACGAGCGTGCGGAGGTCCACCACTTCCAAACTGATCCCTTCGCTTTCGAGCATCTGCGCTGCGTGGAGCGCCTGGTGCACCATCCGGGAATACGTGATCACCGTGACGTCCGTTCCGCGGCGGAGCACCGCGGCTTGTCCGAAGGGGAGGGTGAGTTCCTCGTCGACGGGTCCCTTGGCGGCATAGAGCAGCTTGTTCTCCATGAAGACGACGGGGTTGTCGTCGGCGATGGCGGTCCGGAGCAGGGAATAGGCGTCCTGAGCGGTGGCCGGACAGGCGACCTTGATCCCCGGCGTGTGCATCAGGTAGGCCTCGGGCGACTGCGAATGCGTGGGACCATATCCCCGTCCGGCGCCCATGGGCGTTCGAATGACCAGGGGGACACGCGCCTGCTCGCCATACATGAATCGGAACTTGGCGGCCTGGTTGAAGAGTTGGTCGAACGCGAGGATGATGAAGTCGGCGAACATGATCTCGACGACGGGACGCGCGCCCATCAGGGCGGCCCCGGCGGCCAGTCCCACGAAACCCGCCTCCGAAATCGGCGTCTCCAGCACGCGCTCGGGACCGAACTCCTCCAGCAAGCCGCGCGTCACCCCGAACGCGCCTCCATAAAGACCGATGTCCTCTCCCATGAGGAAGACCTCGGGATTCTCGCGCAGGGCACGTCTCAGTGCCGCGCGTACCGCTTCGCTTGTGGACAGTTCGTGGACGCTCATGGCTCGGCGAAGACCTCTCCCGTTTCGGTTGGCGGCGGCGCACTGCGTGCGAACGCCTCGGCCTGTTCAACACGCTGCTGCACGCGCCGGTCGATGACATCGATTTCCGCGTCGTCGAGCATGCCCGCGGCTTTCAGTTTGTCCCCCAGCAGCCGGATCGGACAGCGTTTGAGGTGCTCGGCTTCCTCCTCGTCGGTGCGATATTCGCAGCGGTCGCTCTTGGAGTGTCCGCAGAAGCGGTAGGTCATCATCTCGATGAACGCGGGACCTTCTCCGCGGCGTGCACGATCGGCGGCGGCCCGCACGGCCCGGAGGACGTCGAGCACCTGGTTGCCGTCGATGACGTCGGCGGGAATCCCGAAGCCCCTGACGCGCTCGGCGACGGTCGGGGTGGCGAACGCCCGGGCGAACGGCATGCTCATGGCGTAACGGTTATTCTCGCACAGGTAGATGACGGGGAGCTTCCACAGGGCGGCCATGTTGAGAGATTCGCTGAAGACGCCCTGGTTGGCGGCGCCGTCCCCCATGAACACCGCGACCACCTGGCTGGGGCGCCGACGTTTGAGTGCAAGCGCCGCCCCGGTTCCGATGGGTATTCCCCCGCCGGTGATGCCGTTGCTTCCGAGGAACCCGATTTCGAAGCAGGCCATGTGCTGACTGCCGCCCCGGCCGGCCGAATATCCCGGGGCCTTGCCGAACATCTCGGCCATGACGCGTTTCTCGTCGGCCCCCTTGGCCAGGAGATGTCCGTGACCGCGGTGGGTGCTGCTGATCCAGTCGTCGCGACGGAGTCCCCGCGCGGCGCCGACGGCGGCCGCCTCCTGTCCGATGCCCAGGTGACACGTTCCCGTCAGGACGCCCTCGGCGAAGAGTCCGTCGATGTGTTCCTCGAAGCGGCGGATGAGCAGCATGTCCTCGAACATGCTCAGCAGCTCGTCGAGGTTGAACCCGTCCAGGGTCGTCTGCATCCGTGGATCATCCATATCGTTTCAGGACCAGCGCGGCGGGTTCGGCCTGGGCCGAGACCACCAGCGCGTGGGGAATCGTCTTGTCCGTCTCGATGGCCCTAGCCGCGGCGATGATCCCCAGCGGAGCACCCGCCGACAGCGTTCGGCCGATATATTTGTTCAAAATCCAGACGTCTTCTTGCGCGCTTTCGGTGTCGTTGTCGCATTTGTCCATGATGACCATGCCGATTTGTTCTCCGGCGATGCCCGCTTCGGCCAGGGCTTTCTCGACACAGGTGGCGGCGTCGGCACCCTGTTCCCAGGCGGCCAGTTCCGCCAGGATGACGGCTTCACGCTGGTGGGCCGTGCGCTCCGTCTCCAGGGTGAACATCCCGGCCGCCTCCCGGAAGTCTCCGTGGGGTTGGCAGGCCTGGAGAAGCTGACCTCCCGCTTCCGCCGCCCCGACGAGCATGACGTCGGCCTTGCCGTCGCGGACCGCTTCGATCCCCGCCAGGATGGCATCCAGACCGGCCCGACTTCCGGTGCAGAAGTTGAGTGCCGGTCCGGTGAGGGTCCACTCGATCGCCATCAGCGAACTCGACGTGTTGGGGTAGCTGTGGATGAACAGGAGCGGGCTGGCCAGCTTGGGTCCCTTCTGACGGAGCATCGTCAGGAACGTTTCGGTGGTCTGGAGGTTCCCGAACGCGGTCCCGAAACTCACGCCCACGTTCAGACCCTCGCGGTCGTCTCCCAGTCCCGCTTCGTCCAGGGCCGTGGAGGCCGCCAGCAGTGCCAGTTGACTGTTCCGGTCCAGGTAGGTTTTGGCGGCCTTGAGGTGCTGCGTCAGGTCCAGTTTCCCGGCGTCGGCGGTCGGCGACGGGGGAGGGGGGCCCTTGAGGGCATCCCACAATGCCGTGGACCCCACGCCGGCGACGCTGACGGCTCCGACTCCCGTGATGACGAGTTTCATGGCTCGACCTTCCTGAAGACCACCATGGAGTTGCAGCCGCCCAGTCCGGAGGAGTTGTTGATCGCCACGCGGATGGGGTATTCGCGCGTGTGGTTCGGAACGCAATCGAGGTCGCATTCTGGGTCGGGGGTCTCGTAGTGGATGGTCGGCGGGACGAGACCGGTCTGGAGAGTGCGGAGGGTCGCCACCGCCTCGGCGGCGCTGGCGGCACCCATCAGGTGTCCGATCATCGACTTGATGGCGTTGACGGGGATGCTTCGGGCGCGTTCGCCCAGGACCTGCTTGATGGCCATCGTCTCGGTGGAGTCGTTGTAGCGTGTCGCGGTGCCGTGGGCGTTGACGTAATCGACCTGGCCCGGGTCGATCCGGGCGTCCTGGAGCGCCCGAGCGATCGCCAGGGCGATGGACCGTCCGTCCTTTTCCGGGGCGGTCAGGTGGAACGCGTTGTTGTTCGTCGCGTAGCCGGCAACTTCGGCCAGCGGCTGTGCGCCGCGCCGCGCCGCGTTCTCGGCGGACTCCAGCACCAGGCAGGCCGCCCCCTCGCCGAAGATCGTCCCGTCACGATGGGCGTCGAAGGGACGGATGATTCCTGAACTCATCGTTCTGAGCGCGATCAGTCCGGCCCAGGCGTATTCGGTGATGGCGTCATAGCCGCCGGCCAACACCACGTCGGCGCGTCCGTGACGGATCGCCTCGACGGCGGCGCCCAGGGCGGCGTTGCCCGAGGCGCACGAAAGCGACAGCACCGAAAGCGGTCCCCTGAGTCCGAAGCGTCGGCGAACCTCCTGGCCGGCGGATTCCGTCGGGAAGGCCGCCACGGCTGCGGGGTCCAGCGCTGCGCTCTCCGCCAGCGCACGGCTCAACTTCTCACCCTGCTCGATCTGTGCGAAGTTGCTGGCGACGATGACGGCCACGTCCTGCGCCGGGTTGTTTCCGCCAAGACCGGCCTGGGTCAGGGCTTCGGAGGCCGCCGTCAGGAGGAAACGTGTCGCCCGGTCCCCGCTGGGACAGTCGGCAAGCTCGTCGGTGCTTCCGCGGAACTCGCCTCCCTGTCGGACGCGGTATCCTTCTTCGGGGATTCGCGTGACCTCGCCGACGCCGTCGGTCCCGTCCAGGAGATTTTTCCAGAAGGTTTCCACACCGATCCCGCAGGGGCTGACCACGCCCATCCCCGTCACCAGGACTTGTCGTTGTTCGCATGTGCTCATGATGTCCGCCTCACATGTTCAATCCACCGTCGATCACGAACACCGCCCCGGTGATGTAGCCGGCGTGCTCCCCGGCCAGGAACGCGATCAGCTCGGCGACCTCCCCGGGCCGACCAAGACGCTTCAGCGGAACGTTCTGGACGATCCGGCTGCGGGTCTGCTCGTTGAGGTCACCCATGAAATCGGTCTCGATGTATCCGGGCGCCACCGCGTTCACGGTGATCCCGAAGGTGGCCAGGTCGCGTGCCGTCGCCCGGGTCAGTCCGATCAGTCCCGCCTTGGCGGCGGCGTAGTTCGCCCGCTTGATGTCACCGGTCAGGCCCGCCACCGAGGAGACGTTGATGATGCGACCGCTTCGCGTCCGGGTCATCGACTTGGACGCCTCGCGGGTGCACAGGAACGCCCCCTTGAGGTCGATGTCCAGGACCTCGTCCCATTGCGCTTCGGTCATGAAGGGGGTGAAGTTGTCGCGGGCGACGCCGGCATTGTTCACCAGCACCTCGACCGGACCGAGGGCGTCCTTGACCTGCGCGAACATGGCCTTGACCTGGTCGGCATTTCGGACGTCGGCCTGCACGGCAAGAGCCCGTCCCCCGGCTTTTTCGATTTCGCTGACTGTGGCCTGGGCCGCTTCGGCGTTTTCCAGGTAATTGACCGCGACGGCGAACCCGGCCGAGGCCAGTCGAACGCTCGTGGCGTGTCCGATTCCCCGGCCGCCTCCCGTCACCACGGCCACCTTCTGTTGGTCATTTCCCATGGCTCACCCCGGATTTCGTTTTCGGGCATACTCTTCCACGTCCTTTTCGCTGACGCGGGTTCCGCCCGTCGATTTCATGACGTCGGCCAGGTCCACGTTGAGTTCCCGGGCGAGTCTCCTGGCCCGGGGCGTGGCTCGAACGCGGTCGGCGGAGACGTTGGATTCGGTTTCGTCCGATGAACCGGGCGCCGGCAGCTCGACCACCGCCGCTTTTTTCAGGTGCTCGGCCAGGACCTCCCGGTTCTCCTGGCTGACGTCGGGTGTCGGCTCGTTCGGATCACCGATCAAGGCGATGATGTATCCCACCGGGACCGTGCTCTTCTCCTGGGCCGTGATATCCAGAAGAATCCCGTCGACCGGGCTTTCGATCTCGAAGCTCGCCTTGTCCGTTACGAGGTCCACCAGGGGTTCGCCCCGGACGATCGTCTCGCCGGCACGTTTGCGCCAGGCGTTGAGGACGCCCTCGGTGATGTTCGCGTCGAACAGCGGAATCCGAACCTTCGTTGCCAACACTTACTCCAATTCACGATAGATCGTCAGATGCTCCCGCGCATACGCCGCCGAGTGGAACCTCTCGGCATGTCTGCGTCCGCGCTCCTGCAACGCCTCTCGAAGACGGGCGTCGTCCAGGACCTGCTTCAAGGCACGAGCGAGGTCGTCGGGGTCGCCCGGCTTCACCTTCATTGCCGCATCCGCGCTGGCTTCGGCAAGACCGGGGATGTCCGACGCAATCACCGGGGTCCCGGCCGCCATCGACTCGACCACCGGCAGACCGAAGCCTTCCACCCGCGACACCAACACGGTCACGTCCGCCCCGGCGTAGAGGGCCGGCATGTCCTCCGGACAAACGTGTCCGATCCACTGAATCCGGTCTCCGAGTCCCTTCATCCTATCGACCAGCGGGCGGTTCTTCCACCCTCCTGGTCCCGTAAGAAGCAATTTGCCGTCATAGGTGTCGCTGGAAAGTCCTTCGAACGCCCTCAGAAGCGTTCCCAGGTCCTTCTTCGGCTCCAGGTTCCCCGCGAACAGGACATATTGCTCCGGCAATCTGTATCGAAGCGCAACATCTTTTTTGTCCTGCTTGCTGACCTCCCGGAAGAAGCGCTCGGCGATTCCCGGACGCAGGAGCGAGATTTTTTCGGCTGGGACGGCCAGTCGACTCACCAGGGCGTCCGCCGTCGCTTTCGAGTGAACGATGATCCGGTCGGCGTTGGCGACCGTTCGTCGCAGCGTCGCGCGCAGGTGCCAGGCGTTCAGCGTCGGGCAGAACTCCGGGTGCGTCAGGGCGATCACGTCGTGGATGGTCACCACGGAGGGGACCCGGACGGTCCTGGGGAGGACGTAGGCGGTCCCGTGGAGGACCTGTACCCCGTCGCGTTTCAGGTTCCGGTTGAGCAAAAACTGCCGCCAGGCCGCCCTGACCAGGCGGTTTCCAGCCGAACCGTTCACCGTGACCACGCGTGCGCCGGATGGGCGGACAAGCTCATGGACTCCGGGGAAGTCGGAGGTGTAGAGGGTGAACGTCTCGTCGGTGTCGAGTTCCCTGAGACCGGCCAGCAGATTGCTCACGCACACGCCGATTCCCGTATTGTATTCGCCCAGGCAGAGGGCTTCGATCGCGATGTGCATGTCAGCCCCCTTTCCGGAGGAGGGCGTCATAGAGGTCCTCGGTCTGCTGTGCGGTGCGTCGGATGTCGAACATGGCTTTGACGCGGTCCGCCCCGGCCTGGCCCAGCCGGTGAGCCAGCTGCGGGTCGCCAAGCACGCGTCCGATTGCGTCTGCCAGGGCGGGCGCGTCGTCGGGTTCGACCAGGAGACCCGTGACGCCGTCGTCCACCACTTCCGGAAGTCCGCCCGCGCGTGTTCCGATGACGGGCTTGCCCAGTGCCATCGCCTCCAGTGCCACGCGTCCGAACGGCTCCGCCCGCGACGGGACGGCCACCGCCTGCACCGCGCCGACGATGGACGCCACGTCCTCGTGTCGTCCGAGGAAGCGCACCGAGCCGGCCAGATCCAACTCGTTCGCAAGACGCTTCAGCTCGTTCTCCCACGAGCGGTCCTCCGGGTGCAGTGCCGACCCCATCACCAGCAGCACCGCGGGGTTGCCCTGTGTTTTCAACTGCGCCCAGGCCCGGAGCAGCACGTCATGTCCCTTCCAGGGAGTCAACTGCGCCACCACGGCCACCAGGGGCGTCTCGGGGGGAAGGCTCAATTTCGCACGGATTTCCGCCGGTGTCAGCGTGGGACGAAAGCGCTCCGTGTCGATTCCGTTATGAATCACGCGCACCTTGTTTTGAGCCAGGCTGCCCTCCACAAGGGCGTTTTCCACCGCGTGGGACACCGCCGCGATCGCATCGGTCCGCTTCGCGATCATGCGTTCGGCCAGTCCCAGGGGGGTAAGATCACGGACGTGCCACAC
Organism: uncultured Planctomycetota bacterium; assembly: GCA_964629945.1. Lineage (GTDB taxonomy): Bacteria > Planctomycetota > DG-23 > DATKVD01 > CAZVTD01 > CAZVTD01. The sequence goes on along the minus strand of CAZVTD010000026.1, from coordinate 8,228 downwards.
CATCGGCACACGGACCTTGCGGAGCCCGACCGCCGCGTGCAGTGCCGCGATCGTCGTGTTGGCGTCCACCAGGTCTGCCTCGAACGCGCGGGTGACCTGACGAAGCCGTCCCGAAGCACGCACCAGACCGGCAAGCTGCAGGAATATCCCCGGCGTCAGCTTTCGTCGGGGTCGTGCGAAGGTCATGGGTCGGCTGGGGATTCCCCGCTGTGACAGGGCGTCTCCCAGGGGGCTGGGCAGTGGACAGACGACCTCGTACCGGAATCGCTTCCGGTCGCAGACATCCAGGAAGGCCAGCAAGGATTTTTCCGCCCCGCTGATGTCGCCGCTGTGATTCAGCAGAAGAACGTTTCGGGGGCTGTGCATGAGACTTCCGTTCTGCCGTCCCGATCGGTTCCCGTGCGGACTCATTCGATCCCGACCGGTATATAGCCCGTATCGGTTGTGAGCAGGAACTGATCCAGTTTGACGCCGTCCTCACGGTTGAGGAGGATGATCTCGTTTTTTCCCTCGACCAGATCCACCACGGGTCCCTTCACCCAGTGCCAGGCGTCATAGATGGAGTCATTGAATTTGTATTCGGAGCCGTTATTGAACACGATCTTGAAGGAATTGCCACAGCCGTTCTCCCAGAGCGCCCGACCCCAGAACACGTAGGCCCCCGTCTTGGGGACCTCGACGGTGTACTGTGCCTTGCCGAAGACCTTTTTGTCGGCGCCGGCTCCGTAACCCGGCTTGCCGCTTCCCCCGGGGACGGCGATGCACTTGCCCTTCGACGCGTTGGGATTGTCCTGCACCACCATGGGCAGTTCCACCGATTCGGCGTCGGCCTGCTCCGCCTCGGTCACCAGACGAAACACCTGGCTCATGCTGATCTTTCCGGACCGGGACCGTGGCTGACTCGAATCCTGACCACAGCCAACCAGCAGCGCCGCCGTCAGCAGGGCGACCGTACCCGACAGGACCATCGAACTCCAGGGCTTCATTCCACCGACCTCATTCTCACGGACTCTTCAGGCTCTCCAGCAGCCTGGCCGCCTCCTTGCGTGTCGGCTCGGCTTCCGCCTTCGCCAGGATCTCCTCGCACAGCTGACGGGCCTTGGGCTCACGCTCGTGTTCGCTGCACAGGACCGCCAGCTGCAGACGCCAGCGACACGCGTATTCCTTGTCGGGCTGCACCGCGATGGCCCGTTCCCAGGTCTTCACGGTGGCGTCCCAATCCTCCGCCTGACGCTTGATCCGCACGATGCGATACAGCACCTGTGCCTGGTATTGAGGTGTGGTCTTTTCCTTCAGGGCACGCTCGAACGTCTCGACCGCCTCGTCCATGCGCTGCCGACGCTCGTAGAGTCCTCCCAGCGTCTCCAGCATGTGGAACCGCACCGTCGAATTCTCCAGCTTTCCGATCAGGGTGCCGTATTCCGTGATCGCTTCGTCGAGCGCACCTTCCCGCTCCAGGACCGTCACCAGTCTCAGCCGGCTCACCATGTCGTTGCTGTTCGTCTCCAGACGTTTCCTGTAGACCGCAGCGTTCCGGTTCTCTTGACGGTCTCCGGGAAGCGACGCGAAGTACCATCCGCGGTTGTTCGGGAACTGGTCCAGACCCTTCTGGAGGATCAGATTTCCCTTCTCGATGTCCGAATCCTGCCAGTAGAACTCCACCAGCATCCCGTAAAGCGACACGTCGTCCGGGTGCATCTTGACGACCTGCTCATACCCCTTTTTGATGGCGTCCTTCGCCTTGCGGTTGTCCTCTTCGGAACCGAGGTCGACCTCCCGTTCCCCGCTCCACAGCTTCGCGATCTCGGTGTTCAAACGGTTCCTGTACGCTTCGCTCCGGGCGGGCTCACGGATGAGGGTGTCCACCGCGTGGGCCAGCGCGCTGGAGGACTGCTCATATTTCTTCGAAACCATGTAGAAGTGGAACAGGTCGCTCCAGTTGTCCAGAGCATCGGGCTCCAGTTCCGTCTGGCGGACCAGGAACTTCTCCATCCGCGACACCAGCGGAGCCTTCACGGTCGTGGTCAGACCCGCCTTCACGGACTGCGTGCTCTCCCAGTCGACGTAGTTGGGCAGCACCACACGTACCGCGTGCGCTCCCGGATCGAGGTCCGTCAGCACCACGGGCGTGGTCCCGCGGGGATCCCCGTCGAGGTAAACCGTCGCCCCTGCGGGATCGGATTGCACCGACAGCTTTCCTCCCTCCAGATAGACCATCTGGGGCGAGAGCTGGTTCAAACCCCCCTTGACCTTGACCGCCTGCTGCCAGGACTGGTAATGGGGACGTGTGACGCGCACCACGTGACGACCGGGGTGAAGCCGGTCTATGGTCGCCGGGGTCGTCCCGATGTACTGGTCGTTCAGGAACACCATCGCACCGTCCGGCTCCGTGTTCACACAGAGCGTGGCCGGTTTCGGGAGTCTCGCCTGCCAGACCAAGGTACCCAGCAGTGCGGCGACCCCGATCAATCCCGGGATCAGGATCCATATCCATGCGCTCGATCGCTTCGAGGGCTGTTTTCGACTCTCTGTCATCGGGTCCGTCACGGTCAGCTTCCTTTTTGTCCGCGTCCGTCAGCGAATGGTTTTACCGGACACTTCGTTTCCGAGCCATGCTCCCACGAGAGGCTCATAGATGGAGCGGGACGCCTGGGGGGCCTCGAAATCCGGACTCTCCATCTCCCCCGCGTTCTCACACGAGATGATGATCTTCCCCAGCATGAAACCGCAGTCCTTCGTCCAGAAGGCGATCCGGTTTCCCGTCAGCGGCTCGGGGTCCTTCACCTCGATGATCAGGTTCCGCTCGTAATACATGCGCAGCGTGTCGCCTTTCTTCTGGGCCACCACGTGCAGCCATCGCCGGTGCAGTTCGCCTCCCCGCGGGATGACGGTGATGTCCTTTCTTTTGGGGTTGGGGTCGGAGACCACCTTGTCCACCGCCTTCAGGAGCTTGTTCTGACGGTAGATGCACGTGTTCGTGTTGTCGAACGCCCCCAGCATGAAGCTGTAGCCGCTGGAGAGGTCCTTCCCGTCGGCGGCGATGGTGATGTTGAAGTCGCGGGCATACTCATAAGACCGGCCTCGTTCCTGGTCCATCTTCGGACCGACGTAGAACTCGATGGTCACGTCACCGTTGAAGGTCCGCTTCGACCACAGCGAAGCCACGTCGTTGCGCACGCGTCCCGAGAAGAACGACCACCGTGGGTCGCACTGCCAGCGGTTGCTCACTTCCCAGATGCCTCCGCACGTCCGCCAGTCCGCCGGGGCCTGTGTGAAGTTGTACTGGAACACGTTGGGCGAACTGACCAGGACGTCCTCCGGGTCCACCTCGACGTTTTCACTCACGCTCCAGCCAAGCCGCTCTCCAGTCAACGGCGTCTCATCTCGCCAGGTCAGGACCGCACGTCCGTCCACGTAACCCACCAGCAGTCCACCGACGCGTTCCAGCTTCACGGTGCCGGGCTGGATGGCTCCCAGGTCCGACACCGCTACCGCCTTGTCGCTTTCTCCACGATACAGTCGCATCGTCCGGACGGTCTCTTTGGACTCCTCCGTCTTCGGGCCCACGACCATCCGGTAGCCGCTTTCGATCGTCTGACCGTCTCCGTTCAGGACCACCCGCACCGTGCTTTCGGGCTGGTCGAACTTCGAGAACCGGACTTCCAGCGTGCTTGAACCCGGAAAGTAACCCCGGTGCCACTGGAACTTCGGTCCCTTCTTCTCGCCCTGCTCGATCCAGTCCGTCACCAGTCCCGACCAGTCGCCCATGCTCCGCTCGTGTTCCATGATCACGTTCTTGGTCACCAGCGGCTTCTCTTCCCGGAGGAACTCCACCTCCAGCCCACCGAAGCATCCCACGTCCTTCAGGACGGGCTGGTCCTCCGTCTTCATCGACAGGGCCACCGTCGGTTCGGACATCAATCCCACCGCGCCGGCGTTCAGGACCTGGTTGAACGTCTCGATCAGCGTCTTCCCGTCCACCACCAGCGTCAGCCGTCCCCGGTTGACCGACGCCTCCACGTGGTAAGGCTTCGACGACGACGGCGTCTGCGCCTGGTCCAGCGTGGTCACGTTTTCGGGCTGGTGCTGCAGAAGCGTCCAGGTGTCGAGCTCGGCGCCACGCTGACAGGTCACCTCGTAATACGTGTTCTCATCAATGTAGTAGAGGTCGATTCCGCATCGACTTTCCGTCGTTGGGGTCATCTCCGTCTTCACCCGGTAGTTCTGCCACAGGGCGCTTCCCGTCACACAGCGTGCCAGTGCTCCGTCGCTCTGCGCCTTGAGCGTCCCGTCGCCGGAGGCCGTCCACTCCCCGCCCCGGACCGTCCACCGACCCGCCGGGAACGTCTTCATGTCGTCCCGGAAGACGCTCGTGGCGTGCACCAGGATGTCGTCGAAGCTGGTCTGGGTCGTCCTGGCGGCATACAGTCCGATCATCCCGCCCACCAGTCCGTCATCCTCGACCGAGCAGACCTCGTGACCGTCGATCAGGGCACGGATCGTTCGTCCCTCCACCTGGACCGCCAGCGTGTACCACTGGTTGGGGATGAACCCGCCCGGACTCTCTGCCAGCACGGTCTTCTCTCCGTTGCGCATGCGAATGAGCTGTTTGCTCGACCGCGCCGGGTCCTTCTCGTCCCGACGGTCCCACGTGAACAGGTAGTAGTCCTTCTCGCTTCGGTAATACGCCAACAGACCGATCGTCTCACCGGCCACGCTCTTGATCGCGGCACTGAACGTGTAATTGTCCCAGAAGGTCTCTCCGGTCACGACCGAGGCCGTCTCTTCCGAGGACGCCCGGTAGCTGAATGCATCCACGCTCATGGCCGGGGCCGCCACCCCTTCGTTGGTTACCACGTTGATCGTCCAAGTGCCGCGCAGCGTCGTCCAATGACTCTTCTCGGCGTCATCCTGCATGAAGTTGTCACTGTAATACAGACTGGCTATGGGCTGGACCTTGACCTCGGCGACGTCGGCTCCGTGCACGCCCAGGGCCAGATCACCGAAAGCGTGGGTTTCGTCCTGGACCATCCCGACGATCCGGTCGTCGATCACCACCGTCAGCCAGGGCGTGCGACGCTTGAGCACGACGTGATGGACCCCCTCGCGACCCAGGGCTTCGGTCGTCATGCTGCCCAGGGGACGTCCGATGCCTCCCTCGAAGCTGCCCATCGTCACACCGGTCCGGGTCAGGTCCACGTAGTAGGCGTTGTCGTAGGGAACGTCCGCTGCCGTGCGGAGTGCCTGAACGTTCAGAAGGGCCCGGACCGAGTCCTCGGGCTGGGCCAGGGTCACGTCGAACGTCAGGTCGAAATCACGCAGCTTGGACCCATCGATCTTCTGGTATTCCTCATAATCCGTCGGCCGGGCAGAAACCTGGATGTTGGGTGCGACAAGGTCACGGTTCGTCGATTGCATCACCACCACCGTCGCCCCAAACAGTCCCCCGACCAGCAGGATAGCCGACAACACGCCCAGAACGTACCGCATGCTCCCACTCCTCTTCTCGTGCACTTGCCGCTGCACTTTGTCGTCTGTATGTCCGGTTTACAGGGGTGGTCCTGACCGCCTTGCGTCAGACAGTTTCCTCTGCACCTCTTCCATGTTCTTCCTCAGCCGCTCCACCGTCTTCTGAATCTCGTCCACCTGTTCCGTCAACGTCTTCATCTTCTCGGCCGACTCCGCCAGCCCCTCCTGGGTCTTGGCAATATCCTGCAGCTGGGCCTCCAGCTTGGCCACTTCCGTCAGCAATCCGGCCTGGGCGTCCTGGATCCCCTTGAGCGAGGCTTCCAGAGCATCCAGCTTCTTCATCTGGCTGGTCAGCACCGTTCCCGTTTCGATGCTCTGTTTGTCGACGCGGTCAGTCAGTTGTTGTTTCGTCGTCGTCAGCGCCTCGGCCACCGCCTTCAGTTGACTTTCCGTGTTGCCCAGACGGGTCAGCACCTCCGTCAGTTTCGCCACCTCCGGAACGATGTCCTTGCCCACCTTCTCGGCCAGCAGGTTCATCGACAGGTTCATCTTCTCCAGCGGTTCCAGCGTGCTCTGGAGTTTCTCGATGCCCTGCTCCAGTTTCCAGAGACGCTCCAGCTTCGTCTCCATGTCCTCCCGGAGACGGTTCAGCTTGGGTTCCAGCCTTCCCAGATCGGTCAGCTGCTGCTCCAGTTGTCCCACCCGTTGGTCGGACCACCACCAGAGCAGCCCTGCGGCAATCAGCAGGACAACCATGAATCCCAGCATCAGCACCGTAATCTTCGTCGTTGGTTTGTCGCCCATGTCTCGTTCCTATGAAACCCCGGAAAGTTCCCCGTTCCCCGCGAAAACTTCCCCAAGTAGTCTATTTGTGCTCCTGAACCGTATCCCCTTACACAAAATCGGCTTACGGACTCCCCAACCCCTTTATCAGACGACTTTTCGGGCTTAAAGTTCCGTCTCCGACCGATTTGATCCGGTTTTGCGACAATTTGTCGTCTGAGACTGTCGCAAATTGCTCCATCCCGGTATAATACCATGTCGCGGGCACCGCTTCAATGGTTTCGACTTTGTGGAGGTCCTTGTGAACCGGAAACTCATGCTGCGTCGTATCTTGTGGCTCGCCGTCGTCCTTCTGGTGCTGCTGCCGACGGCACTCCTTTTTGCACAGGTCTACCAGAAGACCCGTACTACCTACGTCGATGTGCAGGCCTGGGACCGGTACGAATTCGGTCGAATTTATGCAAAAAATACCCGTGATTTGATCACCAAACGCTACGATTTTCTCCGTGGCGCGGGACCTTCCGAGGAGTGTCTCAAGATGCTCCTCAAATCCCAGGGACTCGTAGTCCGTTCCATGCCAAAGGAATACGATGAGATCAACGGCATCGGTGAAACCGTCGGCATCAAAGCCGACCGCGTCCTGTTCCTGGGGTTGTTCATCCCCCTGTGGGACCTGGCACAGTTCCCGGGCTCGACGGTGGCGCTTGGTCCCAAGCGCACCGCCGACGGGAAGGTCTGGCTGGCACTCAACGTGGACCATGAGCTCGAACAGGCTCCCTTCGGGACAGTCATCCGTCGACGCTGGGAGGAACACCCCACCACGCTCATGTGGACGCTGGCCGGCGGGGTTGGGTTTGCCGGGGTCAATTCCTCCGGACTGGCCATCACGGCGACCTGGCTCAAGATAGACGGGGAAGACGTGGTCCCGGGAACCCCCGGGGAACTCCTCATCCGGGAAGCCCTCCTCAAGAACACGATCGAGGAGGCACGGGCCGTCTTTGCGGACCCGGAGGCGGCGCCCCAGGTCATGTCCTCGTTCGCGGTCATCCTGGCCGACTCCAAGGGGAAGATGGTGCTCATCGAACGCACCCCGCAGGCCTTCTCGGGCGTCCCGTCCACCGACATCCTCATCCACACCAATCACTTTCTGGACACGGGCTTTGCCCGGGCCGATTTGGGCAAGACGGTGTTCCCCGACACGATCGCGCGCTACAAGACGCTCAAGGACGCGGTGGCGGCCAAGGACAAGTTCAGCGTGGATGACCTGAAGGCGCTGATGTCCAACCATGACGGAAAGCCGAACTCCATCTGTCGGCATGGCGTCCAGAAGACCATCGCCTCCATCCTCCTGTGTCCCAACGACGGCGTGCTCATGGTGACCCAGGGCCCGCCCTGCATGGCCAAGTGGGAGACGTTCAAGATCGACGACCCGGTGCGCAAAGCGGAGGACTGACCCGACCGTGAGACCCGCGTGTGTTGCGCTGCTCCTTGCGGTTTTGCTGGCTTCGGTGTCCTTCGCCGAGACGCTGGAGGTGGGTCCGGGCAAGGCGTTCGCGCGCATCGAAGAGGCGGCCCGGAACGCACGTCCGGGCGACGTCATCCTGGTCCACCCGCTTGCCGATGGCAAGGCGTATGAGCAGGTCGCCGTCGCCGTGGACAAGGCGCGTCTGACCTTCCGTGCCGTTCCCGAAAAACCCGGCTCATACGTGACGCTTTCCGGCAAGGGGTTCGATTACTCCGGTGTGGGACGCACGCCCCGTGCCATCTTCCAGTTCAACCCCGGGGCCGACGGATGCACGCTGGAAGGCTTCGAACTGACCGGGGCACACAACGAGAGTCACAATGGGGCCGGGGTGCGCATCAACCAGGCGAACGCCGTGGCGGTGCGCGGATGCCTGATCCACCACAACGACATGGGCATCATGTCCAATGGCGACGGGTCGCTCAAGTCCGCGACCGACCAGCTCATCGAACAC
>CAZVTD010000025.1:10965-22373 GCA_964629945.1 uncultured Planctomycetota bacterium | reverse complement strand
AGTTCACGGTCTTTTCAGATGTAGTATTTGAACGGGAGGGGCGGAACATCAACCGTCTTCGCCGGAGCCGCCGTCAAAATCTCACCAACAGCATCAGCAAATTTAAGGGTCACAGGATTCCCGTCCGCAAATACGCACGAATTATAATTGAGTTTGGTGAGTGCCAAGATATCCGACATTACAGTCTGCAAATCTGCGTCACCGCGGCACACATCAACCAACAGCGGGTTTGGAATTTCGCGACCTGGGTAAGTCCGAAGCCGAGGAATCATACCTCGCGTCCACAAGAAACCCAGCCTTCGATCCTGAAGATAAGCCAGCCCACGCAAAACCGGGTGGGCTTCCTTCCGAAACAGCTTGAACCCCGATATCGGTTGGATTCGCACACCCACCACTCTGGTATCGGTGCCCGCGCCCGACCGAAAGCCCTCCCATTCTTCCTTTTCCAGCCTTGTCCGCCCGTGAACGAACAGTTCTTGGGGAAGTTTCCCACCATTCCGTTCGGCGTAAGCCGTGGTGCACATCTTCACGACGTCCTCGGCCGCTGAACGACTCAAGTGAAAATGGCCCCTTTTCCCGCCGTACCAAGGGCCAACAGCTCCCTTGAAGACCACTCCGTCACCAGAGTCCAAGAACATTTGTGCAGCACAGCAGGCCATACGTGCATCATGATTGTTCTCAACGTTCTTGAAGACAAGGCCGAGGTAGCACACACCTGGGCGGGCTGCGCCCAGCTTCCACGGTCTTCCCCCCGACTTATAGAAGAGAGCTGTCGAGAGATTCCATGAGATAGCCAATTCCTGCTGATCAAGCGGATAGAGCAGCGTTCCATCCGGTTTCAAGAATTCCCGGAAAGCAATCTTTATCTCCCTAACAACTTGGGTGACTGCCTGGTGCTTAAGCAAGCGAGCCTTAAGTTGATTATGGAAATTCACCTCATACATGTATTCTTCGGCCAAAGACGAGTCCCCCGCGAACAGAGACCCTTCTATGGAAATTTTTTGTGCTTGGCCTGGGCGCATCTGTGCTTCAGGCTTCACGCGTAGTTCTTGGGGGACGACCGACTTGGGCCGGCAGTACTGGTAAACATACTCTGGTATGACAGCACACCATACGTCGATGTTCGGCTCCTCCTCCCGAAGCGCCTGTTGAATACGTGTCGCATATATATCCACTGTTTGGTAAACTCGTTGGTGCTTGTCCGACAAATGAGCCGCATTCTTAAGCTGATCTTCCGGCACCTCAATCTCAATGGCGGGGGTGGAGCGGAAAGTGGTATTGAAGGTCGCCTCAAAGCCTGGAAACGTTGGCCGGGCTATCTCATTTCCCGAAGCAAAGACAGGCGCCTGGATTCTGAGAACCCAGTCCTTGATTCTGCGAATGCACTGAGCCGGCCCCACCGCTGCCCAGCGAATACCCTCTGGTTTGTCAGGTTGCTCCAAGGGGCCAAATAGAGTGAGCCCATCACGTGGATCAAGCATCGCTTGGTCGTAGCGAAAGAGAAGAGGTGGCTCTGAGAGGTGAACCAACTGAAGCGTCATTCCGACTCTCCCTCTTCCGTTCTCTCAATATCTAGATCATCGTCAATGTCAACTGAACTTACCGTTGCCAGTTCGTCCTTGTACGAGACTGGAGACGCAAAACAGATTGGGGACGTGGGTATCTCAAGAGCGATTTGGGGACTTAGTGCAAGCGATAGGACGCCGTCCGTCGCCTGATGCGCCAGCCAATCCAAGGCCAGGAAGGTGCGATCTCGCCATACTGGATTCCACCAGTCTTTACAGGCGCTACGGCGAGCAGAATGCAATCGGCTCTCTGATGGCCAGATGTTTCGGCCATCATCGGAGAAGAGCACATGGTATCTGATCATGAGCTTAGGGAATGGCGTCAGTTGGCAATCGCCACTTAAGGCAAAGTGCCAAGTATGCTTTCGAAAAGAGCCAACAAGACTCCGCTGCCCAGCAAGAAGCTCTGGTATCTCAAAGGACAGCCGCTTGCGGCCACACAACATATCGGTGGTGAAGTAGAAGCACTTGACTTTGTTAGCAAGTTGATAGGACGGCATCCCTAGGTCCGACAGCCTCCTATCCCAAGCAATGCGCAAGATACGTGTGACAGCATAGCGAACATCTCTAGATCTCAAGGAAATCTCGTCAATATCTCGCTGAAGAATATCTTCTGTGCGGACGGCTTTGAATCTTGTTTCCGTCAAGCCGTGTTCCTCAGGAGACGCAAATGAGATGTAATAATCACTTATGCGGTGGCTTGGGAACGAGGAAGACTCGATCCGCTTGTCGTCCCTTGAGGCAGGAATAAGGAACAACTGCATAGGCAGGCAACCCAATTTGAACCAATTCGAGAGGTATTCTTCTGGTTCCGCTAGAACAAGCGACGGCCCTTCGCGGTTCTCTCTCCACCACGACGCAACGGTGTGTGGGTTGAAATGTTCCCTATCATTCGGGACTCCATCCTTAGCTAACTTTTCGAAGAGGCGTGACAGCCCCCCTGCCCACCCCTTGGAAAAGTCGATTACGTTGAGCCTATGAATAGCAACGTTGATTAGGTCATAGTCAAGGTCATCACACTTCAGTGGGATAATGAAATCCCTGAGACCTTCCGTCTTGGCAACGGATTTTGCTACATCCAACTCGTCACGCGGACCCTGTTTCTGATTTGAGGTTTTGGAGAGGACGAAAAGAAACTTGGCCGTGTGTTGTCGGATAGCATCCTCGGCTTCTGCCCAAAACACTTCACCCCCTATCAACCGAGTAATATCTGACCATACCTGAAAGCCCTCGCGGGCAAGTTGAAGACACAACCAACGCGTGAATTCGTTGTCTTCTGGGTTGGCGTGGCTAACAAACACTATCGTACGCATTGGTATTAGCTCTTAGACAAGTTCGACATCCAACTCCTCGCTACGCTCTCATGAAAGGATAACCACAAAATATACAAACTCCAGAGGTTTCTGTTCATTGCGAAGTTCAGTTTGGAATCGGCCAGTTTTTTTGACTCGGGAAACAGAGGGGTCGGGAGTCTTTTTCGCCCGTCGTGTTGCGCAGTCGCCGAGGCCCCAAAAGAAAGATATGCACGCCCGGGATGATGTCAAAGAAAAACGATCATCAAGAGGTTCCTGCCCTCTTTTTCGCGTCGAATCAGCCCAACAGCCGTAACTGCTTTAAAAAAAAGATGTTACGTTAAGGGGCGTCCCAAGGTGTCAAATTTTGTACAAGGCCTGGGTCATGGGGTGTGACCAGCGGGGCTGAGACGGCCTCTCTTCCCGCATCTTTTCGACGTTGTATTTCTTTACTGTACTGGGGGTTACAACGCAACGGACGCTTTTGCGGCATGTTTGGCATGGTTTTTGCTTTGCCTGTCAGAGCGTGCAGCAAACGGTTCGACAAGAACAGAAGAACAGTCATAGGGAATCCTGACACTGAAGGGAAAGGAGGTCACGCAAGGCAGAACCGCGGTTCGGTCTGTTTCGCAGCCATCACGTTGCTTCTTTTAGGAGATGTTCTGATGCGCAAGGCAATTTTGAGTGTGGTGATGTTGTTGGCTGTTGGCGGGTGGGCATTTGCGGTGCCGTCGGGTCCGGGCGGGACGTTTTACTTCAAGAGCACGTGTCTGGACGCGGTCAGCCAGCAGAACGGTCACCAGGACATCTGGTTCCTGAACGTGAACTCGGACTGGCAGCCGGTGGATAACGACGGAAACGCGATGGCCAGTGGAGCCTGTCAGTATCTGGATGCCGTGAACAGTGCCGGAGATCTCTTCGGCAATAACGTATATTTCTGGGCGGATGACACGGGCAACAATACGGACATGAACGGGACGTACTGTAACGCGAACCTGCTGCTGTATTTCGACGCCACGAGCAGCGGGACGTACCGAACGTATGTCCAGCGTACACCCGACGGGACGCTGCTCACGCTGGCCGACGGGGTGTATGGGACGAACGCCGCCGGGGTTCCGAACACGGCGGGAAGCGCCTATGCGGCGGTGGACAGCAACTTCCTTCCGGACGGTGCGGCGGAGGGCGATCTGGGGATGGCGAACACAGGCTACAGCAGCCGCGAAGGAACGGTGTGGCAGTACAACTCGGGCACGGGCCAGTATGACAGCGGCACGACGGCGGCGGCGCTCAAGTCAGCGGGCGACCTCCAGGATTACAACTCGGAGTACGCGGTGATCGTAGGCAAGCCGGACAATTACAGTTTCTCGGCGGTGTACAAGACCGACGAGGGATACAGTATCGCGACCATGCTCAAGAACGTAGACATGGGCCATGCGTTCAACGCCAGCTCGGACTATCGTGTGGTCAGGGCGCCCGGAGACGTGGACGGGGACGGATTGCTAGACGTCTACTACACCGGTTACACGAGCAGTCTGTATCATGTGATCGTTCACGGCGAGGATCACAACGGGGACGGGGACTGGTGGGACGCCGATACGGGTCCCAACGGGGAAGTTGCCGAAGCATGGGACGCGGGCTTCGGATACGGCTCGGCCAGCAGCTGCTTCGGCATGGAGATCATCCAGGTCGGTGCCCCGGATGACGAGTATGCGGGCGGTCACTGGGTGCTGGTGGAATGGGTTGGAGGCGCGACCCATGACCTCATCAGGCTGTGGGAGCTGGACGCCGCGGGCAATGCCGCCGGGACCTCGTACACGATCATAACCCAGGACACCGACACGAGCCTGGCGGACATGTATGATACAGGGAGAATGCGTTACATGGGATTCATGCCGCTGACCGCGATGGGCAGTGAGGTCCCGGAGCCGGGCACGATGCTGCTGCTGGGCACCGGCGTACTGGGATTGGTCGGCATGGTGCGCCGACGTTACCTGGGCTGAGAGGATTCCAGCACGGGATGTGGACGGACGACAACCCAAGAGCAGGCGAAGAATCAAGCTGAGCTGATTCGCATCCGGCTCACACCTCCCAAGGGCTTCTTCGTCTTGCGAGACGCCCCTCCGGGACCACCCCCGGAGGGGACGTCTGCTTCACCGAACAAACGGGTCAGGATGTTATCCCGCAGGGGCGGGGACGGAGCCACGCCCCCGGCTGGGAGACATCCTTTCCTTGCATTCACTCTGGCAGAAGATATAACCGTACGGGGAGATTGCCCATGGAACATGGTGTCTGGCGTCGCGAGAAGCTGCTTCGTTATCTGAAGACACACCCGTTTGTGAAGATCCGGGCATTGGCCCGAAGGCTCAGGTGCTCGGAAAAGACGATCCGGCGGGACATCAAGCGCCTTGAAGAAGACCAGATGATCCTCCAGGCCGATGGCGGGGTCAGCGTCCGCCGGCTCATCAGGATAGAACACTTCATCTCCTCAAAGGCCAAACAGGCCTGGAGGGAGAAGGCCGCCATCGGTCGGGCGGCCGTCGGTCTGATCAACCCGGGGGACCGGGTCTTCCTCGATGGCGGCTCCACCGTCCTTGCGATGACGCATGAGCCGGCTTCCTTTGCAGGGATCACCGTGCTGACGAACAGTCTGGCGGTCGCCTCGGCCCTGATGTCGCTGGAGAACCTCGAATGCATCCTGCTGGGCGGCAGGGTCTGGAGGCACTCCACGAACCTCTTCGGACCGTTCCTCGAAGAACACCTTCCTCGCATTCATGCCGATTGCGCTTTCATCGGCACCGATGGACTGTCGCCCGATGGACGGCTCATCGCCATGAATCCCAAGAATGGACACGTGAGCAGTCTGATGATCAAGAGTGCCGATCGTGTTGTGCTGTTGATGGATTCTTCGAAGGCCGGCAAGGAGACGGGTCATCGAGAAGATTCCGTGCCCCGCGATATCATGGAGGTTCTCTCGAAGGCCTATGGGGAAGGGCCCGTGAGCTTCGCCACGCTGGATGACATCGACTGTCTCATCACCGACAGCCGCATTCCCATCGACGTTCTGGATATGGCGCGCAAGGCCGGCGTCAGAACCATCGTCGTCAAACCCGAATGACAGAAAAGGGAGGCGGGAATCTTTTTTGCCCGCCTTGCGGTCTCACGGCTCGGGTGTCCCGGACGCTTTGCGGGGGCGCCCCGTCCCCAGAAGAACCCCGGAACGAGGGCGCGGGGATGGATTTTTGAGTCGACATGATGACGGATGGGATTATACTTTCGCGGAAATGTGATGGGAAGAGGCATAAGTGCTCATCTTGGAAGGAGTTAATGCCGATAATTGATTTGGGTGAGGGGTCCGCGACGCACGATCTCTCTTTGTATTTCCTACGGTCCGTTATTGGGGGTAAGACTATGGTGGGAAAGCGGTTGCGTCTTTTGTTCTGTGCCGCCGGGATTCTGGCAGCGGCAAGCATGTCGGCACAGGGCGACACGATGGCACCCGGAGCCCGGTCGGCCTCGTCGGTGATCCTCGGCGCGGAAGGATGGACGTGCGGGGCCCTGCCGCCTCCCGGGTTCTACCTGCTGAACTACAGTCTGTACTACTACGCCCACCAGATCAAGGGACAGGACAGCGGGGAGGTGGACGGTGCGCCTTTCCGTGATTTCAAGGCGTCGGCATCGGCAAGCGTGTTCCGTCCGGTGTATGTTTCGGAGAAGACGCTGTTCGGAGCGAACCTGGCGTGGCACGCGGTCATCCCGCTGGTTCACAAGAACCAGGAGTCGGACGTTTTCGACGACACGATGGACGGGGTGGGAGACATCACAATCAGTCCGCTGATTCTGTCGTGGCATAAACCGCCTTTCCACTGGGCGGCCGGGATGGACGTGGTCACGCCGACGGGTCACTACAGCAGCACGGACCTGACGACGATCGGGAACAACCATTGGACGTTCGAACCGGTGTTTGCGATCAGCTACCTTGGCGAGAACGGGCTGATGGCGGACCTGAAGCTGATGTATGACTTCCACACGCGGGACTCGGCGCTGGATTACCGGGAAGGCCAGCAGTTCCACCTGGACTACAACGTGGGCGTGGCACTGGGTCAGGACAAGGCACTGAAGGTCGGCGTGGCGGGATATTACCTCACCAGCACCGAGAACGACAGCGGTCCGGCAGGAACGCTGCCCGATTCGAAGGAAAATGTCTTCGCGCTGGGACCGTCCGTGATGTATTGCAAAGGGAAATGGTCGGTCGAGGCGAAGGTCCTTTTCGAGACGGACGCCCAGAACCGTCCGGAAGGAACGGCAAGCTGGCTGAAGATCGTGTATTCGTTCTGAGGTCAGGATCGGATTTCGGAGTGAGGCCGCCCGGTTGAATGTGTTCAGCCGGGCGGTTTTGTTTTCGGCGCATTCAGAGCAGACAGGCTTCCATCAGGAAGACCACTTGCGCAATGCTTCGATCACCTTGAGGGAGCAGCGGTCGAAGGGGAAACGGTCCAGTTGAGTTGGGGTGACCCATTTTCGGTCCGGTCGGCGGGATTTCGGCGGAGTCGAGAGGGCCTGACACAGGAACGCGTGAAGGGTGACGCGCAGATGGGGGTAGGGGGGCGCGCCGGGGCCGAGGGGGGACGCGCCGCGGAGGGCCACCCCGTAGCCGGCGGAGCGGGGGGGTGCGAGCCGGCGGGGGGCGGGGGCCCCCTGGGCGGGCGGGGTGGGGAAGTTCCAGAGGTCTGCGAGAAGGCCCGTGGAGGGGCGACGGACGATCAGGAGGCGGCCGCGGCGGCGTATAAGAGCGACGAGAAGCGTCTGGTGAGGAACCGGCTTTCGGGGGGCCTTGACGGGGAGTTCTGCCTGGTCGCCCTGGGCGCGGGCCTGGCAGAAGCGACCGAGAGGACATGCGTCGCACGCGGGGTTCCGGGGGAGGCAGACGGTTGCGCCAAGGTCCATCACGGCCTGGTTGAAGTGCCCTGCCCTGCCCTTCGGGATGAGCGCCTCGGCCAGGTCGAGAAGTGTTTTCCGCGCAGCGGTCTGGGCGGGACTGTCCGTGACGTGGAAGAGACGACAGAGGACACGGGTGACGTTCCCGTCGAGGACGGAATGATCGAGCCCGAAGGCGATTGAGGCGATGGCGGCGGCGGTGTACTGGCCGATGCCGGGGAGTTTGCGGAGCTGCGCCGGTTCGGCGGGGAGATGTCCGTCGTGGTCACGCAGGACGGTCTGGGCGGCACGGTGAAGGTTCCGGGCCCGGGTGTAGTAACCGAGGCCCTCCCAGGATTTGAGGACGTCGGAGAGGGGCGCCCGCGCGAGGGTGGGGACGTCGGGGAAACGCTCCAGGAAACGACGGTAATAAGGGATAACGGTGCGGACCTGGGTTTGCTGGAGCATGATTTCGGAGACCCAGACGGCATAGGGGTCGGAGGAGCCGCGCCAGGGGAGGTCACGCTTACAGCGGTCGTACCAGGTGGTCAGACTGGAGCGAATTCCTTTGAGGGTCCGAGGAGGAATCCGACAGGTCATTCGACGCCATCCCAACAGTATGTGCAGAGCTTCTCTTTGGGGAGACCAATGGCGGCGACGAGGTCATCGAGCCGCTGGTATTTCAGGGTGGTCAGGCCGAGGCGTTTGCGAATGGTTTCAACCATGGCACAGTGTCTGTCGGAGCCGGTTGTGGCGTAATCCTGGAGGTGCTTGTCGGACCGGCCTTCGAGTTCATCGATGGCGCGGCGTGCGGCGAGGTCGAGTTCGGAACGGGAGCGGGAGAAGTTGAGGAACTTGCAGCCATAGACGAGGGGTGGACACGCCGGACGCATGTGGACCTCGCGTGCGCCACAGTCATAGAGTCGCTCGATGGAGTCTTTAAGCTGGGTGCCTCGGACGATGGAGTCCTCGACGAAGAGGACGCGTGTGCCCTGGATGATCTCGCGGATGGGGATGAGCTTCATGCGTGCGACGAGATCCCGTGCGCCCTGGTTCTGAGGCATGAAGGAACGGGGCCAGGTTGGAGTGTATTTGACGTAGGGACGACGGTACGGGATTCCGGCTTCGGCGGCATAGCCGATGGCGTGACCGGTGCCGGAGTCGGGAATACCGGCGATCACGTCCACCTCGACGTCGTCGCGCCGGGCCAGGGCGGCGCCGCAACGGTTGCGGACCTGCTCGACGTTGAGGCCTTCATAGGAAGAGGCGGGGTATCCGTAGTAGACCCAGAGGAACGAGCAGATCTGCATGCGGTCGTTGGGGGGGCGCTTCTGCTCGACGCCGTCGGCGGTGATATAGACGATCTCGCCGGGTCCGAGCCATTGCTTGACCTCATAACCGAGGTGGGGAAAGGCGCAGGTTTCGAGCGTCACGGCGTGGCCATCGGGCTTGGCGCCGACGATCACGGGGGTCCGGCCGAGTCTGTCGCGTGCGGCATAAATGCCATCGGCGGTGAGCAGAAGGATCGAACAGGACCCTTCGACGGCCTCCTGCGCCCTGGCGATGCCCGCCTCGAAGGTGGGCTCCTGGTTGATGAGGGTGGCGACGAGTTCGGTGGGGTTGATTTCGCCGTTGCTCATTTCGGAGAAATGGGTGGTTCGCTTGCTGAAGGCCTTCTTCGCGAGCTCGTCCGCGTTCTTGACCACTCCGACGGTGACCAGGGCATAGACGCCAAGGTGCGAACCGACGATGAGGGGCTGGTCCTCGTAGTCGCTGATGACCCCGATGCCCAGGGCGCCCCGCATGCGGGCGATGTCCTCGGCAAACTTGGAGCGGAACTGGGCGTTGGTGATGTCGTGAATGTGGCGGGCGAAGCCATTGCCCTTCCAGACGGCCAGCCCACCTCGCATGGTGCCCAGGTGGGAGTGATAGTCGGTGCCATAAAAGAGGTCGAGGCTGCAATCGTCCTTTGACGCCACGCCGAAGAAACCGCCCATGCACAAGCTCCTGTTGGACCTGGAGGAAGGATGAGGCCGGATGCCGGACCGGCCGGTGCCACATTATGTCCACTTTCGTCGAAAGCGCAAGCAGTTATTGACAACGTGGGGCACTTGACAGGAGGCAAAAGGAGGGCATAATCCTACGACCTTCAACAGACGGTCCGGAAGGACGAAGGAGAGACCGGTTGAGCACGCCGCGGTGGTCCTATGAGCAGGCACTTCAGTATCTCAACAGCCGGACGAATTACGAGAAGAAGACGCCGACGTATGGTCCGGTGACGTTCAACCTGGACCGCATGCGACGTCTGATGAGCCTGTTGGGGAATCCGCAAGACGCGTATCCGACGGTGCATATCACCGGAACCAAGGGCAAGGGGTCGGTGGCGGCGATGGTGGAGTCGTGCGGGCGGGCGGCGGGACTCCGCACGGGACTGTACACCAGTCCACACCTGATCGAGTTGACCGAACGGATTGCGGTGGACGGCAGGTCGATCGGCAAAGAGGAACTGGCGGAGACGCTGGAGGCGGTGAGCGTGCCGGTGGAGCACCTCCGGGGGGTGGGCCTGCCGCCCCATCCGACATTCTTCGAGATCCTGACGGCGGCGGCGTTCCTGCGATTCCGGGAGGCGACGGTTTCGCTGGGGGTGATCGAGGTGGGATTGGGAGGCAGGCTGGACTCGACGAACGTGGTGAAGCCGGCGGTGACGGTGCTGACGAAGATCGGCCTGGATCACACGCACCAGTTGGGAAACACGGTGGGGGAGATTGCGGGCGAGAAGTGCGGGATCATCAAACCGGGGGCGCCCGTCATCAGCGCAGCACAGGAACCCGAAGCGGAGGCGGTGATTCGAAGGGCGGCGGCGGAACGGGGCTGCGAACTGATGCGCGCAGGTGAGAAGGTGCAGATCACGGAAGCCACCTGGCAGGAGGAGCGGGCGTGCTGGCGGTTCTCGGTGAAGACGCCGATGGGAGAACACCGGGGACTGGAGCTTCCGCTGCTGGGCAGGCATCAACTGGAGAACTGCGCTCTGGCGGTGGCGGCGTTGGACGTGCTGAGAACGAGAGGCGTGCTGCCCGAGGGCGACGAATGGTTCAGGGCGGGATTGAGGCAGGTCCGGATGATGGCGAGGCTTCAGTATATTCCGGGCCGACCGGCGCTGCTCCTGGACGGGGCACATAACCCGGTTTCGATGAAGGCGCTGGCGGAGACGCTGCGGGAGTTTCTGAAGTATCGCAAGCTGCATCTGGTATTCGCGATGGCGACCGACAAGGACGTGCGGGAGTGTCTGGGAATCCTGATGCCGCTGGTGAACTGCTTCTATCCGACGATGAGCAATTCTCCGCGAGCGATGCCGGTGGAGGAAATGACCGCGCTGGCACGGACGTTCCGGGAGGTGCCGGTGGTGGGCGACCCGGACCCGAAGGCGGCGCTTGCCCGGGCGTTGGCCAAGGCGGAACCGGACGACCTGGTCCTGATTACGGGGTCACTGTATCTGGTAGGGGATCTGCTGCCCACCGTCTTGTCGAGGTCATGACGCGCTCAACCGGAACGGATGACGTCGAGGGCGGCGTTCACGGCTTCGGCGGGGGTGTTGACGGCACGGGGAGGACGGCCCATCTGGACGGGACGCTCGGTG
>CAZVTD010000025.1:0-10884 GCA_964629945.1 uncultured Planctomycetota bacterium | reverse complement strand
CCGTCGACGTACGGGGTGGCGGCGTCGGGATCGGAACCCGGAAGGATGCCCACGGTGAGTCCGCCGGCGGATCTGGCTCCGCGACAGGCGGCTTCCATCACGCCTCCGAGACCACCACAGATGAGGACCACGCCGGCTTGTGCGAGGAGACGACCAACCTCCTCGGCGTGGGCAAGTTCGGTCGGGCCTGCAGAATGCCCCCCGATGACGGCGACAGCAGGCTTCGGCATGTGCGTCATTTCCACTTCACCTGGACGTAGGAGCGCTTCCAGAGGGTCTCCACGAAATCGCGTCTTTTGGCTTCGAGCTTATCCCGGCTGAGCGTCTCGGCGATCTTGTCCTGGACCTCAGCAAAGGGGATCTGACGCTCGGGCCGAAGGTCTTCGACGCGGATGATGTGATAACCGATCTCGGTCTGAATGAGGGGACTGACCTGCTTGACGGGGGTTCGGAAAGCGACCTTCTCGACCTCGGGACGGAATCCCCCGGAGCCCTGTTCGACGAACTCGGGCCACAGTCCGCCGTCGGCAGCATTGGGGCCCTGGCTGTACTCTTTGGCCAAGTAGGCGAAGTCCTCGCCCTTCCGGAGACGCTCCAGAAGCTCGACGCCCCTGCGGCGGGCCTCTTCGGCATTGGAGGACGCGGTAAGGCTGAGGAATATCTGACGGATGCGGACCGCCGCCTTCTGATGATAGTCCCCGCGGTGTGCCTGATAGTATGCCTGCATCTCAGCGGGCCGGACGAAGACCTGGGAACCGAGTTCCTGCTGCCAAAGTTCGCTGACCATGCGTCGTTCGAGTTCTTCCGTCTTTCGGGACTGGAGGGTCTGCCCCTCGGCGGCAAGCTCCTTTTCGAGCTGCGCGACGGAACCGACGCGACGGATGAGCCCCTTGATGTAATAGTCGACGTCCTGCTGAATCCGGGCCTGCTGCTCCTCGTTCAGCCGCTTGCGGGCTTCCTGCAGGGCCAGAAGCCGTTCCACCTGGAGCCGGCCCTCCTGCTCGATGAGTTCTCCCTTTCGGGTCTGGCGGCCCTCCGCGCTGAGCGAGGCATCGGCGTCAATGCGGGCAAACTCGGGCTTGAGCGCGTCCAGGACTTCTTGCTTGGTAACGATGTCATTGTTGACGACGGCCACGACGGTGCCGACCAACTGTGGACGGGCGGGTTCCGTGGCGGGCCGGGAGGTGCCGGAGATTCCGGGTGCCGGCTTTGGAGGCGTCGTCGCGGTCCCGGGTTCAAGGGTGGTCCCCTCCACTCCGCCGACCGGAACGGGGGCCGGCCCCGGTGTTCCGCTGCAGGAGACCAGCACCACCGACATCAGCGCGACCGCTAAGGCGAGAACCCATCTCATGGCTCAGTCCGCTCCTCAAACGTTATCCATCAAGAGTTCGCGATTGTAGAGCCTTGTTGGGGGGATTTCCAGCGTTTTCCGGACCGGTCGCGGGGCTTCCGGCGGAACAAGAGGAACGACGGGAGAAAAACGACGTCGAATCTCGACGAGGGAGGCGTCTTGAAGAGAAAGGAGTCTCGCTTGTCAAGATCGGTGTGACATGGTAAAGTAGGTGCGTTACTGGGATCGAGGACTCAGAGGAAAGGAAACGTGCGATGCACTCTGACAACAGAAACGTGTGGCGGTGCGTGGCGATATTCCTGGTGATGATGCTGGTGGCGGGCGGGTGCTCGCGGACGGAGACGCCGAAACCTGCCCCCGGGACTGAAACCAAGACGGACAAAGCGGAAGTCAAATCCCAAGGAGTATCGGCGGGAAAACTGATCGACCGGGGACTGAGCTACCTGTGCGCAAAGCAGTCTCCGGATGGGGCTTACCGGGGCAAAGACGCCAACCCGGCATTCGACATCGGGACCACCGGGCTGGTGCTGAAGGCCTTGGCCTCATCGGACCGCGCGTATCGCGAAACGGACGGGCCGTTCGTCTCCAAGGCGGTGAAGTTCCTGCTGGACAACCGGCAGGCCGACGGAGGGATTCGCGCCGAGATGCTCGGGACCTATACGACGTCGATCGCGGTGACGGCACTGGCGAGCCTGGAGAACGAGAAGCATAAAGAGACCATCGACCAGGCCGTCGCGTACATCAAGGGGCAGCAGTTCACCGAGCGCAACGGCTATGATCAGAAGGAACATTCCACGTATGGCGGTTTCGGCTATGGCAGCACACTGCGTCCGGATCTGTCCAACACGCAGACGGCACTGGATGCGTTCGAGGCGGCAGGACTTCCGAAGGACGACCCGGCGTACAAGGCGGTGGCGGTGTTCCTGAGCCGGTGCCAGAACAACAGCGAGACGAACGACCAGGGGTATGCGGGAACTGACGGCGGCGCGGTGTACAACCCCAACGAGAGCAAGGCGGGCACGTACGTGAAGCCCGACGGGTCCACGGGACTGCGCAGCTACGGGTCGATGACGTACGCCCTGCTGAAGAGCATGGTCTACGCCAACCTTTCAAAGGACGATCCCCGGGTGAAGGCGGCGTCCGCCTGGATCCGAAGCAATTATACGCTGGAGGAGAATCCCGGAATAGGACAGAAGGGACGGTATTACTACTACGTGACGTTCGCCAAGGCGCTGAACGCCCTGGGCGAGGACGTGATCGTCGACGACAAGGGTGTGCGGCACGAGTGGCGCAAGGAACTGGTGGCCATGCTTGCCTCCCTTCAAAAGGAGGACGGCAGCTGGGTAAACGAGCAGAGCGACCAGTGGGGCGAAGCGGACCCGGTGCTGGCTACGTCGTTTGCGGTTCTGGCCCTGGAAGAGGCTGCCAGGAAACCCAAGGGGGGATCGTGAGCCGGTCGGAAGGCGGAAGTGGAGGTGGTTTGAGCTTGAATTTTCCGCCGGATGGGCTATGATGATGTTTCAGGTCAAAGCGGAACCCGCAGGGGTTTCAGACAAGTCGCCAGTATGGGGAGATCAAAGTGGTCAAGGTCAACGCAGATGAATGTGTCGGTTGTGAAAGCTGTGTCCCGGTGTGTCCGGTGGAAGCCATCAGCATGAAGGACGGCAAGGCCGTCATCGATCAGGACACGTGCACCGAATGTGGTGCGTGCGTCGCTGAGTGCCCCACCGAGGCCATCAAGCAGGAGTAGCCGGCGTGGATGCCTTCGGGGCCCTTGTCGGCTGACCGGGGCCCCGTTTGCTGTACGGGAGAGGCGGCCGGAACCGGGATGACGTGGAGTCCAATGGTGCTGAAAATCGGGTTCAACCAGGGGGTGCGTGTCCGGGAGATTTGCGTGGCGATGCGCCGGTTTCCCGCGGGGTTCTCTCCGCTGCGCATCCTGCACGTCTCCGACATGCACCTGAACGCCAGGAAGAAACAGGAGAACCGCCTGCTGGACCTCCTGAGCAGCACTCCGGCGGACATGATCGTCTGCACCGGTGATACCCTCTACACCTACTACACCCCCGCCCGGGTGGGACTGGCCTTCTTTCAGAGGCTGGCCGAACGGGTCCAGCCGAGACTGGGCATGCACGTGGTCCGCGGCAATCACGACAATCCCGACTTCGCCCGCCTGATGATGGAGGCAGGCTTCAACGTCCTGCTGAACCGGCACGTGGTCCTGGGCGAGGGGGAAAAACGCTGGTATCTCGTCGGGGTGGACGATCCCCGATGGCACTATGACGACCTTCGGCTCGCAGCCGCCGGGATTCCGACCGACGCGTTCAAGATGGTGCTGGCCCATTCGCCGGACATCCTGCCCATTGCATCGAGCCTCGGGGTGGACCTGGTCCTGGCCGGACATACCCACGGCGGACAAGTCCGACTTCCCTTCATCGGGGCACTGGTCACTCGGTCCCATCTCGCACGACGTTATGCCTGGGGATTGCAGACCTATCACGACACGCTCTGCCACACCACCTGCGGCGCGGGGAGTTCGTTCCCGCCCATCCGGCTGAGTTGTCCGCAGGAAGTGGTCCTGCTGGAACTTGTGCGCGGGTGAAACTCGCCGCTTGCCCGTTGCGTTTCCGACGGTATACTCAAGGGTAACAACGTCGCATCACGGGTGCGGGCCATCCCTGAAGGAAGGGATGGGCCGTAACAGTCTGTACAGTGCGAGATCAGCATGCGGGATCTTTCGGAAAGTCTGGAGCGTACGGCGTCGTTCCGTGCACTTGTCGAACACCTGCGGTCCCCCGGGGACGTCAGCGCGGGAGGCCTCTGGGGCTCCTCGTATGCTCCCATGCTGGTGGCCCTGGCCCACACGCTGAACCAGCGACTGGTCCTGGTCTGCCAGAACGTCGAGGACTGGGAGAGCACCACCGAGGACCTGACAACCGTGCAGGCGGACTTAGTGGAAGGTTTCCCCGCATGGGAAGCGTTTCCGCTCGGGAAGACCCCGGTCGACACGGACATCCTGGGACGACGGCTGGCGGTCCTGCGTAAGCTCACGGTGCCGAACCCCACCGGAGCCGCCATCATCACGGTTCCCATCCAGGCGATGCTTCAGCCGGTGCTGAGTCCACAGGCCCTTTCGGATAACTGTCTGGTGATCCGACGCGGGGATCAGCCGGGACCGGAGAAGATCGCCCAATGGTTGACGGACCACGGGTTCGAGTCGGCCTCCGCGGTCGAGACACCGGGACAGTTCAGCCGCCGGGGAGGTATTCTGGACGTTTTCGGACTGGGCGAGCGCACGGCGCTGCGCATCGAGTTCTATGGCGATGAGGTGGAATCGATCCGGACCATCGACGCCGAGACGCAGCGATCTGAAGGGGACGTGGACGCGTGCCGGGTGGTAGCTCTGACGGGTCAGGCCGTGGGGGCGGGCGAAACCGGCGCCGGGAGCGTCAACCTGCTCGACTATCTCAAGGATGATCTCCTCGTCTTCAAGGAACCGGTGGACATCCAACAGCGTGCCCGGGAATATCTGGAAACGATCCCCTGCCCCGAAGGGATGTATACGTGGGAGTCGGTATTTCGAAACTCGACACGGCTGAGGCGGCTCTTCATCAATTCCCTGGATGAGCGTCATTCGGATCGGGCGGTCGTCTTCGACGTCCGCATGCTCCCGGAGTTCCCGACGGGCCTGGAGGCGATCGCTAAACGCTTCGCCGAGCTGCTGGCGCAATCCCAACGCGTCGTGGTGGTCTGCAACAACGAGGCCGAGTCGAGCCGCCTTTCGGAACTGCTGGCCAACAACGGGATCACGGACCTGTCCCGACTTCGGGTTCACTTCGGGCGGATCAACCGCGGGTTCATCGTGCCGGAGTTCGGTCTGGCGGTGGTGGGACACCAGGAGATTTTCCACCGCTACGCCGTGCGTCGTCCGCTGCGCAAGGCCCTTCGCGGGCGAACACTGGAGACGTTCCTGGATCTCCGCCGCGGCGACCTGGTGGTGCACACGGACCACGGGATCGGACGCTACAAAGGCACGGAGGTCGTCGAGAAGGACGACAGTGCCGAGGAGTGTCTGGCGGTTGATTTTGCGGACCGGGTGACGGTTTACGTCCCGGCCAGCCAGATCGAGATGGTGCAGAAGTACGTCGGTGCCGGGGAAACTCATCCCCCGCTGTCCAAGATCGGCTCCGTCTCCTGGCAGACGCGCAAAGCCAAGGTGGCCGAGGCGACGATGGAACTGGCCCGGGAGATGCTGCGCCTGCACGCGGTGCGCCAGACGATGGAAGGCATCGCGTTCCCGACCGACGACCTGTTCCAGAACGAGTTCGAGGCGGAGTTCCCATACCAGGAGACCGAAGACCAGCTTCAGACCCTGGAAGAGATCAAGGGCGACATGGCGTCGAAGCGGCCGATGGACCGGCTGATCTGCGGGGACGTCGGCTATGGTAAGACGGAGCTGGCGATGCGCGCGGCGTTCAAATCGGCCATGGCGGGTTTCCAGGTGGCCGTGCTGGTCCCCACCACCGTGCTGGCACAGCAGCACTACACCACGTTCTCCGAGCGCATGGCGGACTACCCACTCGTCGTCGAGGTGCTCAGCCGGTTCAAGACACGGGCGGAACAGCATGAACTTGCCGAGCGCCTGGAGGGCGGACAGGTGGACATCATCATCGGGACCCACCGGCTGCTCCAGAATGACATCCGCTTCGCGTCGCTCGGGCTGGTCATCATCGACGAGGAACAGCGCTTCGGGGTGAAGCACAAGGAGCACTTCAAGCGTCTGAGACACAAGGTGGACGTTCTCACGCTGACGGCGACCCCGATCCCCCGGACGCTGCACATGTCGCTGGTAGGGATTCGGGAGATCTCGGCGCTGGAGACCCCGCCCATGGACCGCCAGGCGATCTATACGACGGTGTGCCGATGGGACTCGTCACTGATCCGTGAGGCGATCCTGCGTGAACGTGCACGCGACGGACAGGTGTTCTTCGTGCACAACCGGGTGCATGACATCCACAAGGTGGCCCGAACGGTCCAGGAATGCGTTCCCGAGGCCCGCATCGAGGTGGCTCACGGCCAGATGGGCGCCCACGAACTGGACCTCAGCATGCGTCGGTTCGTCGCCGGTGAGGTGGACGTGCTGCTGGCGACCACGATCATCGAGAACGGGCTGGATATTCCCAACGCCAACACGATCTTCATCAACGAGGCGGAGAATTACGGTCTGGCCGACCTGCACCAATTGCGCGGACGCGTCGGTCGATACAAGCACCATGCCTACGCCTATTTCGTCCTGGGTCCGAAAGGGAGACTTTCGCAGCAGGCGGCCAAGCGTCTCAAGGCGATCGAGGATTACGCCGAGCTCGGTGCGGGTTTTCACATCGCCATGCGCGACCTGGAAATCCGCGGGGCGGGCAACATCCTGGGTCCCGAACAGAGCGGCCACATTGCCGCCGTCGGGTACGACCTCTACTGCAAATTACTGGAGCGCTCGGTCAAAGAATTGAAACGGGAGCCGGTCGTGGAGCCGCCGGCGTTTCATGTTCATCTGGGCCTGCGCGGATACATTCCTTCGGACTACGTTCCCGACGAAGGCGACCGGCTGATCCTGTATCGGAAAATGCTCCAGGCCGGCGACCTGCAGGCGCTCCAGGGGCTCCGGGAGGAGATGGCGGACCGCTTCGGGGCCTGCCCCGAGCAGGTGCTTCAGCTTCTGGCCCGGCATGAACTTCGGGTACTGGCGATCCCGCACAAATTGACCGGGATCGTTCGATGGGAAGATCGGCTGGTGCTGACGTTTGAGGACCGGGCGAAAGCCCAGGCCCTGCTGACTGCGGTCGAGCCTCTGGTGAAACTGATCGACGAGCGCACGGTCCACATGGCGCTGCCCAAGGGAGCGGCCCGCACGCCTGAAGCGCTCATTGCGTATCTGCGTCGTCTTCTGGACGGCTCGTTGGCTCGGGAGGCGAAGCGTCCTCGTCGTCACTGAAGTCCAGGTCCAGATCGTCATCCGATTCCTGGAACCCCGCCGAAACCACCGGGACGTGGAAGCTGAACCCCAGACGGTCCCGGGCTTCGGCAATCACCCGGGCGTTGGCCACACCGGTCGCATCGTTCACCTCGGGCGTCACGTGCAGGGGAGTCAACTGCTCCAACTGTTCGAAGAACTTCTTCAACTCCGGACGCTCCATCGCCGCCACCAGGTCCGTCGCGATGCCGTGCTGGGTCAGCATGATGGTCCTGCGCTCGGGTGAAATCTCGGCCTTTTCGATGGATTCGACGTCCAGCGCCTCCATGTCGAGGAACATCCGCTTCACCGGGTCCGTCCCGGAGGCTCCCAGCACGTCCAGCACGCGGTCGGAGAAGACCTCCTTGAGCGAGCTGTCCGCACCGATGTAGTCCTCACCGATGCGGAACGCGCACGTGCCCGCCGAGTGCGTCACGCGCACGGGCTGGACCGTCAAGGAACCCGACAACCCCCTGATCTCGAACGGCTCGTCGCCAAACACGATAACCTGCACCCCCGGCCCCTGCGGGCGATTCTGTTCGGGCTCATCGCGGTGCACGTAGAACCTCAAGGGACCGGCTCCCGCCGAGGTGCGTCGGCGAACCAGTTCGGCCAGTCCCTGCGGATCGTAGTGATCCGCGTGCAGATGGGTCATCAGGATGACGTTGACCTCGGGCAGCGTCGTGGACAACTGGGCGAGCGTGCCTTCGACGCGATCCAACGAGCCCGCATGGAAGCCGAAATCGATGAACATCTCGAGCTGCGCCGACTCGTCGCGGAACAGCAGGCAGTTCTCCCATCGCGTGGCCAGGACGGTCACGGATCGTCCCGCCAGAAGGGTTGGCATCGCGACATCTCTCGGCGGCTCCTCTTCCGTCCGGGCAGGGGGCTCCGGAACAGCTTCGGTCGGAACCAGTTCGCCTCCCGGCTGACGCAGTTCCTCCAGCACGGTCCCTAGCCGCTCCTCGTCCCGCATCCGAATGCGTATGTCGTCCTGGTCACTGGTCTGTTCAATCGAGATGACGCTCCGGCGGACCAGTTCGAGCACCGCGATGAACGCCCCGACCGCCTGGACGCGATCCTTGCACCGTTCGAAGACCGACAGGAACGTGATGATCCCCTGCGCACGAAGCATGCGGACGATCATCTCCATGTGCTGCTGCACCGGCACGTCGCTGTCTACGATGGTTCGCGGAAGTCCGCCCAGCGTCGCCTTCATCAATCGGTTAAACGAGCGGAACAGGTCCCAGACGTTAATCTCGGCAAGATCCACATCGGCAGGCTCTCCCCCTTCCGGCGCCGCCGTCGTCGGGCGTGCGAAGCGTCGGGCCTGGACGTCCGCCAGTTCTCCGAGCTCCGCCGCCATCTCTTTGTAGCGCTTGTATTCCAGCAGTTGACGGACCAGTTCCATGCGCGGGTCTTCGGGGGTGCCCTCTTCGCCCTCCTGCTGGGACGGGGGAAGGAGCATCTTGGATTTGATCTCCGTCAGCGTGGCAGCCAGCACCAGGAAGTCCCCCACCACGTTGGGGTCGATCAGTTCCAGCACCTCCAGGTATTTCATGTACTGGTCGGTGATCTCGGCCACGGGGATATCGTAGATGTCGACCTCATTTTCGCGAATGAGATACAGCAGGAGGTCCATCGGTCCCTTGTACATGTCCAGGCTGCCGCGATAATCCATGACCACTCCAGGAGAGGATGCTTCGGGACGCTCCCGTCGGAACCCTTCCGACCGACTGACGCCTCCGATCCCCGTGCCGGGGCACCCCGATATTAGGGCCGGACGTATTCTTTTCAAGCGAAAAGCCCCTTTCGCGCTCCTGAAAGGGGTTTCAGCTTGACAACGGGACCGCCCTTCTTACCCTTGTCCTGCGTGAAAACGAAATCGGTATGCTCTGTCCTGATCGCATTCTTCTTTCTCGTCCATCCGGTCTTACGGACCCGGGCCGACGAAGCACCTCATAATGTCTGCGTCCCTGTTCGAACCACGGGCAAGAATCCCCGCGTCCTGCACACCCAGACGCTCCTGGCAGACGGTCGTGTCCTTCTTGCGGGGGGATTCACGGACCTCGAAGGCCTTCTGCCACTCGGGAACAAAGACCTCGAAGTATTTGACCCCAAGACCGGCGACTTCACCATGGTTGGACAAATGCCGACCATCCGGGCCGCCCACACGGCAACCGTCCTTCCCGACGGACGTGTTCTTTTCATCGGGGGAAGCCCCTCGACGGTCATCGAGGCCTTCGATCCCCGGGATGGCAAGCTGTCCTCCATTGGTCACCTCCACGATGCCCGTGCCGAACACGCCGCCACACTCCTGCCGGACGGGAAGATCCTGATAACCGGTGGCATTCGGGCCCACATGCGTTATCGAAACGAGGGGTTCCAGC
Source organism: uncultured Planctomycetota bacterium (assembly GCA_964629945.1). GTDB lineage: Bacteria > Planctomycetota > DG-23 > DATKVD01 > CAZVTD01 > CAZVTD01. Next base: position 1,136 of record CAZVTD010000025.1, on the reverse strand, counting down.
GCAAGATCGAGGTGGTGCGAAACGCGGAACTCTTCGACCCCGATTCGGGCACATCACAAGTGCTGTCCACGGACGTTCCCATCGTGCGCCGGGGACACACGCAGACGCTTCTGGGAAACGGGTCGGTGCTGATCGTCGGAGGGGATAGTGAGGGATCCGTCCTGTTATATGACACGACCACCGGGAAGGTCCGCAGCGCGGGACGGCTCGCCAAGCCCCGTGAGGACCACCAGGCAACCCTCCTGGGCGACGGTCGCGTTCTCATCAGCGGGGGATCCACGTACGGAAAGTCGCTGGCAACGGCGGAGTTCTACGATCCGGCTCGAAACCGGTTCACGCCCTTGACGAGCACCATGAGCGCCGCCCGCGAGGACCACACGGCCACACTGCTGGCCGACGGCAGGGTTTTATTGACCGGGGGTGAGGATAATCAGGCGGGACCGGACAAAACGGACATCGCACTGCGGACCATCGATATCTTCGACCCGTGGAAGAACGAGTTTGCCCGGCTGAAAGACCTCGGCTCGGAACGCGACGACCATCGGGCCACGCTGCTGCGCAATGGCAGCGTGTTCATCTTCGGTGGACAAACCACCAAGGAAGAAGTCCTGAAAACCGGAGAACTCTTCCTTCCCTGACAACGCGTCTCCCTTCGGCGGCGCGGCCCTGCTTACGTCACTCGTCCGACTTCTTGTCGGTCTTGTCCAGGGCCTGGATCTCTTCTTCGCCTTCCCGCAACCCTTTCTTGAAGGTCGAAACCGCCTTGCCGGCCGATCGTGCCACCTCCGGCAGACGTTTCCCGAAGATCAACAGGGCCACCCCGGCGATAACGACCACTTCCCAGGGCCCGATCGCCCCTCCAAAGATGGCAAGCAGATTCATGGTCTTCCTCCCGGCGCCGGCTGACCGGTCGCCTTATGGAATTATCCGCCCTGAAAGACCCCCAGTCAAACGAAATAACAACCCGGGATTCATCCCGGCTGGGGCAGATGGCGCAGCGTCTCGATCAGACTCTGCATGTCCTCGGGAATCGGGGCCTCGAACTCCACCCACCGGTCGCTGAACGGATACGTGAACCCGATCTTCCGCGCGTGCAGGGCCTGTCGGGCGATGACCGGCTCATCCGGATTCGGGGG
>CAZVTD010000024.1:0-22477 GCA_964629945.1 uncultured Planctomycetota bacterium | reverse complement strand
GTCGAGCCACTGCATCATGCGGCGCATTTTTCGGCCGGTGACTTCGATGGGGTGATTGCGATCGGCTTCGCGGAGCTTTTTGAAGTTTTTGCCGCCTGAGCGGTATTCGTCGACCCATTCCTTTGCGAACTTGCCGGTCTGGATCTCCTTGAGGATCTTCTGGAGTTCCTTTCGTGTGCGGTCGGTGATGATGCGCGGTCCGCGGGTGAGGTCGCCGTATTCGGCGGTGTTGGAGACGACGTGTCGCATGTAGGACATTCCGCCGACGACGAGGAGATCGACGATGAGCTTGAGCTCGTGCATGACCTCGTAGTAGCAGATTTCGGGCTGGTAGCCTTCTTTGGTGAGGGTTTCGAAGCAGGCCTTGATGAGGGCGGTGACGCCTCCACAGAGGATGGACTGTTCACCGAAGAGGTCGGTTTCGGTCTCTTCCTTGAAGGTGGTTTTGATGACGCCGGCGCGGGTCCCACCGATGGCTTTGGAGTAGGCGAGGGCGGTCTTGAGGGCTTTCTTGGAGGCGTTCTGGTGGATGGCGACGAGGTTGGGGACGCCTGCGCCCTGGACGAAGAGATCGCGGACGAGCGAGCCGGGTCCCTTGGGGGCGACCATGACGACATCGACGAACTTTGGGGGGACGATCTGCTTGAAGTGGATGTTGAATCCGTGGGAGAATCCGAGGGTCATGCCCTTGCGGAGGTAGGGTTCGATTTCCTTTTTGTAGACGATGGCCTGGATTTCGTCGGGGAGGAGGATCTGGAGGAAGTCGGCGGTTTGAGCGGCTTCGGCGGCGGTGACGGGCTTGAAGTGGTGCTGTCGGGCGAGCTTGTAGTTGTCGGTGCCCTTGAGCTCGGCGACGATGACGTTGATTCCGGAGTCACGGAGGTTCTGAGCCTGGGCGTGTCCCTGGGCGCCGTAGCCGATGATGGCGACGGTTTTATTCTTGAGGTCGGCGAGCTTTGCGTCCTTGTCGGTGAATATTTTTGCCATGGTTATGACCTTTCGACAGAGTAATGGGTCAGTGCAACGTCAGTTTGAACCGCTGCGGCCGGGCCGCAGACGAGAGATTCACGTCTCCTTGACGCCCCGGAGCATGGCGATGCGACCGGAACGTGCGACTTCTTTGATGCCATAGGGTTTGAGGAGCTGGAGCATGGCCTCGATTTTACTTTCGGGGCCGGTGATTTCGAGCATGACGTGACGGGTCCCGATGTCAACGACCTTGCCCTGGAAGATTTCGCAGAGCTGGAAGATTTCGGAGCGTTTGGCGGCGGGGACGGTGAGCTTGACGAGGAGGAGATCCCGCTGGACGTAGTCGCGGTCGGAATAGTCCTGGATCTTGATGATGTCGATGACTTTTCCGAGCTGCTTTCGGATCTGCTCGATGGTGGCGTCGTCGCCCCAGGCGGAGATGGTCATGCGGGAGATATCGGGGTTTTCGGTTTCACCGACGGCGAGAGAGAGGATGTTGAAGCCGCGTGAGGAGAAGAGTCCGGCGACGCGAGCGAGGACGCCCGGGCGATTGGCGACGAGTGCGGAGATGATGTGGAGGTGCTCGTGTGTTCCGGGCATCTCGGCGGCTCCTCTGGCAGAATTAGCGTTTCTCATGCCATACCTCCGATCATTCGGTCAATGGCTTCACCGGCGGGGACCATGGGGAAGACGTTCTCTTCGGGAGAGACGATGAAATCGAGGAGGACGGGACCGTCGTGGTCGATGGCCTTTCGGAGTGCGCCGGGGACCTCGGCGGGGTCGGTGACGCGGAGTCCCATGACGCCATAGGCTTCGGCGAGCTTGACGAAGTCGGGGTTTCCGTTGAGTGTGGTGGAGGAGTAGCGTCGGTTGTAGAAGAGTTCCTGCCACTGTCGGACCATTCCGAGGAAGCCATTGTTGAGGATGGCGATTTTGACGGGGATGTTTTCGCGGGCGACGGTGGCGAGCTCCTGGATGTTCATCTGGATGGAGCCGTCGCCGGCGACGTCGAAGACGACGCGGTCTGGGCATCCGAGCTGTGCGCCGATGGCGGCAGGGAACCCGAAGCCCATGGTTCCGAGTCCGCCCGAGGAGACGATCTGCCGGGGGTAGGTGTAGTTGAAGAACTGGGCAGCCCACATCTGGTTCTGGCCGACCTCGGTGGCGATGAGGGCCTGTCCGTTGGTGACGGCGTCGATCTGCTGGACGACGTATTGGGGTTTGATGACGCTCTTGTCGGTGCCGTTGTAGGCGAGGGGATAGCGTTTTTTCCATTCGAGAGTCTGATCGACCCACTCGGCATGCTTTGCGGGGGTGACGTATTCGAGGAGTCCGGCAAGGATGTTGCGTGCGTCGCCGACGACGGGGATGTCGACGGCGATGGACTTGGAGATGGAAGAGGGGTCGATGTCGATGTGGATGATGCAGTCGGCTTTGGGTGCGAAGGAGTCGATTTTTCCGGTGACGCGGTCGTCAAAGCGAGCCCCGACGGCGATGACGAGGTCGCAGTTCTGCATGGCGTAGTTGGCAAAGACGGAGCCGTGCATGCCGAGCATTTTGAGGGCGAGGTCGTGGGTTTCGGGGAAGGCGCCGAGCCCGAGGAGTGTGGTGGTGACGGGGATGTGCGCGCGTGTGGCGAGCTCGAAGAGTTCCTTGTGAGCGCCGGAGGTGATGACGCCGCCACCGGCGTAGATGAGGGGACGCTTGGCCTTGTTGATGGCCTCGGCGGCGCGCTGGATCTGTCGGACGTTGCCTTCGGTTCTGGGTTTATAACCGGGGATGAGGGGTTCGCCGGGGTCGGGGGCGTCGCAGAGGGCGGTGGTGACGTCGACGGGGAGGTCGATGACGACGGGTCCCGGACGACCGGTGGAGGCGATGTGGAAGGCCTCGCGGATGGTCCGTGCGAGGTCGTTGACGTCGGTGACGAGGAAGTTGTGCTTGGTGATGGGGCGGGTGATTCCGGTGGTGTCGGCCTCCTGGAAGGCGTCGTTTCCGATGAGATGGGTTTTGACCTGTCCGGTGATGGCGACCATGGGGACGGAGTCGAAGTTGGCGGTGGCGATTCCGGTGACGAGATTTGTTGCGCCGGGTCCGGAGGTGGCGAGACAGACGCCGACCTTTCCGGTGGCCCGTGCATAGCCGTCGGCGGCATGTGCGGCGGCCTGTTCGTGGCGCACGAGGATGAAACGGAGATCGGAATCGTAGAGGGCATCGAAGAGCGGGATGACAGAGCCTCCCGGGAGTCCGAAGAGGACCTCGACGCCTTGCTGCTTGAGTTCATCAACGAGGATCTGAGCACCTTTGCGGTTCACGGCGGACCATCCTTTCCAGTCCCAAGACGTCAGGACTGTTGTTCGGGTTCCGACGCATCCGGTTTTCGGAGTGCGCCCGAGCGACCGCGTTTAGCGAGGTCGCCAGACCCGTCGCGAGGTCCACCCTCACGCACGAGTCGGAATACCATCGGCGGAACCGGGAAGGACATCCCCGACACCACAGGACCTCCCAGGCCCTGCTTTCCCCTGCGCCGGTGAGACGAAGGGGTCGCGCCGCAGCTCCCGAACCACTTTGGTCGGTAAGAGAGGAATGATATATGTAAAGGAGGGGTGTGTCAACGGAAAAAGCCGGGCGTCCCGGGGTGGGACGCCCGTGGGGAGATGGTCACGTGGGGCGGGGTTACTCCCAATAGTAGTTCCAAGTGTAGCCGAGATCGACGGATTTTCCGGGATCGAGGGTGACCTTCCAGGAGACTCGACCGATGCCGTTGAAGTGGTACCACCACCAGGGCCAGTTGTACCAGGGCCACCAGCGGGCGGGTCCGGCTCCGGAGAGGTAGGAGTCGTCCTCGAAGATGTTGACCATTTCCACCTTGCCGTCGTGGTCAGCGGAGACGACGTTGCCGAGGACGTGCCGGGTGATTTCGAGATCGACGGCTTCCTTGCGGTAGTTGGTGAGGGAGATGGTTCCGGTGAGATCGACGCGGCCGTAGTTGTGGCCATTCCAGTTGGCGACATTGGGTGTGCGGGAGGTTTCACGGTCGGACTTTTTGACGCGGACATCGACGGCATTGGTGATGGGGAGGTCGACGTTGTCGCCGACGGGGGTGTAGGTGAGGAGTCCCTGGGCGAGGATGGAGTTGTCCCGCAGGATGAGGGCAGGGGCAGTGGTGAGAGGATAGTCGCTTTTATTGGTGAGACGGAGCTGGTGCATGACCTTGGAGGAGGCGAGCAACTGGGCGATCTGGCGCTGCTGCTCGGAGCCGAAGTTCCGGCGGACCTCCATGGGCGGGGCGAAGGGGAGATCGAGGGTGTAGACGTCCTTGTAGGGGAGAGTGAAGTCGGTGACGGGGATGACGATCCGTTCGCCCTTCTTCAGGGTGAGATGCTTGACGGTGAAGACGAAGAGGTCTTCGGAGCGTCCGGAGGAGGCGATTTCGGGACCGAGGTCGAGGGCCGGTGTGACGGAGGCGCGGCCTTCCATGTAGCGTCGTTCATTGTATTCGGCGGCTGCGGGCGCCTGGGTCATCATGGCGTTGGAGAGGTAGTTGTCGGTGTCCCGGCGGAAGTATTGGGAGAGACGTGCGACGGTCTGCTGGAAGCCGATGGGGTCGGGGTTGTCCTGGAAGGCGAAAGTGGGGACGCCGATGACGAGGTTGGCGGTGACGTCGTTGAGGTCGGTGAGTTCGTTGATGAGGGTGGCATGGAGTTCGACGTGGGCGGAACCTTTGCCGTCAATGGTGACGCGGTAGGAGGGGATCCAACGGACGCCCCGCTGGAGATAGAAGAGACCGACGTCGGCGGTTTTGGCGGGCTTCCGGTCGGGCCATTCGAGTTTCAGGGTGAGGATGTTTCGGAATTCCTCCGAGACGGCTTTGGGGTTGGGTTGCTTCTGGAAGGTGATCTGCTGGATGCGGTCGATGGGGACGGCCTTGACGCCTTCGACGGTTTTGAGGAGGACGATGGTGCCCTTGAGGGGGAGGGGTTCGGGCGAGCCGGGTGGAAGGATGGCTTTGAGTTCTTCCGCGGAGCGTTTGGGGACGTCAAGGATGGTGGCGGGATAGGTGTTGGGGGGTCCCACGGGGGATTCGGTGACGACGACCTCGGCGCCGATGTTGCTTTCGATCAGATCGCGGAGTGCAAGGGCGGTGGCTTCGACGAGGACGCGCCGCTGACCGGCGGTGACGGCGGAGATTTTGACGGTCTTTTCGGCGGAGTAGGGCCAGAAGGTTCCGAGGACGGGGGCGGGGAGATAGTCCAGGACGACGTTGCCGTCGTCATTGACGGGCATGGAACCCCTGTGCATGACGAAAGCGTGGCCATCCTTGAAGATGGTGATTTCGCGGACGGGCATGGCGGTGAGCGCCGAGAGGGGCTGGGCGGGTTCCTGGGCCGGGAGCGGGGACGTGAGCATGGAGAGGATGACGAGGCCGAACAAGACGAACCGGAAGCGCATAGACATGGCTGGTCTCCTGAAAGGAAGGGTCTGGCGAGGGTTCCCCAGGGGGCCTCGCACGTGTTTGGAAGGTTGGACGGCGGAGGAGGTGAGAAGTTCCGTGAAAATTGCGGATCGAACGGGACGGGACGGCTGAAACGGCGTGGGGGTGAGAGGTCAGGTGACCTTGATGAGGAGGATGGTGAGGTCGTCGGACTGCTCGCGGGGTCTGGAGAACTGCTGGATGGCACCGACGAGGCGCTGGATGATGTCGGCGGCGGACATCTGCTGGTGTCGTCGGATGATGTGGTGGAGACGTTCGAGACCGAACATCTGGTTTTCGGCGTTGCGGGCCTCGTTGAGGCCGTCGGTGTAGAGGACGAGGATGTCTCCTGGGAGGAGCTGGACGGTTTCCTGCTCGTAGGGGGTGTTTTCGATGACGCCGAGGACGACGCCCCCGGTGCGGAGCTGCATCATGGAGTCGGAGCGGTAGAGGAGGCCGGGATTGTGTCCGGCGTTGGTGTAGGTGAGCTGACGGTTTTCGGTGTCGAGGACGCCATAGAAGAGTGTGACGAATTCCTCGGGGTGCGTCCCTCGGAGGAGGGAGTGGTTGAGTCGGTCGAGGAGCTGAGCGGGGGTGGTGATGTATTCGGAGTGGACCCGGAGTGAGGAGCGGGCGGCGGCCATGAGGAGTGCGCCACCGACGGACTTTCCACAGACGTCGGCGATGACGATGCCGGTCTGGGTGTTCTTGAGCCGGATGAAGTCGAAGAAGTCGCCACCGACGGCACGACAGGGCAGTGAGACGGCGGCGACGTCGAACCCGGGGAGCCTGGGAGGTGCGTCGGGGAGGAGGTGAGACTGGATGCGCGAGGCGAGGTCGAGTTCGGCATCCATGCGTTCCTTGGCGAGTGCGGCCTGGTAGAGGCGGGTGTTCTCGATGGCGATGGCGGACTGTGCGGCGATGACCTCGGCCAGCTGGAGGTCTGTTTCGTCGAAGACGCGTTCCTCGGCGGCGTAGATGCGCAGGAGCCCGATGGGTCGGTCTTTGACCTTGAGGGGGATGACGAGAGCGGACCGAATGCCTTCGCGCTCCATCTCCTGGGGATAGAGGACGCGCGGGTCGGTCCGGATGTCGCGGATATAGATGGTACCGCCTTCCATGACCTCCTGGTCGATGAGGCTGACGCCGAAGGGGACGGGACCTTTCCGGAGGTAGTCCTGGGAGAGTCCGACGGTGGCCTTGACGAGGAGCTGTCCGGTGTCTTCGTCGAGGAGTCGGAGTCCGACGGCCTTGACGCGGAGCTCGTGCTGGACGACCCGAACGATGGTCTGGAGGACGTCTTCGATGGCGAGGGGCGAGCCGAAGAGTTCACCCGAACCCCGGACGGTCTGCATGGCCTGGAGCTGTCTTCGGAGACGGGCGCCTTCGTAGCAGAGCTGGGCGAGAGCGGAGGCGGCGAACTGGATGAAATCGACGGAAAGCGCGATCTCGGTGGGTGAGGAGAGCTTGAGTTCCTGAGCGGCGTCGAGGAGGTCGCCCGGGTTGAGCCCGAGGTCGAGCGCGACGGCGGTCATGTGAGCGTGGTCGGCGGGATCTTCCATGATTTCGCCGATGATCATGGCGCCGAGGGTGAGGTTCCCCATCTTGATGGGTGCGGCGAAGCGGTGGAAGCCGACGGGACAGCGGTCCTCGGCGACCTGTCCGGAGGACAGGGCCTGAAGGGTGAGGCGCACGGAGGAGTCCCTGCAATGCTCGCGTCCGCGGGAGCCGGAGTTGATGAGTGCGCAGAAGCGGTTGGGGATGGAGGGTCGGGTGACGGCATGGCCCTGTGGGTCGCGGATGACGGCGGAGACGCCGATGGCCCGGGCAAAACGGTCCTGGAACCGCTGGAGGAGGTCGAGATCGACGAAATCGACCAGTCGGGCGGACTGGTCGTCCGGGGGGACCGGGCACGTCTGGGCCGGGATGTCGGGGTTTTCGCTCATAAGTTTTTCGTCTGTCTGAAGTTGTGAGAGGCGAAAGGTCGAGGAAAGATGATAACGAGAGGGTCTGAATAAGGCAAGGGATAACCCGTGCGTCGAAAGGGCGATCGGGACGTGAGGAATGGTTCGAATAATTATCTCCATGTCATAAGTGCTTAATTTACTGAGGGTTGCGTTTGTTCCTCGGTGCTAAAAGTGTTTAAGACGAGGTGTGATTCTGGCCGATACCAAGAGAGCATCGCAGCCGGCAAGGATGTTTTAAGGATGTTTTGAGGAGCGGTTCGGGAGGAGTCTGACGACAGGGGTCTGCGAAGCGGGGTAATCGTAACCTGTTGTCTCATTTAGGGATAGCGAGATGTTCACGAAGCCGAGGGTTCAGGGATTTGCGGATCTTGAGCGGAAACGTCAGAGCACGTGGATTCTGAGCTTCCTTGTGATCGCGGCCCTTGGGGTTGGGTTCTATGTGACGATGGTGTCGGGTGCGAACGCAGAGGAAGTGACGCCTTTGTTCGGGACGATGCCCGTGCTTCGAGGGGGGCTTCTGGTCCTGCTGGCGCTTCTGGCGGTGTACATCATCCGGGGTGAGCTGGCGACGGGGCGTCTGATGCGTGAACTGTGGGAAAAGAAGGTGTCGATCGACGTTCTGAACCAGCGGGTGGTGGAGCTTTCGGTGCTGCATGACCTGAGTGCGGCGATCAACACGATGCTGGACATGGACAAGACGACGATGATGGTGATGGACAGTGCGTTCCAGCTGACGTCGGCGGAGATCGGGATTCTCCTGCTGAGCGACGCGGAAGGCAAGACGTGCCAGGTGAAGGCGGGACGGGGTCTGTGCGGGGGTGCGCCCCAGGTGGTGGACGTGGACCAGCTGGGTCGTGGCGGGGTGTCGGAAGCCCTGAAGACGGGGAAGATGTCGATTGACTCAAGCTCGGCCCGAGATCCGATTCTGACGGTTCTTCTGGGAGGTGAACGGAAACTGGCGTCGGTGGTGTGTGCGCCGTTGAAGCGACGTGACCGGGTGATCGGGGCGTTCTGTCTGGGAAACGAGAGCTGGTCGGATTCGTTCGACAAGCATGACCTGGCGCTGCTGGGGATCTTCGCGAACCAGGTGGCGATTGCGCTGGAGAACACGCAGTTGTTCGAGAACCTCCAGGAGAGCCTGGTGGAGTTGAAGGAAACGCAGGAGAAGATGATCCAGACGGGGAAGATGGCGGCGGTGGGTCAGCTTGCGGCAGGCGTGGCCCACGAACTGAACAACCCGATCGTGGGGATTCTGGGGTATTCGCAGTATGCGCTGGAGAAGATCAAGGGGAAAGAACTCAGCCAGATGAAGCAGGATGACGTGGACAAGTATGTGAAGTATCTGGGGTACATCGAGCGGGAATCGCAGCGGTGCAAGGCGATCATCCAGAACCTGCTGAGCTTTTCGCGTGCGAATTCGGTGGAGATGGCGGCGCTGGACATCCGTGACATCGTGGAAGAGACGTTCACGTTCATCGAACACCAGTTGACGGTTCATAACGTGGAAGTGGTGAAGGAACTGGGCGATGAGCCTGGGATGATCAAGGGGAACCGGACACAACTGCAGCAGGTGTTCACGAACCTGATCATCAACGCGCAGAAGGCGATGCCAGAGGGTGGTCGTCTGACGGTGAGCTGCGGGAGCGGGAAGGACGGGGAGAAAGAGACGGTGGCGGTCCGGTTCACGGATACGGGGTGTGGGATTGCGCCGGAGCATATTTCGAAGATTTTCGATCCATTTTTCACGACGCGGAAGGTTGGCGAAGGGACGGGACTGGGTCTTTCGCTGAGTCACGGGATCGTGAGGAATCACGGGGGTGAGATCGCGGTGGCAAGCGAGGTGGGGAAGGGGACGACGTTCACGATCACGCTTCCGAAGGAGATGGTGGCGAAAGAGACGATGGTGGTCCAGGAGCCGGCGGGGGCCGGCACGCAATGAACGACACGACAGCGTGAAGACGCGAATAAAGGGAAGGACGTGCATGGGGTCAGAGGAGAAGTTTAAAACGACAGGAATGGTCGGGGGCGATTCAGGCGACCAGGCCGAGGAGCGAAACGACCGTTCGCTGATGAACGAGGACAGTCTGTCCGGAGCACAGGTTCTGGTGGTGGACGACGAGGAAGTGATCCGGATGCTGCTGACCGACGTTCTCACGGACGACGGTCACCACGTGGAAAGCGTTCCGTGTGGTGAAGACGCCCTGGTTCGGTTGAAGGACTATCGCTGCGACATCGTGATCACGGACCTGATGATGCCCGGGATCAACGGGACGAAGGTCCTGGAGGCGGTGAAGGCGACGGACCCGGATACGGAAGTGGTGGTGATGACGGGGTATGCGTCGCTGGACACAGCGGTGGAATGTATGAAGCTCGGGGCGGCGGATTACCTGCATAAGCCGTTGAACATCGACGAGATCCGCATCACGGTGACGCGGCTGCTGGAGAAGAAGCGTCTGATGGCGAAGGCGAAGGAACTTGATTTCTACAAGGAGCTTTCGCGGACGGACGGTCTGACGCAGCTGTATAACCACAAGTTCTTCCACCAGATGCTGGCGAGTGAACTGGGACGCGTGAGGCGATACGGCGGGAGCGTGGCGCTGCTGATGATGGACGTGGATCATTTCAAGATCTACAACGACACGCACGGACACCCGATGGGCGACACGGCCCTGCAGCGGGTGGCGCGAATTCTGAGCGACGGAGTGCGTGCGTCGGACACGGTGGCGCGGTACGGGGGTGAAGAGTTTGCGGTGATCAGTCCACAGGTGGACGGCGCGGGCGCGGGAGACCTGGCGGAACGTCTGAGAGAACGCGTGGAACGCGCACAGTTCGAGAAAGAGGACGTGATGCCCCTGGGTCGTCTGACGGTGAGCATCGGGTATGCCCTGTATCCGCAGGACGCGGAGGACAAGACGGGTCTGATCGAGTGTGCGGACCGTGCGCTGTATCGAGCGAAAGAGACGGGACGGAACCGGGTTGTAGGCTGGGCGGCCATGTCCGCAGAGGTGAAGTCCTGAGATCGGGAGTGGGAAGATCAACGACGAAAAACGACAGACGGGTGGATTCATGACGAGTCGAGTTCTGGTGGTGGATGACGAGCCGACGGTGCGGGACCTTGTCCAGGACGCGCTGGCGGAGCCAGGCCGGGAGGTGCGATGCGCGTCGAGCGGGGGAGAGGCGCTTTCGATGCTGGCCCGGGAGCGGTACGACGTGCTCCTGGCCGACCTGATGATGGCGGGGATTTCAGGACTGGAACTCCTTTCGGAATGTCAGCGGACGTATCCGGAGATGGTGGCGATCGTGTTCACGGGATACGCGACGCTGGAGACGGCGCGTCGAGCGATCCGTGAGGGGGCCTATGATTACATTTTGAAGCCCTTCGACGTGGAGGAACTTCGTGAGTCGGTGAAGCAGGCGCTGGAACGGTCGAAACTGATCCAGGAAAACGCGCGGCTTCGCGAGTTGAACGGACTGTTCGAGGTGAGCGAGGCGATCGGGTCGGCGGTGGGCCGTGATGAACTGCTGCGGCTGATCCTGCGGTTTGCGCTGGTCCAGACGGGTGCAACGCGCGGGAGCGTGATGCTGATCGACGGGAGCGGCCGACGACTGGAGATCGCGGCGTCGGTGGGCCTTCCGGAGCACGTGGTCCGTGGGACGTCGGTGGCCCTGGGACAGGGGATTGCGGGACGCGTGGCCCAGGAGGGCCGACCGATTCTGGTCCAGGACATCGACGCGAATGAACAACTCCGCGGGATTTCCCGTCGATACGCGGACAAGTCGTTCATCAGCGTTCCGCTGACGCAGGGTCCGGTGGAAGAGGTTCTGTCGTCGGGAGAGATCATCGGTCCGGACGGGTCGGCGGTTCTTCCGGTTCGGACGCCGAGGCTGACGGCCCCCGGGACGAACCGCGAGGTGATCGGGGTGCTGAACGTTCACCGGAAGCCAGATGGGTCGTCGTTCACGGAGTCGGACCTTCAACTGCTGAAGATCCTGGCGAACCACGCGGCGTTCTGCATCGAGAACAGCAAGCTGGTGACGGACCTGGAAAGCACCTACTGCAACGCGTTCGGCTCGATGTCGCGTCTGCTGGAGGCGAAGGACCCGTATACGCAGGGTCATACGGAACGCGTGACGGAGCTGTGCCGACTGCTGGGAACGGAACTGTTGAAGGACGGGGAGGAGCTCAGTGCGCTTCTGATGGCGGCACGTCTGCACGACATCGGGAAGATCGGGGTGCACGAGTCGATTCTGAACAAGAGGGGCTCGCTGACGGAAGAGGAATGGATGATCGTGCGACAGCATCCGCTGATTGCGGACCGGGTCCTGGCGCCGGTGCAGTTTTTGAGGCCGGCTCGTCCGATCGTGCGCGGTCACCACGAACGACTGGACGGAAAGGGCTACCCGGATGGTCTGCGAGGGGACCAGTTGAGCCTGTCCCACCGGATCATCATCGTGGCGGACGCGTTCGACGCGATGCGTTCAGACCGGGCATACCGTCCGGCCCTGCCTCCGGATGAGATCGAGCGTCAGCTGCGGGAGGGTTCGGGGACACAGTTCGACGGGGACATCGCCGAGCGGCTGGTCCAGATGATGCACGCGGAAACGGTGGCGGTGGCGACGTAACGACGTGTTTGCGGAAAATGAAGGAGGGGACCCCGATGAACGAGGTCCCCTCTTTTCGTGTACTGCTTCAGGGGGTCAGCGCTTCTTCGAACGCTTGGCCGTCTTCTTGGCCACTTTCGTGGCAGCCTTCTTTGCGGTCTTCTTTGCGGGCTTTCCGGCGGCGTCATCGAGGGCGGCGTGGGCTGCGGCGAGACGTGCGATGGGAAGCCTGAAGGGCGAGCAGCTGACGTAGCTCATGCCCACGCGGTGACAGAACTTGACGGACTCATAGTCGCCGCCATGTTCGCCACAAATCCCGATCTTGAGATTGGGCTTTGTGCTTCGTCCACGCTCGATGGCGATCTTGATGAGTTCGCCGATGCCTTCCTGGTCGATGGACTGGAAGGGATCGCCGGGGAGGACCTTCTTGGCGAGGTAGTCGGGGAGGAAGGAGCCGATGTCGTCCCGGGAGAAACCGAAGCCCATCTGGGTGAGGTCGTTGGTCCCGAAAGAGAAGAACTCGGCCTGCTCGGCCATGCGATTGGCGGTGAGCGCGGCGCGCGGGATCTCGATCATGGTTCCGTAGAGGTAGGGGATTTTCTTGAGGCCGAACTTCGCACAGACTTCGGCGTGGACGCGGCCGACGATGGCGACCTGGTCGGTGAGCTCGGAGTTGATGCAGGTGACGGGGATCATGATTTCCGGAAGGGCCTTCTTGCCGGCCTTGATGAGCTCGGCCGAGGCTTCGAGGATCGCCCGGACCTGGAATTCACTGACCTCGGGGTAGGTGATGCCGAGGCGGACGCCGCGGTGTCCCATCATGGGGTTGTTCTCACGGAGTCCCTCGGTGCGCGTCTGGAGCTGCTCGAGGGAGATCTTGAGGCTGTCGGCGAGTTCCTTGAGCCGGACGGGATCGTGGGGGACGAATTCATGCAGCGGGGGATCGAGGAGTCGGATGGTGACGGGTCTTCCGTTCATGACTTCGAGTGTAGCCTTGATGTCGTTCTTCATGAAGGGGAAGAGTTCCTGGAGTGCGGCACGACGCTCATCGGGGGTTTCGGAGGCGATCATTTTTCGGAGGAGGAAGAGGGGCTGAGCGGAGCCTTCACCGTAGAACATGTGTTCGGTCCGGAAGAGACCGATGCCTTCGGCGCCGAAGGAGACGGCTCGTCGGGCGTCGGCGGGGGTGTCGGAGTTAGTCCGGACACCGAGCTTTCGGAGGGTGTCGGTCCACTTCATGAGCTGGAGGTATTCCTTGTTGTGTTCGAGGTCCGGGTCCTGGAGGGGCAGCTTCTCCTGGTAGACTTTTCCCGCGGTACCGTTGAGGGTGATCCAGTCGCCTTCCTTGAGGACGGTGTCACCGATCTGCATGGTCTTGGCCTTGAGGTCGATCTCAATGGCGGAGCAGCCGACGATGCAGCACTTGCCCCAGCCGCGTGCGACGAGAGCGGCGTGACTGGTCATGCCACCCTTTGCGGTGAGGATGGCCTGTGCGGCGTGCATGCCGTGGACGTCCTCGGGGCTGGTTTCGGTTCGGACGAGGATGACCTTCTCCTTGAGTTCCTTGCCGCGACGAGCGGCTTCGTCGGCGGTGAAGACGACCATGCCGTGGGCGCCACCCGGCCCGGCGGGAAGTCCCTTGGCCAGGAGCTTGGCCGCGCGCTCGGCATTGGGCTCGACCATGGGGAGGAGGACCTGGATGAGGGCGTCGGCGGAGACGCGTCGAACGGCCGTGGTCTTGTCAACGAGCTTTTCGTTGGCCATATCGACGGCCATCTTGACGGCGGCGACGCCGTTGCGCTTTCCGACACGGCACTGGAGCATCCAGAGGCGTCCTTCCTCGATGGTGAACTCGATGTCCAGCATGTCGTGGTAGTGCTTTTCGAGCTTTTTCTGGATGGCATCGAGCTGCTTGTAGGCGGCCGGCATGGCCTTTTCGAGACTGGTGAGGTGCTTGGAGTGTTCGGTCTTTCCGACCTCGTTGACGGGGAGGGGGGTGCGGATGCCGGCGACGACGTCCTCGCCCTGGGCATTGGGGAGCCATTCGCCGTAGAAGATTTTGCGTCCGGTGGCGGGGTCGCGGGTGAAGCCGACGCCCGTGGCGGAGGTATCACCCATGTTTCCGAAGACCATGGCCTGGACGTTGACGGCGGTGCCCCACTCGTGCGGGATTTTCTCGATGTTGCGGTAGGCTACGGCACGCTTTCCGTTCCAGGAACGGAAGACGGCGGCGACGCCGCCCCAGATCTGCTCTTCGGGTGTGTCGGGGAAGGGCTTTGCGAGGACCTGGAGGACCTTGGCCTTGAACTGGTCGCAGAGCTGCTTGAGGTCGTCGCCGGTGAGGTCGGTGTCTTTTTCGACGGACCGTGCTTTCTTCATGTCGTGCATGAGGTGTTCGAGCTGCATGCGGATGCCCTGACCTTCGGCGGGCTCGATTCCGGCAGCCTTTTCCATGACGACGTCGGAGTACATCATGATGAGCCGACGATAGGCGTCATAGACGAAACGGGGATTGGCAGTCTTTCGGATCATGCCGGGGATGGTGGCGGTGCAGAGACCGACGTTGAGGATGGTTTCCATCATTCCGGGCATGGAGCTTCGTGCGCCGGAGCGGACAGAGAAGAGGAGGGGATCATCGGGATTGCCGAACTTTCGTCCCATGATCTTTTCGACCTTCTTGAGTCCCTTTTCGACCTGCTCAGGGAGCCCGTCGGGGTATTTCCCGGAGGTCTTCATGAAGTGGGTGCAGACCTCGGTGGTGATGGTGAAGCCGGGGGGCACGGGCAGTCCGATGCTGGCCATCTCAGCGAGGTTGGCTCCCTTCCCGCCGAGGAGTCCTTTCATGTCGGCACGTCCGTCGGCGGCACCTCCGCCGAAAGAATACACGTACTTAGGCATTGATATCCTCCATCAAGAACGAAAACGGAATCTGGAACACGTGTTCGAAGTGGCGGGTCAGGCCGCAGAGGGCAGGACGCCGCCGAAAGGGCATCAGAGATCAGGATTGTAAATGAAGGGGTTTTGGATGTCAATGGTGGGGACGACAAAAACGGATTTTGGGGTGGATTTGGGACGCTTGACAGGGTATGTAGGCAGAGCTATAATGCACCGGTGCTCAGGCGGGGAAGGTATGTCCGGGGTGGGAAAGGAAGGCGGAGCGGGGCATGGGAACCGCCGACGAGGAGACGGTCAAAAGCGGGAGATGAGAGATGACCGACGTCAGGAAGGCGTTTGCGCAGCTCGTGATTGCGGAAGGTCTGGCGACGAAGAGTCAGATCAAGGAGGCCATGATCCAGCAGAAGCAGGAGGGGGGCCGACTTGACGAGCAGATGGTGAAGATGGGGTTTATCGCGGAGCAGGACCGTCTGCACGTTCTGGGGAAGCAGTTCGACATCGAAGTGATCGACCTGGACACGTATCCGGTGGAGCCGACGGTGATCGACCTTCTGCCGAGGTCGATTGCGCGGAAGCACCGTGTGCTGCCGATCGCACACGAGGGGAGTGTGATCAAGGTGGCGATCACGGACCCGATGGACTTCGAGGCGCAGGACAACCTGCGGTTCATCCTGAACAGTGACATCAAGATGGTTCTGACGACGGGAGAGGCGGTCGACCGCGGGATCGACCGGTATTACGAGGCGACGGTGGAAGCGGTGGACGACCTGATGCAGGAGTTTACGGACGTGGGGGCAGACGAAACGGGAGCCGGGGGCAAGTTTTCGCTGACGGCGGTGGAGGGGGAGGACGAGGACGCCCCGGTGATCCGTCTGGTGCGTCTGATGATCAGCGAAGCGGTCAAATCGCGGGCATCCGACATCCACATCGAGCCGCTGGAGAACCGTCTGCGCATCCGGTATCGGATCGACGGGAACTGCGTGGAGGTGGACAGTCCTCCGAAACGGCTTCAGGGGTCGATCATCAGCCGTGTGAAGATCATGAGCGGGATGCAGATCGAGGAGAAGCGTCTGCCTCAGGACGGTCGCATCCGAATCAAGGTCCGGGGTCGTGAAATCGACATCCGGGTGAGTTCGCTGCCGGCGACACACGGGGAAAGCGTGGTGCTGCGTCTGCTGGACAAGGAAAACGTGATGGTGGGGATCGAACAGCTGGGGTTCCACGAGACGGACCGGAAGCGTTTCGAGAAGATCATCAAGCGTCCGAACGGGATTTTCCTGGTGACGGGTCCGACGGGTTCGGGCAAGACGACGACCCTGTATTCGGCCCTGAACGAGCTGAACCGTCCGGACGTGAAGATCATCACGGCGGAAGAGCCGGTGGAATACAACATGAGCGGGATCAACCAGTGCGAGGTTCACCCGCGTATCGACATGACGTTCGCGCGGGTGCTTCGTGCCATGCTGCGACAGGCGCCGAACATCATCCTGGTGGGTGAAATCCGCGACAAGGAAACGGCGGAAATCGCTATCCAGGCTGCACTTACGGGACACTTGGTGTTCAGCACGCTCCACACGAACGACGCCCCTTCGGCGATCACGCGTCTGATCGACATGGGGGTGCAGCCGTTCCTTGTGGCCAGCTCGATCCAGGCGGTGATGGCACAGCGTCTGGTGCGACGCATCTGCAACGACTGCAAGGAGCCGGAGGCGGATATCGATCCGAAGCGGTTGTATGCACTGGGGTTGAGTGACCAGGACATCCAGGGACAGACGTTCTATCACGGGAAGGGCTGCCGGGCGTGCAGCAACACGGGCTACCGGGGCCGGGTTGGGATTTTCGAACTGATGGAGATGAACAACCAGCTCCGCGAAATGGCGTTCAACCGTGAGCCGACGCAGCATATTCGTGCACAGGCGAAGCGGTCGGGCATGCTGAGCCTGGAAGAGGATGGTGTGAGGAAGCTTCTGGCAGGGGTCACAACGATTGATGAAGTGATGGAAGTGACACAGCGTGAACAGCCTGTGGCAAGCACCACCTGAGAATCCGAAGGAACGACATGAGTACGGAGACGGCGGGACGGCAGATTCTGATCGAGAAGCTTCTGCAGACGGTGATTGAGCGGGACGCCAGCGATTTGCACCTGGTGGTGGGACGTCCTCCGACCCTGAGACGTCACGGTCGTCTGGTCTCGCTGAAAACACAGGTGTTGACGCCCGAGGACACGGTAGGGTTGATGAAGAGCATCACGCCCGACCGGTCCCAGCAGGAACTGGACGAGTCGGGGACGTCAGACTTCGGGTTCGCGTATGGCGACCGTGCACGGTTCCGGGTGTCCGTTTTTCGTCAGAAGGGTCATATCAGCATGGCGTTACGGCGAATTCCGTCACGCCTGTTCACGTTTGAGGAGTTGGGGCTTCCGTCGATCATCAAGCGGCTTCTGTATCAGCCCCGGGGGTTGTTCCTGGTGACGGGACCGACGGGGTGCGGGAAAACGACGACGCTGGCCACCATTCTGGACCACATCAACAGCAATCTGGACCGTCACATCATCACGATCGAAGACCCGATCGAATATTACCATAACCACAAGCGGGCGATCGTAAACCAGCGTGAGCTTGGGATTGACGTGCCGGACTTTGCTGAGGCGTTAACCCGTGGTATGCGAGCGGATCCGGACGTGATGATGGTGGGAGAGATGCGGGATTTGGACACGATGCAGGCGGCAATTACGGCTGCCGAGACAGGACACCTGGTATTTGCAACACTTCACACGACCGGAGCGGCGAATACGGTTAACAGGATTGTTGACGGATTCCCGACGGAACGTCAGGAACAGGTTCGTGTGCAGCTTTCGGTGTCGATTCTGGCGGTGTTGAGTCAGCAGCTGATTCCGCGGTCGGACACGGATGGGGTGGTGGCGGCGTATGAGTTCATGGTGACGACGTCGGCCATCCGGAACTTGATCCGTGAGAACAAGACGTATAACATCGATTCGCATATTCAGACGGGACGACGGTTCGGGATGCAGCTTCTGGATGCGCACCTGTTCGACCTGTATACGCGGGGCTTCATCAGCGGACACGAGGCGCTGTTGAAGGCACGCAAGGCCAACGAGCTGGAGACGAAGGTCCGGGAATGGGAAGAGGCCCACGGCGGTGTGGTGACGGCGGACCTGATCGAAGACGTGGCGTTCCGGGAACTTCGGGAGTAGCGGGTTTCGGTGCACGAGTGCAGGCGTGATGGATTGGTCAAGGGCTGGTGGTCCGAGCTGGGGAGAAGAAGGTGACGACCGAACAAGTTGCTGAAGAAGTGGGTATGCCCATTGGTCAGATACTGATCGGCCGGGGATTCATCACGGAAGAACAGCTGAATGATGCCCTTGCGCGTCAGAAGGAGAACCACGAGGTTCTGGGGCAGATCCTTCTGGGGATGGGGGTTCTGAAGAAAGGGGCCCTGAACTCGGCCCTGGGCGACCAGTTGGGGATGGGGACGGTGGAACTGGAAGGGATGCACGTCAAGCAGGAGTTGATCGACATGGTGTCGGTGTCGATCGCGAGCATCTACAAGGTGATCCCGGTGAGCTTCGAGAGCGGGACGCTGACGGTGGCGATGGCGGACCCGATGAACGTGAGCAGTCTGGACGACCTGCGGATGATGCTGGGGTGCGAAGTCCGGGGGATGGTGAGCACGGAAGAGGCGGTGGAGCGTGCACTGGTTCGGTATTACGGGGGATCGATCGAGACGGTCGAGAGCGTGATCGGGGAACTGGGGGAGGATTACGGGAAGCTGATCGGGGAAGCGACGGAAACCATTGACCTGGAAAGTCTTGAGGAGATGGCAGAATCGGCGCCTGTGAGGCGATTGCTGAACCTGGTTCTGCTGCAGGCCATCAAGGACAAGGCGACGGACATCCACTTCGAGCCGTTCGAGGACGAGTTCAAAATCCGGTATCGTATTGACGGTGTGCTTTACGAAATGGTGCCTCCGCCAAGGCATCTGGCACTGGCGATCGCGTCGCGTATCAAGGTCATGGCCAACCTGGACATCGCGGAACGACGTCTGCCCCAGGACGGCCGCATCATGCTGAATATCGCGGGGAACCCGGTGGACCTTCGTGTTTCGACCCTGCCGACGAGCTTCGGGGAGTCGGTGGTGCTGCGTGTTCTGGACCGAAGCACGCTGAAACTGGACCTGGAACGGACGGGAATGCGTCCGGACGAGCTGATCCAGTTCCGAGAGGTCATCCGACGGCCGAATGGGATCGTGCTGGTGACGGGACCGACGGGGTGCGGAAAGACGACGACGCTGTATTGCTGTCTGAATGAGATCAACGATCCCGACGTGAAGATCATCAGCACGGAAGACCCGGTGGAATATGACCTTGAGGGGATCACGCAGGTTCCGATCAACTCGGAAATCGGTCTGACGTTCGCGCGGTGTCTGCGAAGTATCCTGCGTCAGGACCCGGACAAGATTCTGGTGGGAGAGATCCGCGACCTGGAGACGGCGGAAATCGCGATCCAGGCGAGTCTGACGGGTCACATGGTGTTCAGCACGCTTCACACCAACGACGCGCCTTCGACGATCACGCGTCTGGTGGACATGGGTGTGGAGCCTTACCTGATGACGGCGACGCTGGAATGCGTTCTGGCACAACGACTTGTGCGATTGATCTGCTCGCGGTGCAAGGAGGAGTTCGAGCCGAGCGAAGAGATGCTGATGGAAGTGGGGCTGACGCCTGATATGGCGCGGGGCCGGAAGTTCTACTATGGCCGGGGCTGTGGTGCATGCAATAACACGGGATATCGGGGTCGATCGGCGATTTTCGAGCTGATGGAACTGGATGACAACCTGCGTGACCTGATCATGAAACGGGTGTCGACAACCACGCTCCGTGAGGCGGCCATCGCCGGGGGGATGAGGACGCTGAGAACGGCGGGTATGGCGGCGATCTTCGACGGGATTACGACCATCGAAGAGGTGACGCGCGAGACGATCCTGTCGGAAGAGTAGTGGCGTCGCAAGTCCTTTTTCAGCAAGGGATTAGAGTTGAACGGGCCTTTGGGGAGACCGCGGAAGGCCCGCGGTGGGTCGAGCGCGAGGCGGCCGCATAAGTCCTGGGGTGGAGATTGTGGGGAAAAGAGGGTGGGGCGGGGTTGTCGAAGGTGCTGGTGGCGATAGAATGAGAATGGAGGGGCCCCGAAGGGGTTCCCGGTAAGGGGAATGGAGGAGAGCGGATGGCGACATTCACGTTCCAGGCGATGAACAGCGGTGGGGACGAGGTCCGAGACGAGATCGAGGCGAGCTCGCAAGAAGAGGCGGTGGAAAAGATCCGTCAGCTGGGTCTGTATCCGACATCGGTGCGTCTGAAGGCGGCGGACCGGTCGGCGGCGGCTCCTGCGGCTCGTGCGGCCAAGCCCGGTGCCAAGCGCAGCATCACGCTGGGTGGTGTGAGCAACAAGCAGTTGTGCATGTTCACGCGTCAGCTTTCGACGCTTCAGGACGCGGGTCTTCCGCTGGTTCGAAGCGTTCGGATTCTGGCGGGTCAGTTGAAGCCGGGTCTGCTGAAGAACGCCCTGACGGAAGTGGCGGAGGACGTGGAGAGCGGGAGTTCGTTTTCGGAAGCGCTGGCGAAGCACCCGCGTGTGTTCGACCGGCTGTATGTGAACATGGTTCGTGCCGGGGAGGCGGGCGGTGTTCTGGACACGATTCTGGCACGTCTTGCGGACTTCAAGGAGAAGGCGCGCAAGCTGCGTTCGAAGATCATCGGTGCGATGATCTACCCGGTGGCGATCGTGACGATCGCGGTGAGCATCGTGAGCTTGATCATGGTGTTCATCGTTCCGAAGTTCGAGGAGATTTTTGCGGACTTCGGTGCGGAGTTGCCGATGATGACGAAGACCCTGATCAAGATCAGCAACATCATGTTCATGTGGAAGTGGGCGATCCTTCTGATTCCCGTGGGTCTGGTGGTGTTCGTGAAGCTGATCAAGCAGACGCATATGGGGCGCTACACGATCGACAAGGTGAAGCTGTATATGCCGGTGTTCGGGAGCATCTCGCGGAAGTCGACGGTGAGTCGTTTCTGCCGGACGCTGGGGACGCTGATCTCGTCGGGTGTTCCGATCCTGGAAGCGTTGAACATCGTGAAGGACACGGCGGGCAACGAGGTGATCAGCCAGGCGATCGGGAAGGTGCACGATTCGATCAAGGAAGGGGACACGATCGCGGAGCCACTGCGTCAGAGCGGCGTGGTGGACGACATGGTGGTGAACATGGTGGACGTCGGGGAAGAGACGGGGGACCTCGACAAGATGCTGATCAAGGTCGCGGACGTGTATGATGAAGAGGTAGACGGGCTGGTGGCGAGCATGATGAGCCTTCTGGAGCCGATGATCATCGTGTTCCTGGGGACGATGGTCGGCGGGATCGTCGTGGCGCTGTTCCTGCCTCTGGTGTCGCTGATGACGGGCATGGCGGAACGCAGTGGTGGTTGATGAAGACATGGACACGGTCCAGGCATGCTGCCTGGACCGTGTGATTTCGGAGACGCGCAGGAGGCCGGACAATGTCAAGGAAACAGGGGTTCACGCTGATCGAGCTGCTGGTGGTGATGAGCATCATCATGGTTCTGGCGTCGATGCTTCTGCTGGGGATCAACGCGGCGCGTCAGGCGTTCCGGCGAGCGCAGTGCCAGACAGAGATCAGCCAGATGATGATGGCGGTGACGCAGTATGACACGGATTTCGGGGCTCCTCCGCCGAGTGGCGAGGACAGCGACGACAACGGGAAGATCAGCAACGCGGGGACGGGGATCATCAACCATGGGGAGGCGTGGCCGGCCGGCTGGACATCGAACGAACACCCGCTGGTGAGATGTTTGACGAAGGAACAGGAGTTGAAGGACAGCAACAACGTTGTCCTGCGGACCTATGCGCCGATCTACGAGAAGGGCAAGACGAAGGCGGTGACGGACAGTTCGGGCGAGTTCGTTTACCTGGTGGACCCGTATGGGAACCCGTATCGATATCTTTCGGATGGACGTCGGAAGGACCGTGCGCTGAGCCGTGTGACGAAGCCGTCGGTGGTGATCTGGAGTGTGGGACTGGACGGTCTGCCCGACCCGGAGAACGATCAGCTGGATAACGATCCCCAGGACGGACGGGTGGACGACACGAAGGAACTGGTGGACGACATCTGCAGCTGGAACAGTTGAGTCGAATGACGTGAGGTGTTGACGGGGTGGACATAAAGGACGGAGGTCGGACAGTGCAAGGGGATCGGAAGACAAGAGTCAGAAGCGGGTTCACGCTGGTCGAACTGCTGGTGGTTGTGGCGGTGATGACGATTCTGATGGGTCTTCTGGTGGCGGGGGCGGCCCGTCTGCGGATCACGGCCATGCGTGAAGGGAGCAAGGCGATCTGTCAGGCGCTGGTGGCGGCGGTCGACAAGTACAGTGACGAGTATCGGGACTATCCGTAGCTGAACACGTCGAACGTGGGGGACCTGGCGGCGAGTTCGGCGTTCACCGATCTTTTCTGGGTCAACGGGCCGAGCACGTGGATGTTGG
>CAZVTD010000023.1:0-22501 GCA_964629945.1 uncultured Planctomycetota bacterium | reverse complement strand
GGATCCTGACGCTGCCCGAGGGTGTGGAAACGGGTCCGGACTCGGCCCTGTTCGAGGCGGCGCTTCAGAGCGGTGTGCTCTACGTCCCGGGAGAGTTCTTCTACCCTGTCGAGGGTGACATTCCGGCGGAGCGAAACCAGATGAGGCTGAGCTTCGGCGTGGGCTCGACCGAACGCATCCGTGAGGGAATCCAACGTCTTTCGGGAGCGGTGCGTCAGGTCTGCGGGCAATAGAGGTGTGCGGGTCGCTTAGAGTTCGTGCAGCGCCTGGAACTGAAGTCCCGCCAGGAAGTCGTTCTGGGCTTCTTTTTTGATCCAGCGGACGACGGCCTCGGCACGATACGTTTTGAGGCCGTTCGGACTCCTGAAGTTGATTTCGATCCGGGTCCCCTCGGGCAGGTAATGACTTGCCTCCAACAGGACACCCCCGTGGGACCGGTTGAGCAGCCAGCCGCTTTCATAGATATCCTGATCCCGGTACAGGCCCATGGACGGAACGGCACGCAGAAGACGATAGCGGGCCTTGAGTCGGCAGGAATGGCGTTCGCTGACGCGCCCCATCGTCTCGTACGTTTTGCTCTCGGTGATGTCCGTCATCCGGCACTCCCGGCCTGAATCCTGTGTGTCCGACCTCGACGTTCCAACCCCAAACGGCGCCCCGGTGAGGCCCGCGGAACCCCGTTCCGAAGGCTTCTGGAGAAATTCGAAAAATCTCTGTGAAAACATTATCGGACGGAATCTGCCCCCGTCTTTAAAAATGTGATGCTTCCTGAAGCGGAATGGCTCAGAAGCATCGCAAGCGGGTGCAGAACCTTCGTCGAAATGACTGAGGCCCTTAAAAGGCCTTGACTTCCGTCAACGGGGGTCTACTCTGATGGGGGTATTTTTTCGACGTGGGCGGTCCGGAAGATGCCGGTCCGGATGAGGTCCGCGGCCGGAGTTGAAA
The DNA here is from genome assembly GCA_964629945.1 of uncultured Planctomycetota bacterium. GTDB lineage: Bacteria > Planctomycetota > DG-23 > DATKVD01 > CAZVTD01 > CAZVTD01. Next base: position 21,556 of record CAZVTD010000023.1, on the reverse strand, counting down.
TCTATCGAAATCGGGACGTTCATGTACTGTTCGCGAACCCTCCAACTCTACATTCTGCGGGAGACGCTGAAGGTCTTCATCCTGGCGGCGGTGGCCGTGAACCTGATCATGAATTTCGCGGCGATCCTGACGTTTCTGCACCGTCTGCCGCTGCCGATCATTCCGCTGATCAAGGTGGTCCTGCTGCGGATGCCGCAACTGTTCCCGTGGACGTTCCCGATGGCGCTGCTGTTGGCGGTGACGCTGATCTACGGTCGGATGGCCAGTGACAACGAAGTAATGGCGATGCAGGCCAGCGGGATCCACATGCTGTGGATTCTGCTTCCGGGACTGATGCTGGGCGTTCTTCTGAGTATGGGCCTGTTCCTGGTCAATGATCGACTGCTGCCTTACTGTCGGGTGAAGGAGTATCAGCTTCGCTGCACGGAGGCGGTGAACATGCTTCCGGAGATTTTCCGTTCGCGCCGGTCGTTCGACTTCAAGAAGTTCCAGCTTACGTGGGAGGACGCGCGGGAGAACACGATTTTCGGGTTGAGCGTAACGCAGCGAAACCCGGAAGGCGTGGTGACGATGCGATGCAAGGCGGAGTCAGCGACGTATTGTCTGCTGCCCTCGGTGAACCAGGAGACGCAACAGACGTCCTATCAGCTTCAATTGCAGGGGCACAACGTATCGGGCGAGACTTTCCGGGGGACGGTTCGCGCCGCGACATTCGTCCTGGAGGAGAAGTATCTGACGATCCCGCTGACGGACATCGAGCCGCGCGACCCGGGCGTGAAGGCGAAATCCATCCTGGAACTGTACGCTTACCTGGACACCCTGAAGACGGAGACCCGCCAGAATAACCGTGAGCTTGACCAGGAACTGAAGGGCTTGAAGGACAAGACGGAGGAGAAGGTCAAACGTCTTGGTGAACGGCTGACCGAGCCGGGCATGGACAAGGAGAAGCAGGTCCGGATTCAACAGCAGATTGCGAAGCTGAAGAAGGGTTTGGATCGGAAGCAGGAGGAAGTGGACCGCCGCACGAAGTCCAACAGCGAAAACATGAAGCGAGAGAAGAACGACGTGCTGACGACGATCCACCTGCGTCTGTCGCTGGCGATGTCGGGTCTGGCCCTGGTGATGGTGGGGATCCCTCTGGGCATCCTGAGTGGACGTGAGCATATGCTGAAGGCGTTCGTTCTGGCCTGTGTTCCGGTGGTGGTGGTGTATTACCCGCTTCTGTTCCTGGGGCGGAACCTTGCGGAGGCCCGTGCGGTGAGCGAGGCGACCGCCCTGTGGGGACCGACGCTGCTGCAGATGGGGATCGGGGCGGGTCTGATGGGGTATCTGTTCAGGAGATAACGTTGCTCAAGACGCTCGACCGGTACGTCATCCGCAGCTTTCTGTTCAGCTACGCGATCAGTCTGGTGGTGATGATCGTGCTGGCGGTGGTGATCGAGGCGTTCCTGCGTCTGGACGACTTCGTGGAAGCGGCGCATGACATCAGTCCGAATTTCGGTGTGCTCACGCTGATGCTCCAGTATTACACGGTGCGTCTGCCGATCATTTTCCACATCCTGTGTCCGGCAGTCCTGCTGGTGGGTGCGATGTTCACGGTGGGACAACTGAACCGTCACAACGAACTGCTGGCGATGCGTGCGGCGGGGATCAGCGTGTATCGGACCATCGCCCCGATCTTTCTGATCACGGTCCTGATCACGGGGGTGCTGATCGCGGACCAGGAACTGGTCATCCCGGCCCTGATCAAGCCGATCCGGGAAGCGGAGGACATGCTTTCGGGCGCCCAGAGCAACGAGTACAAGAACCTGGAAAAGACGGCCTACTTCGGCAACCGCTTTCAGATCGCATCGTATCAGGTTTTCGAGCGCAAGATGGTCAAGGACGTGAACATCACGGCCTATTACCCCAGCAGCAACGACATGAGGCTGCAGATCAAGGCCCGGGAAGGAGCATGGAAGCGCAGCGAAAAAGACGGGAAGGGACGATGGCACCTGTCGGACGGTCACATCTACGCCTACGACACGGCGGGCAACGAGATTCCGTCGAAGCAGTGGGACATGGAGCCGGACTTCGGCAAGGACGGCTATGTGATCCTGGGAGAAGAGGACTCGTCGAACAGCTTCTTCCAAATCCAGTCGAACCTGACGTGGGAAGACATGACGCCGAACGATCCGCTGGACATTCTGGAGTGGCAGTCGACGGGTGAGATTCTGCGGTCGCTGAAGGCGTCGAACCCGTCGGCGGACCTGTTCGTGGCGTTCCACCGTCGGATCGCGTTCCCGCTGAGCAACATCGTCCTGCTCATGCTGGGTCTGCCCTTCGTTCTGGGGGGTGAGGGACGAAGCACGTTCGTGGGACTGGGGATCTGCATCATCATCTGTGCGGCGTTCTACGGGATCAGCATTCTGTGCACGGAACTTGGCAATCGCGCGGCCCTGTCCCCCCCGGCGGCGGCGTGGCTTCCCATCGTACTGTTCCTGCCTACGGGGCTCCTCCTGTTTGATGGTGTCAAGACGTGAAATCAGCCGACGATCGCTCCAAACGTGAAACCCGCCAACGGGAAGCCTGTCCCAAAGAGGCATCACGCCCGCACTGGACGCCTCCCACGCTCTTCTACGTTCTCCTGGGACCCATTTCCGCCATCCTGGGAATCCTGGCGCTGCCCGGGTTCGACCTGTGGATTCTGGCGTTCGTGGCCTGGGTTCCCCTGCTGATCGCGGTGTCCCGACTTCGGCTGCGATGGGCCCTGACGACGGCGTTTCTGACGGGCCTCCTCTATTTTCTGGGGTCGCTCTACTGGCTGACCCTGGTGTCCGTCCTGGGCTGGGTCCTGCTGAGCATCTACCTGGGGCTCCTGTTCGTGCTTTTTGCGCTGCTGTGCCGATGGTCCACCACGGGTCATCCGCGGGTTCCGTTCGTGCTGGCCGCCCCGGTGACGTGGGTGGCAGTGGAGTTCCTGCGGTCGGAGACGTGGGCGGGTCCGGACTGGTTCCTGTTCACCGGCTTCCCGTGGAACCTGGCAGCCCACCCGCTGTATCGGACGCCCCTCCTGATCCAGGTGGCTGATTTTTCCGGGGTGTACGGGGTGTCCTTCGTGGTCCTGACCGTGAACGCATGGCTGGCGGGTCTGGTGTGCGCGGTGCTGTCGCCGGAGACGAACGTGCGACGCAAACGTCTCGGATATCTTCTGTCCGTCAGTTACGTGGCGCTACTGCTGGCGGGTGTGATGGTCTATGGTGCGTTCCGTCTGCGGGAATACGCCCCCGTCGAGGGCCCGAGGGTGTGCGTGATCCAGGGGAACATCCCGCAGGACCTGAAGGAGATTGCGGCGACGTCCATGCTGGACGCCAACGAACGGTATCAGGAAAGCGAGCGGATCCGCGACAACATGCTCGAGACGTATCTCCGTCTGACGCGCGAGGCGGTCGACGGTCCGCCCTGTGATATCCTGGTGTGGCCGGAGACGACACTGCCCGGTCCGATCGAACTCACTCCGGATTCGTATCTTGCCCTGCTGGAACTGCGCCAACTGTCCGGGAGCCACGTGCTGGTGGGCACGACGCGGCTGGACGAGGATCCCCAAAGCGGACTTCACTATAACAGCGCCTTCTTCTACGACTCGACCGGCAGTCGGCCACCGGTCATCTATGACAAGCTCCATCCGGTCCCGTTCGGGGAGTATATTCCGCTGCAGAAGACGTTCCCCTGGCTGAAGCGTCTGATGCCTCCGGGATATATGGCGAACGTGAAGCCCGGGAGGGGGGCGGTCGTTTTCAGTCTGCCGAAGTCAGGTGAGGATGCCTCCTGGCACTTTGCGACACCGATCTGCTTTGAGGACACGATGCCCTACCTTCTTCGGGAGTCGAGACGTCACGGGGCGGACTTTGTGATTAATCTAACGAATGACGGGTGGTTCGGGTCGACCTATGAGCTGGATCAGCACCTGGGGATATCGGTTTTCGGGGCGGTTCAGAACCGTTTGGGGCTGGTTCGTGCGGCCAATACGGGGATCAGCGGGTTCATCGAGCCGAGCGGAAGAATCAGCAGTATTCTAACAGACGGCTCCGGAAAAGCCCGTCGTGTGGAGGGGATTCTGGGTGCGGTGGTGATGGTAGACCGTCGTCAGTCGCCGTATGTCCGGCATGGGGAGATAGTTGCGGTATTATGTCTGGGCTGGACGACAGCCTTTCTGGTGCTGAGAACGGCCCGAATTTGGACGCCGGGGGAGGTCAAAAATTAGCATTTTTCTCCTTGACGGTACACGAGTTGGCTCTAGAATTGCCCGAGCGGTAAGATGCTTCGGGGGAGGTCAGGCCGGGCCTGAAAGAGGTCGCTCAACCCCGCAAACCGGTTCCTTCGGAAAAGGGAGAGCTTAAGGTGTCTACTGTTGCCAAGATCTTCGCATTCGTGGTGGCTGTGGCGGCAATCGCCTTCGCTTCGGCGGCCTTCGTGATGGTGCAGAACACCGAAGATTACAAGAAGTTGTATGAGACAGAGCAGGGTCTCCGCAAATCAGATGTGGACGCGCTCAATACCAAGCTGCAATCGAAGGAAAAAGAGCGGGCGGACGCTGAGGACAGGGCGAAGGCGTCGGAGAAGCTGGCGGAGGATCATAAGGCCGCTCGTGGCGTCGCGGAGGATGCACGCAAGGGTCTGGAGACAGCCCTCACCGCCCAGCAGAAGCGGAGCGACGATTTGGCGGCGAACGTCGCAACGATCAAGGACGACCTGAACACGCTCAGGGCAGAGAACAAGACCCTCAGTGACGCGAAAGAGAACCTCACGAAGACGACCGAAACGGCAACCCGTGCCCGGGAGAAGGCCGAGGACGACCTGCGGTCATGCCAGGAGCAACTGGCGATGGAGCAGAAGAAGGTCGAGCAGCTGAGGAAGGATCTGGCCGAGGCGCAGGGTGTTATCAGTGCCTATCAGAAGGAAGCGCCGGAAGTGGTCCACAAGAAGCCGGTGGCCGATATGCCGGATATTACCGGTCGCGTGGTGCGTGCGGATAACGAGAAGGGCATCGCCCTCATCAGCGTCGGGAAAGATGATGCCGTGAAGGAAGGCTACACCTTCGAGGTGTTCCGTCCGGGTCAGTATGTGGGTCGTCTGGTGGTCATGGAAGTCTTCCCCGAGCAGGCGATCTGTCGCATTGACCCTGCGATGCGGGAAGTCCCCGTAATGGAGAATGACAATGTCGCAACCAAACTACCGTAACAGTTCCTCAGACCAGGAAGACAGCCCGTTCCTGACCGCGATGCTGGGAGTGGCCACGGTCTTCATCTTGGCCGCCGTGATCGTGCTGTCGATTTACCTCAAGTCTTGGTAGGGGCAGGACCTCTCGGACTTTTCTTGACAGACACGTCGCCCGGAGCATACTTGAGCCTGGTCGGCCCCCTGGTCGGCCAGGCTTTGTTCTCGAATGTGCTGGAAGTTCGGCTTTGCTTGTGTGTGTCAGTGACTGTCGTATTCGTTCCTGGTCCGGAGTGATGATATGATCTGGGACCGCGTGCTTGGGATGTTTTCCACCGATCTTGGCATTGACCTTGGGACAGCCAACACGCTGGTTTGCGTGCAGGGTCGAGGTGTGGTTTTGAACGAGCCCTCGGTGGTGGCCGTCAAGAAGAACACGAACCACGTCCTGTTGAACGGTCAGGCCGTGGGTCACGTGGCCAAGGAAATGCTGGGGAAGACACCCGGGTCGATCGAGGCGATCCGTCCGCTGAAGGACGGAGTGATCGCGGACTTTGAGATCACGGAGGTGATGCTCCGCTATTTCATCAGCAAGGTTCACAGTCGGAACTGGGGATATCGTCCGCGCGTGGTGATTGCCGTTCCAAGCGGGATCACGACGGTGGAAGAGCGTGCGGTGAGGGAGTCGGCGGTGCGGGCGGGCGCCCGGGAAGTATATCTGGTGGAGGAGCCGCGAGCCGCGGGGATCGGTGTGGGTCTTCCGGTGGAAGAGCCGACGGGATCGATGATCGTGGACATCGGTGGTGGAACGACCGAGGTCGCGGTGCTTTCGCTGGGCAGCATCGTCACGTCGATGTCGATCCGGGTGGCCGGTGACGAGATGGACGAAGCCATCGTGAACCACATGAAGCGCACGTACAACCTTCTGATCGGTCCTCAGACGGCCGAGCGCATCAAGATCGAGATCGGGTCGGCGTACAAGCTGGACGAAGAAATGAGCATGGAAGTTCGTGGTCGGGACCTGATCGCCGGCCTTCCCCGCCGCGCGGTGGTCAACAGCGAGGAAATCCGTGAGGCCCTGAAGGAGCCGGTGGACGCGATCGTCCAAGCCTGCAAGCTGACGCTGGAACAGACGGAGCCGGAACTGGCGGCGGACCTGGTGACCAACGGGATGATGATCGCAGGAGGCGGTGCCCTTCTGCGCGGGATCGATCGTGTGATTGCCGAGGAGACGGGTCTTCCGGTGAAGGTGGCGGACGATCCCATGCTGGCGGTTGTTCTGGGGACCTTCATGTTCCTCGAACGTCTGGACTTCTGGAAGCGGTATCTCAAGGGCGACGATGAAATATGATTTCACCACCACGGTTCACAAGTGGCTTCCGATCGTCCTGATCCTCCTGAGTCTTCTGCTCATGCTGCTGCCCTCCGTGTGGGTTGTGCTGTTTCGAGACACTCTGCTGACCTTAGTCTCTCCCATCGACCGTGTGGTTGCCGGCTCACTGCAGGCGCTGGGGCGTGTGCCCCGAGCGATGGTGAGTGCAAGCGAGTCGGAGCGTCAGATCACCCGTCTTTCGAACGAGGTGACCGAGTTGGAATCGGAGCGGGACGCGGCGCTGGCCAAGGCGGCGGAGCTTCAGCGGACGCTGGATTCCCTGTATGAGGCGGCGGACACGATCGGGGATGCCCCCCTGGTTCCCCTGCCGGTGGAGATCGTGGGGAAACCGGCCCGTGTTCTGGCGGCACGCCAGGGTCTCCGGGGAACGCTCCTGATCAGGGCAGGACGCATCAGCGGGGTGAAACAGGGCGACGCGGTCGTCTTCGCCCGGTACGTGGTGGGACGCGTCATCTCGACGGGACTGGACACGAGCCAGGTGCAACTGGTCACAGACCCCGGCTTTCGGGCCGCGGTGATGGCCTGTGCGCCCGACAACGCGGGGGGGATTCACGCGGAAGGCACCATCCACGGCGAAGGCGGGGGACAGTGCGTGATGAAGCACGTTCTGCGAACCGACCCGGTTGCGGTGGATGACGTGGTCCTGACCAGCGGGTTCGCGGGGTTGTTCCCCCGAGGGTTCATCGTGGGACGCGTCAGTCGGGTGACGTCGATGTATGACGCAGGATTCCAGCGAGTCGAAGTCACCCCGGCGGTGAAGTTCGAACAGCTCGAGACGGTGCTGGTGCTGATGAAGCGGACGCCGAGCACCCCGTGACCTGAAGCTTGCCAGACGGTTTCTCGTCGCGTCGACGACGTTGGCTTTGTGACGGAACGATTGTCCATGCGTTGGCTATACCTTGGCGCAAGCATCCTGGTCCTCTGCTCCATCCAGTTCATCGTCATGATCCATCTGCCGGTCGCTCCGGACCTGCTTCTCCTCTTCGCCATTTTCCTGGCACTGAACACGGAACGTGAGATTGCGCTGACGGGGGCATGGTTGGGCGGCTTGTTCTCCGAGGATTCGGGAGGTCAGGCGGGTCCCGAGCAAATCGGGGTCCTGGCCCTTTTGTTCACGCTGTTCGCATGGATCCTTTCCCGGCGGCGGGTGGAACTTTACACCGAGCATTGGATCACGCGGACCCTCATCGTCGCGGTTGTCAGTCTGGTGTGCACCCTGGGGGGAGTGGCGACCATCTTCGTGGAGACGGGACAGAGGATCAGCTGGAGCGGGTGGAGCCAGGTGTTTCTGAACGTCCTGTACACGACCCTGTTCAGCATTCCCCTGCTGGTCCTGTTCGCCCGGCTTCGAAGACTGTATTGCACGAGCCGGAAGTAGAAGGAACGCATGTTCGAACATCGGCTTCGGGTCCTGTTTACCATCATCGCTGCGGGGTTTCTCATCCTCGTCGGGCGGCTTTTCTATCTCCAGGTTTTCTGTCACGCCTACTACGTGGAAAAGGCCGAAAACAACATCGCCTTCACAGAGACCCTGCCCACGATGCGGGGAGAGATTTACGACCGCAACGGGATTCCCCTGGCAAGCAACCAGATCGAGTATGAAGTGAGAATCTGGCTGGGACGGTTCGAGGGACTGGAGGAGAAGGACCGTGACCGCTGGGTGCGGATGGTTGCCGAGGCGCTGGGGGTCGCGCCGATCGAGGTCCTGGCCGCGATTGACCGGACCGAAGAGGACGCCCGTGTCCTGGCCAACCAGCGCAAGACTCCCGAGCAGCGTGTTGATGAACTGAAGTACATCCGAAGCTGGTGCGACCTGCCGTTCTTCCGGAACGTCTCCAAGGAAACGACGATGCGGCTGGAACTGGAGGAATATCAGCTTCCGCGGTATCGCCAGCGCTCAAAGGACTATCCGGTCCTTCGGATCTGCGAGGGAACGGAACGGGTCTATCCCCAGGGCGCGGTGGCCTCCAATCTTCTGGGATACATGAACCGGATCACCCCCGAGGAGTATTATGAAAACCCGGGATTGGGGTATGGGAAGAGCTACGACGGCTCGGAACTCAAGGCGTATCTGAAAGACGAAATGATCGGTCGGACGGGACTGGAGCGTTACCACAATCGTCGACTGAGAGGGAGCCGCGGGCGCCGACTCGGCATCAAGGATGTGTATCAGCGTGTTCAGCAGGAGATCAAGGTTCTGTCGCCTGTGCCGGGGAGTGACGTGCGACTGACCATCGACGTCCGACTTCAACAGCTTCTGGAGGTCGCCCTGGACAACCGGCTCAGTGAGCTGAAAGCAGAGGGACTGGATCATCGTGGAGGCGCCGCGGTGATCATGGACCCGGTGACCGGTGATATCCTGGCCTGTGCGACGTCGCCACGTTATGACCCGAACACGGTGCTGGCCGAGTACAGCACGCTTGCGAATGATCCGAACCATCCGCTGTTCGACCGGTCGCGTCTGGGACTGTATCCGCTGGGGTCCGTGTTCAAAGTGGTGGTGGCCCTTGCGGGACTGGACAACGGCACACTCACAGGCTCGACCGAGTTCACCTGCACGGGATCGTTCACGATGGGGAACAAGACCTGGCGGTGTCCCAGCGTTCATGGACCGCTGCAATTGGAACAGGCGATAGAACGCTCCTGCAATTACTATTTCTATCAAGCCGGTCTGCTGGTCGGTGGACCGCACATCCACGACATGGCCCAACGACTGGGTCTGGGTCGTGCTTCGGATGTGGACCTGACCGAGGCGGCGGGTTTCGTCCCCCTGCCCTCTTCAAAGGCCGAACTGGTCAACCTGTCCATCGGTGGTGGACGTCTTCAGGTGACGCCGCTGCAGGCGGCACGCATGATGTGCGCCCTGGCCAACCAGGGACGGCTTCCCCGTCCCCGTCTGGACCTGAGTCGTCCCATCGAGGTGACCGACCTGGGGATCGACCCGGTGAAACTGTCGGTGGTTCGGTGGGGGATGCATGACGTGGTGATGGGGAACTCGGGAACGGCCCGAAACACGGGACGCGTTCCGGGACTCACGTATGCCGCCAAGACGGGGACGGCCAACCTTGACACGGAGGGACTCTACCACGCGTGGTACTGCGGTTTTGCGCCGTTCAAGACACCGAAACTCGCCTTTGCGGTGGTCATCGGTCGAACGCGCGAATCTGGAGGACAGGCGGGCGCCCCACTCATCCGCAACGTGTTCGTTTCGATGCAGGCTGATCCGGAATTGCGGAAGTACCTGATCGAAGACGAACCGGAAATCGAAGCGCCGGCGGAGGGGGCCGAGCCATGAAGGAGACGCTTCCGAACCCGCTTCTGGAGCTGAAGGGTGCCCAGTGGATCATCCTGGTGTGCACGCTGCTGATTTCATGCGCCGGGATTCTCTTCATCGCCAGTGCTTCCTCCCGCTACGTCGACCAGGGCGACTGGACGTATTCGGACAAACCCGCCAAGCAGGCGATGTGGCTTGTCGTGGGACTCATCACGTTCTTCACGATGCTGATGTTCAAGTACACGCGCATCATGCGTCTCAGCTATCCCATCTATCTTCTGGGGCTGCTGACACTGGCGGTGCTGCTGACCTTCGGGAACGAGATCAACCATTCGAAGCGGTGGTTTCTGATCGGGCCGATGCGGCTTCAGCCGTCCGAACTGATGAAGATCGCCCTCATCCTGTGTCTTGCGCGGTATCTGATGTATCGCAAGAACTACCGTCGTTTCCGGGGATTGCTGGGACCGTTCCTGCTCACACTGGCCCCGATGATCCTGATCATCAACCAGCCCGACCTTGGGACGGCACTGGTTCTTCTTCCGGTGCTGTTTGCGCTCCTCTACGTGGCCGGGGCACGCCTGAAGCACCTGCTCATCGTCATGGCCATGGGATTGGCCAGTCTTCCCCTGACTTATACGCTCCTGACGGATTATCAGAAGAACCGGCTGGTGGCGTTTCTCAATCCCGAAGCCCAGCTTTCCGGACAGGGTTTTCAGATTCTCAACGCATTGTATGCGATCGGCTCGGGCGGGACGTTCGGGAAGGGCTGGCACCACGGAACGCAAAATATGCTGGGGTTCATCCCGTACGACGATAACGACTTCATTTTCGCGGTGTTTGCGGAAGAATGGGGGCTTATGGGCTCCTTGTGCTTGCTCGGGGCGTTCCTTCTCATTATCATGCTGGGGCTTGGGATTGCCGCACGCACCCGTGAACCATATGGACGGCTTGTCGCCGTCGGGGTGGTGACCCTGTTCGCGGTGCAGGTGATTATCAACGTCGGAGTGACGGTGCACCTGATGCCCATTACGGGGCTTACACTGCCTTTCGTCAGCTACGGTGGAAGTTCCCTGCTGACCTGTTTCATCGCTCTGGGACTCCTCATCAACGTCGGCATGCACAAGCAGCCGGTGCTGGCGCGTGAGGATTTCGATTGAGCTTCGCCTGCGTGTCTTGTGTCTTGAAATCGCTACCCCATCCAGGAGTTTTTGAGTCGAGATGAAAGAACTGCATGAACGAATCGTCCGCGACATCCTGCCCCTCGTGCAGGCACCGGCACAATACATCGGCGGTGAAATCAACCAGATCCGCAAGCGTCATGACGCGGTCGATCTGAAGTTCGCCCTGGCGTTCCCGGACACCTACGCCGTGGGCATGAGTCACATGGGGCTCCAGGTTCTCTACCACATGATGAACTCGCGACCCGACGTGCTCTGCGAGCGGGCCTTCGCCCCCTGGCCGGACATGATCGCCGAGCTGCGCTGGCACTCCATTCCCCTGGTCACGCTGGAAAGTTCCACCCCGCTGGCCCACTTCGACGTGGTCGGGTTCACACTCCAGCACGAGATGACCTATACCAACGTGCTGCTCATGCTCGATCTTGCCCACATTCCGCTACTTTCGGCCAACCGCAAGCGTCAGCACCCGATCATCATCGCCGGGGGTGCCGGAGCCCTGGCGCCGGAACCCCTGGCCGATTTCATCGATCTCTTCTACGTCGGGGAGGCCGAGAAGTCGCTTCCGGCGCTCCTGGACGCGTTCATCCGCCTGAAGGACATCAGGGACCGTCATGATCTGCTGCATCAGCTCGCCGTCTCCGTCCCCAACGTCTATGTGCCCTCGCTGTACGAGGTCGAATATTACGGTCCCCGGCAGGTATCTTTCCGTCCCCGTCACAAGGACGTCCCCGAGACCATCGAGGCTGCCGTCTGTGACGATTTCGAGAATGCCCCCTGCCCTACCGCTCCGCTGGTCCCCCTGACCGAGACCATCCACGATCGCATCGCCCTGGAGATCATGCGCGGGTGTCCAAACGGATGCCGCTTTTGTCAGGCCGGGATGACGCGCAAACCGGTCCGGATGCGCTCGGTGGAAAAACTGCTCCAGATCGCACAGGCCACCTATGAGAACACCGGTCACGACGAGATTTCTCTGCTGAGCCTGTCCAGCAATGACTATCCGCATCTGACGGAACTGCTGGCCAAGCTGCACCGCCAGTTCACCCCGCTGAACGTGAATCTCTCGGTGCCTTCCCTGCACGTCGGTCCGAACCTGGTCGAGTTGCCTGAAGTGCTCGCCGCGGTCCGAAAGAGCGGGCTCACGTTTGCCCCCGAAGCGGCCACCACGGAACTGCGGGCCATCATCGGCAAACCCGTGACGGATGACGACCTGTTGAACGGCATCCTGACGGCCTATAAGACCGGTTGGAACCAGGTGAAGCTCTACTTCATGGTTGGACTTCCGGGTGAAATCGACCAGGACCGTGCCGCGATTGCGGACCTGGCCTTGCGTGCCAGCCACGCCCGACGACGCCTGGGGCAGGGACCCGGGGCGGTGAACGTCTCGGCGGCCTGGTTCATCCCCAAACCCCACACGCCGTTCCAGTGGGAACCGATGGCGGACCGCGAGCTTCTGCGCCAGACCCGGATGACCTTGTCGGAGAAACTGCGTCGGACGCGGGTGACCATTCGCTTTCACAACATCGCCCGCAGTCTTCTGGAAGCCGCCGTCGCCCGTGGGGACCGTCGCATGGGAAGCGTGATCCTGAACGCCTACGACTTGGGCGCGATTTTTGACGACTGGGATGAGCATTTCAAGGAAGACCTCTGGACCGAGGCGTTCCATCGGGCACACCTGGACCCGCTGGATTTTTCACACCGCCGTCGGGATGATGACGAGATGCTTCCCTGGCACCACATCCGCACGTTCCGCGCACCGGAATATCTGAGCAAGCTGCGGGACGAGGCCCGCCGGCTGATCGCCCTACGCCCTTGACCTGATTGGACTTACGTGCTAGAATGGGGTCGGATTCAAGCCTTCTGCGGCGGTGGAGGACGCGATCGTGTCCCGTGCTTACCTGGGTCTGGGCTCCAATCTCGGCGACCGACGCGAGAACCTTGACCGCGCATGTCAGCTTCTGGATCAGACCGACGGGATGACCCTCGTCGCGAAGAGTTCGTATCACGAGACCGAGCCCGTGGGCGGTCCCCCGCAGGGGAAGTTCCTGAACGCCGCGGCCGTCGTCGAGACCGTCTTGAGTCCGAATGACCTGCTGGGTGCGTGTCTGAAGGTCGAGCGGGCCATGGGGCGTCAGCGCATCGTCCGCTGGGGTCCGCGCGTCATCGACATCGACCTGCTTCTGTATGATGCCGAGGTCATCGATGCTCCGGGTCTCATCGTGCCTCACCCCATGATGCATCAGAGGCGCTTTGTGCTGGGTCCCCTTGCGGAGATCGCCCCCGACGTTGTTCACCCTGCAACGGGGATGACCGTGTCACAACTGCTGCATGTTTTGTCAGAGGAAACTGACCATGACGTCCGAGAAGATTCGCAGGACTGAAGTCGCCCGCACCGTTTCCGCGGTTCGTGCCGCCGTCAGGAAGGCCCGTGCGAGCGGGAAGACCATCGGACTGGTCCCCACGATGGGGGCGCTTCATCCGGGACACCAGAGCCTGATCCGCCGGAGCGTCGCTCGAACCGGCTTTACGATCGTCTCCATCTTCGTCAATCCGACCCAGTTCGGACCTCGCGAGGATTTTTCGGCCTATCCCCGTCCGCTGGCACGCGATCTGGAACTTGCCGGGGAAGCCGGGGCGGACCTGGCTTTCGTTCCCGAGGTCCAGAGCATGTATCCTGAAGGATTTTCCACGTGCGTGATCGTGGACGAGCTGACCTCCGGCCTGTGCGGGGCCTCGCGTCCCACCCATTTTCAGGGGGTCACCACGGTGGTGACAAAGCTGTTCAACATCGTGCAGCCGGATTTTGCCTTCTTCGGCCAGAAGGACGCCCAGCAGGTCCTGGTGATCCAGCACATGGTGCGTGATCTGGACCTCCCCCTGCGCGTCGTCATCTGTCCCACCGTGCGAGAGCGGGACGGTCTGGCCCGCTCCAGCCGAAACGTCTATCTGACCGCCTCGCAGCGCTCCCAGGCCCCGGTCCTGCACCGGGCGCTCCAGGCCGCGCGCGCTGAAATCCGCAACGGGAACCGTTCCGCGGCCCGATTGAAGACGCTCGTGCGCCGCATCATCCAGTCCGCACCCGAAGCCCGGATCGATTACATCGAGATCGTCGATACGGACCGTCTTCAGCCGGTGCGGACGCTGGAGGGCCGTTGTCTCCTGGCGGTCGCCGTGTTCTTCGGAAAAGCCCGACTGATCGATAATGAGATGGTCACGATCGGCAAGAGATGATATAATGCGAGGTTGAAGACCCGTCCCGACCATCCGGTCGCGCCGGCTGCCTGCCGAAGTCGGAAGACCCGTTTCTGAGCACTTGATTGAGGAGAAGATGAGATGCAGCTGCACATGCTCAAGGCCAAACTGCACCGTGCCACCGTTACCCAGACGAACCTGGATTATCACGGCTCGATCACGATCGATGCCGATCTTCTTGAACAGTCCGGCATTCTTCCCGCCGAGAAGGTCGAGATTGCGAACCTCAACAATGGCTCGCGTTTCGCCACCTACGTCCTCCGGGGAAAGCCGGGCTCCGGGATCATCGGAATCAACGGCGCCTCGGCAAGACTCTGCGCCCCCGGAGACAAGGTCATCATCCTGTGCTTCGCCATCATGGACGAGGCCGAGGCCAAGTCCTTCAAACCGACCGTTCTCATCCTCGACCAGGATAACAAGGTCGCGGAAACGGTCTGATTGGGGAGATCACACACGTGAGACCGGTTCTTTTCAGCATTCCGTTTCCCTGGATCGGCCCGCTGGCCATCAAGGCTTACGGCGTCATGCTGATGCTGGGGTTCCTGGCCGGACTTGGGATGGCGCTCCGACGGGCCCGGAAGGAAAACGTCAACCAGGATATCATCTGGGACTTCTGGCTCTGTGCGCTGCTGGGCGGCATCGTCGGAAGCCGGGCACTTTACATCTTCCAGCATCTCGACCAGTTTTCCGGACGGATTCTCGACGTTTTCAAGATCTGGGAAGGCGGGCTAAGCTTCTACGGAGGCTTTGCGCTGGCCGTCGTGGTCACGTGGATCATGCTGCGCATGCGACGGATGTCGGTGCTGCGCATCTATGACATCATGGCCGTCAGCATCGTTCTGGGGCTGGCGTTCGGAAAGGTGGGGTGTTTCCTCAACGGCTGCTGCTTCGGAAAACCCACCGAAGGGGTTATTGCGGTCACGTATCCGACTTCGACGCCCATCGACGGACACGGAAACCCGCGCATGTCTCCGGCGTTCAAGTGGCAGGTGGACCAGAACCTGATTTCCGCAGACGCCCCGCGTTCGCTCCCGGTCCATCCCGTCCAGCTCTACGAATCCGCCGCGGCGTTCACGATCATGCTGATCCTGCTGTGGTTCTATCCTCATCGCCGCCGATACGGAGAGGTTACGTGCCTGTTCGGAACGCTCTACCCCATCGCACGATTCTCTCTCGAATTTTTCCGGCAGCGTCAAGCTGAGATTGTTCCCGGCTTTTCGCCGGAACAGATCTTCTCGGTCGTTGCGTTCGTGGCTTTTGCCACCGTGTTCATCATTTCGAGGAAGTCTCAGCCCGCCATCGAGAAGTGATGTGCCGCTCCCGGGGGGACGTGTCTCAGAGCAACTGCCAGCGCCGCCTCAGGGCCCATTCCGTGGTGAGCAGCCCGACGAACCCCAGGAACAGAACCGCGCGCAGCCACGTTGGAACGGGATAGGTGGGACGCTCGTGCCGGCGTTTCACCAGCGGCGCGAGTTTTGAATGAATCTGGTGGATCCCGGCGAGGGGATAGTAGGCTCGCTGGGCGAATCCCGCGGCCAATTGGCGCAGCAGAGCGTCGTTCAGGTCCACCTCTTCGGATTCCAGTGACGGCTTCCCCACGATGAACGTGTGCTTCTGGGTCCCGAGTGTTTTTCCTTCCTTGTCTTTGGCCGTCACCGTCACGGCATATTCGCCGGGACCGGGGGGATCGAACACTTCAGTGTAGTTCCGTCCCATGGGGTTGTAGAGCATCTTCAGGGGCGCCAGCAGGTTGTTCGGTCCCTCGAAACGGGCTTCCACGTCGGCGTTTTCCGTCACCAACCCCTCGCTGTCCCGCACGTTCACGGTCAGTGAAACCTTCTCGCCGGGAGCGTAGACATCCTTGTCGATGGTCACGGTGATGCCCGCGTCCGCTTCCCGCTCCTTGGGCTCGCGTCCCGCCAGCCAACGCACAAGTTGTCCCCAGAACCGGACATAGGGACTTTCCTCGCCCAGTCCCAGGAACTGCCAGTACCATTTGTAGGTTCCCGTGGCCAGGAGCGCCGCGCTGCGACCTTTGCCCACCTGGGCCACCACCAGCACCGGCAGTCCTTCGTCGCCCTTCTGTCGTGCCAGGATGGTTCCCGCCGGTTTCACACCCGCCACGCGGTTGCAGCCGCGCAATTCCAGGGCTTCCGTCGCCAATCCCCCCAGTTTTCCGCCGAAATGTTTTTCCGTTCCGGCGAAGACGTCATGTCCCTTTCCTGACGCCGTCAGCTCCATCGTGAACTCATCCCGCATCTGTCCGATTTCCGCCGATCCGCAGTTCACGGGCAGCACCTCTTCGAGGGGCGTTCCACCATAACCGCCCATTCCGAAAGTATGTTGTCCCCCCGTCATGACCAGTCCCTTGCCCTCCATCACGAAGGTCTTGACCGCTTCGAGCTGTTCCCGCGAGAAGTAACTGCGCTCGACGTTCCCCATCACCAGGACATCGAATACGTTCAGTTCTTCCAGCGTCGCGGGAAAGCCCGTCAGCTTGATCTCGTCCGGCGCGTTGCCTCGCTGGGTGAACCGTCCCACCCGGTCGTTCACCAGCGTCACCAGTTCGACGTTCGGGTCCTTCTGGAGCGTCATGTTGAGCCAGCGGAACTCCTCCCCCGGCTTGTCCAGATACAACACCTTCACCTTCGGGTCGGTCACGTGCACCGTGAACGTCTGACGGTTGTTGTCGCTGAAGCGTTCGTCGCTCTCCGGAGCGATGCTCACCTCGTACGTGAACCGGCCCACCGTCGTCGGCGTCAGCTCCAGGGTGACCTTCCGCGTCTGTCCCGTATCGTCCAGGACCACGGTGGTGCGTCCGCGTTCGCTTCCGCCCTTCTCCGTCAACAGCAGCGTCTTCTGGAGGTTCGCATAGCCCACGCTCTTCAGGTACACGTTCACCCGCGCGCGGTTGTTCACGGTCAGGTACCGCTCAGGCTCCGTCTTGACGTCGGTGATGAGGATGTCCCGGTAGTTCTGTCCCGGCTGCATCCGGGTCCCCACGCCCACCCAATAGACCGGCACCTCGATCTTTTCCAGGGTCTGCACGGGATCGCCGGCCGAGTTGTCGTTTCCGTCCGTCAGGACCACCACCGCGCTGACGTTGGCACGGTCGTGTCCTCCCAGAACTTTCGCCACCGCTCCCGCCAGATGGGTCCCCTCCCCCGTCGGCTTGAGGTCGCTCACCGCACGCTCGTCGCGAAGCGCTTCCAGCCCCGAGGAGAAACCGTAGTAATGGATATTGAAGTCCTCGCCAGCTTCCGCCGCGAATCCTTTTGTTCCGGTCACTTCGCGCTTGGCCTGCTCCAGACGGTTCGGCTCGCTCGGATAATCCTGGACGCTCATGCTCTTGGAATCATCCAGCAGGACCAGGAGCTCTCCCTTGAGGACGCTTTCGGTATCGAAGCGGAACACCGGACGCAGGAACAGGACCAGCAGGCTCACGACGGCCAACATTCGCAACCCCAGAAGCACGGCCAGCATGCCGGGTTTGAGGTTTCCCCTGACCCGCAGGTAGAACACCAGTGCGGCCCCCACCAGCACCGCCCCGGCCGCCACCAGGAGCCACCAGGGCAGGTCCGCTTCAAAGGTGATATCGAGTCTCGCCACGACACGCGTCACGACTCACTTCTCCTTGCGCACCTGCTTCAGCCACCATGCCTCCAGTGCTTCGAGGCTCGTCCGGAACGCCTTCTGCACCGCTTCCTCCTGGGTCGTGCCGTCCTTCAACTGACGCACAAACGCCCGCATCTCGTCGGGGCGGCTTGTCAGGAGGTTGTCCACCACGCTCCAGGAATAGGCATAACCTGTCAGGTCCGACGACGACGCCGGGCGGGCCTCCTTGACCAGCCTCACCAGTCCAACCGCCTCGTTGTCCTCCAGACCTTTTTTCACGCGTTCCTGGGCTTCCGTCCGTTCGCGACATTTCGGAAACGCCTGGAACTCCAGGGTTTGCGCCAGACCTTCGTGCAGCCAGGGGGGAACCGATCCCGGCACGCGGTAGAAATGCAGCAGGACGTGCGTCGCCTCGTGTGTCAGGTCCTGCTCGAAGTGGTCCCCTGTGTCGTTGCGGGGGATGACCAGCTCCGCCTGAGCATCCGAAGCCCGGAAGTACGCCGTTGTCCCGCCTTCCACGCCGTGGGCTTCCCGGGAAAACGTCATGAACTCCTCCCCTCCCGCAAGCACATAGACCACCACTTTTCCCGTCCAGCAGAACTCCCCTGCCCGCGCGTCCAGGGCTTTGACGAACCGTTCGTACGCGGCTTCAGCCATGCCGGGGATCTTTTCCCCATCGGCATCGCTGAACGTGGTGTGAACGATGAAGTGCTCGCTCTCGAAAGTCCGCACCGCTCGGCCCAACAACGTGGAGGCCGCTTCCCCACGTCGCCGCTGCTCCGCAAGAACCTTCGCCGCCTCCGCCGCATCCGGCTTGACCCGCTCCGTGTCCGCTGCGTACATTCCGGTCGCAATAAGGGCTACAACGATCCACCCCAGACCGTTCCCTCTCATGATCCCTCGTCCTCAGCGCCCTTGATCCGCACGGATGCGCCCATCGCCCGCAGCTTTCCGACCAAGTCTCCCCTCAGCATCACGTGGTAGATCCCCTTCTCTTCGGTGTGCTCCTCATCCAGCACCCGTCCCTCCGCCGTGACCAGGGCGTGCATGCGTCCATCGCCCATCGGCACCTCCACCTCAGCCGTGACCATTCCCCGGGTGCAGATTTCGAGCACGCGTTCGCGCAGGGTTTCCAGGCCCGCTCCGGTCAGCGCGGAGACCATCACGTGTTCGCGGAACCGGTTCTGGAGCTGCGACAGCACCACCAGGTCCTCGATCCGGTCCTCCTTGTTCAACACCACCAGCTTGGGCGTGTCCCGGCAGCCGATGTCATCCAGCGTCTCCAGGACGACTTCGGACTGATTCAGCGCCTCCGGGTGCGACGCATCCACCACGTGCAGAAGAAGATCCGCGTGACGCGCCTCTTCCAACGTCGCACGGAAGCTGGCCACCAGGTGATGGGGCAGCTTGCGGATGAACCCGACCGTGTCGCTGACCAGCGCGGTGAAGTGTCTGTCCAGCTTCCATCGGCGTGTCCGGGTGTCCAGTGTCGCGAAGAGTTTGTCCTCCACCTTGACCTTGTCGTCAGTCAACGCGTTCATCAGTGTTGACTTTCCCGCGTTGGTGTAGCCGACGATCGACAGCAGGGGGAACTCCTTGCGGTTGGCCACCTCCCGCAGCTTGCGCTGATCAATCGCCTTCAGTTCGCGTTTCAGGTCGGTGATCTGCTTCTGCACCATTCGCCGGTCCGTTTCGAGCTGCTTTTCCCCGGGGCCGCGCGTCCCGATACCTCCTTCGTAACGGTTCAGGTGCGTCCACATCCGCTTCAGCCGGGGCAGCGTGTACTCCAGTTGCGCCAGTTCCACCTGGAGTCGTGCCTGCTTGGTCCGTGCATGGGTGGCGAAGATGTCGAGGATCAGCTCGCTGCGATCGACCACCTTGCCGCCGATCACCTTCTCCAGATTTCGCACCTGGCCCGGGCTCAGGTCCTCGTCGCAGATCACCACATCCACATCATTCGGCCCCACCATGGCGCCGATCTCCGCCGCCTTGCCCCGTCCGATGAAGTACCCTGGATCGAGCCGTTCACGCCGCTGCACCACTCCGCCCACCACCTCCGCCCCGGCGGATTCGGCCAGACGTTTCAGTTCATCCAGTTCTTCGTTCTCGTGGCTCATGGGACCCCGAGCCGGCCCGACCCCCAGCAGCAGGGCCCGTTCCCGCTGCACCGATGTTATCTCGTCTCGCCTGTCTGACAATGCCTCCGTCCGCCTCCGTCGTCTAAGAAGGTCCGTGATCGTGCATCTCCAGAACTCACACCACCTTGGGATGGTACAGGACAAACGGGGGACCGTCAAGACCGGGAACGACACCCAGGCAGGCTTGTTTTTTTCAGTTCAGCAGAACCGCTTCCACCCGCAGCTCATTGGCCCCGTCGGCATTCGGTTCCGTCCTGAAACGCATCCGCCACGTTCCCTCGGGTGCCCGCCGGCTCCACCAGTCCAGGAACCTCGCGTCAAGGATTCCCCCTGTTTCCCTCTGGACCCATTGACGCACCTCTTCGGCAGGTGTCTCCCGGTCGGGACGCCACTTCCCGTTTTCGACTCGCAACGCCAGTTCCGCACGGTCCAACGAATCCGGAACCGATGCTTCTCCCTGTGCTTTGTCCGCGCTCATCCATCCGCCTGAAAGAGGCTCCCCGATCAGCCGGGTTCTGGAACTCACCAGCACCTGCTTCCCACTCGCGTTCCTCACCCACACCTCGGGCATCCCCTCCCCTGCCCAGGGCCCCAACTCGAACACGCTCTGCACGAACTCCCGTTCGCTCCTGTACACGGGAACCCACCCTGATACCGCATCGGCATCCACCCTGTGTTTCAGGCCGGGTGAACCGGCGATCTGTCTGAAATGTCTCTCCAGCACCACGGTCGAGCCTGCCGTGCCCTCGGACAGGACCATGTCGCTCACAACGGCCGTCCTCTCGTGAACCTTCAACACCGACGCACCTATCGTGAGCAACACGCCCAGGATGGTCGCCGCAATGATCACCGCCGCCAGCGGCCCTCTCGCCCGAGCTTCCTCTTCGAACTTCAGCGTCTCCAGTCCCGGCCAATCGCCCCGCACCTTGCTGCCGGGGGGAATGACCAGTGTTCGGGAGGAGACCCATTCCGTCAGCCTCATGAACTCGTTCCTGGGTACGCCCTCGGTCTCGGTGGTCTCCAGCATCACCACGGGGAACTGTGCCAGGTAAGCGTTCCCCAGTCGTGTCAGCTCTCCAAGTTCTACCTCGACGAACCGAAGGCCGGGCGCCCGTTCCCCCAGCGGCTGCTCTGTCGCGGTCTTTTTTTCAGCGCCGTTCACCAGCATACCCGGCCAATATTCCATCCCGACGGTTCGCAACCCCGTTCCCAGCGCTGCGCTGGACTTCACCATCTCTTCCAGTCCTGCCCCGCTCAGGCTCACCACCGGCTGTTCGTGCGGGATGAACAGCATCAGTTCCGTCCATTGCTCGGGATTCAGTGTCACGGCGTGTCTGACGGTCCCGTCGATGACCAGCCAAGCTTGAACGGGTTCCTTGATCCCAGTGACCATCAGCCGGGCCGGGTTCCATCCTCCCGTCACCACCTGACCGTTGACCCCGACCTCGAGTTTCGCCGCCGATTCCGTTTCCTGTCCTTCAGTAGCCCCGGCCATCAATCCAACGATCAC
>CAZVTD010000022.1:0-22509 GCA_964629945.1 uncultured Planctomycetota bacterium | reverse complement strand
GGAGGTTCTATATCGTTTCCGTGTGACGGGTGGATGGAACCACGCCATCGCGGACGGCGCGCTTGCGGACGAACTGGCGTCGCTGATGGAGTATCCGCGTGCGATGTTCGTAAGCATCGAGGAGTTCGGCGCGTATTGGTATCTGCTGCTTGCCGCCGGGGTCTGGGCGGTGGCAACACGATTGAAGCGGTGGTGGGTGGTGGCGCTGTGGATGGTGCCGATCTGGCTGACACTGGAGTTCGGGATTGCGAGTCTGACGCAGAGGACGTTTCCGGCACACGTGCCGCGGTATCTGCTGCTGGTGATGATTCCGGGGGCGGCGTTGATCGGGGCGATGTTCAGCGGGCTTGCCCAGCGGCGCCGATGGGTGGTGCTGGGGGTGGTGGCAACGGGAACGGTGCTCAGTTCGCTCTTCTTTGCAGGACTGCACGCGACGCTGGTGGAGTCCACGGTGTGGAACTCCAGGCAGGTGGCGTGCGCGCTGGGGGAGATGCCCGAACGTCCGACGTACGTGCTTCAGGGGAAAGGAACGGTCGATTGGCTGGCCGGTCCCGGGAAATACGATCTGCGCCCGGTCTATCAACAGCATGACGCGAAGAGCGGGTTGGACAGCGAGCCCATGGAACGTGAGGCACTTTCGGGATCTTACGTGGTGGTGGATCATCGCTTGATCGGATTTGCGCGCGAGCGGATGGAGTTGACGCTGCCGGAGTATGTGGAGGCGGTGCCGTCGGATTGGCGCATCGCGCGGGAGATCCGGAACGAGTTTTCGGGGGTCAAGTACGTGCCGGTGCGACTTGTGAAGTGGGCCCTGGGGAAACATCTTCTTCCGGGACCGATCGCGGGGAGGTTTGCGCGAACACTGGGGAAGGTGATGGAGGAGAACGAGTGCGTGATCTACGAGGTTCCGGAGCGTGTGAAGCCGGGTTCCTGAGGTCGGCTCGTAAGAAGGACGTCGCATGATCCTGGAGATCGTATTCTGGGCGATGATGGGACTGGTGGTCTACGCTTACGTGGGCTATCCGGCGGCGTTGTGGGTTGCCACGCGGCTTCGGCGGACCTCCTGGAAGACCGATGATCATTACAATCCGTCGGTCAGCATTATCGTGGCCGCCCACAACGAGGAGCGCGTGATCGGCAAACGCGTCGAGAACCTCCTGGGGCTGGCCTATCCGGCGGATCGGATGGAAATCCTGATCGGTTCGGACGGTTCGGACGACCGGACAGTGGAGATCCTGAAGGGATTCAGCGACGCGCGCGTGAGAGTGTTCGACTTCGCCGAACGGCGGGGCAAGGTGGCGGTGCTGAAGGACCTGGTAAGTCGGGCGACGGGAGAGGTGCTCGTCTTCAGCGACGCCAACACGATGTTTCACGACGATGCGGTGCAGAAGCTGGTCGGTCGACTGGCGGACGCACGCGTGGGGGCGGTGTGCGGACATCTGAACCTGGTCAGTTCGAAGACCGGGCTGACGGCGGAAAACCACTACTGGCGCTACGAGCAATATCTCAAAGCCCAGGAGGGACGGGTGGGCTGTGCCCTGGGCGCCAACGGCGGGATCTATGCCCTGCGCCGGGAGCTGTTTGAGAACATCCCTGACGATACGATCGTGGACGACTTCGTGATCGGGATGAAGGTGTACGAGCGCGGGTTGAAGGTGGTGTATGCCGAAGACGCGAAGGCGACGGAAGAGGTCCCGGAGACCGTGAAGCAGGAGTTCGTCCGTCGCGTGCGGATCGGGGCGGGGAACTTTCAGGCGATGGTCCTGTGCCGGCAACTGCTGCTGCCCTGGAAGGGGCTGGTCAGCGGGTGCTTCTGGTCGCACAAGGTGCTGCGCTGGTTCGTTCCGTTCCTGCTGGTGGGGGTGTTCATCGTCAACGTGCTCCTGGCGACGCGTGTCCTCTACGCGGGGCTGCTGGCCGCACAAGGGGTGTTCTACGCGGCGGCGCTGGCAGGATGGATCCTTGAACGGAAAGGACTCCGCAAGGGGCTGTTGGTGGTGCCCTGCTATTTCGCGGGTCTGAACATGGCTCTGCTGGTAGGTTTTTTCGCGTACGTGTTCGGTCTTCAGAAGGTAACATGGAAACGCACGGAGAGGCGGGAGCACGGGGCTCCGGGAATCCCTCCGAGGTCGAACGAGGCGGACGCCGTTTCGCCTGATTCGCAGCGGGAAACGCAATGATCTGGCTGATCGTCCTGGTGATCGTGTTGATCCTGGCGGGTGGAGGCGTGCTTGGGCTGGCGGCGGTCCGCCGCGCGGCACACCTGTGGGGACCGGATTATCTGCGCACGCGGCGACGTCGGCAAGGTCTCAAGACGCCCGAGCCGGTGCACCTGATGTTTTGTCTGGTGGACCACTTCGAGCCGGACGTGGGTCAGGCGGATGAGCCGACGCAGGCTCGACGGGTCCAGACCTGGGTGGAGAAGCTGCCGGAGGTGCTCAAGAACTTCCGGGACGCCGACGGCAGGAACCCGGTCCACACGATGTTCTATCCGGTCGAGAATCCCCGTCGGGAACACCTGGAGGCGCTGCTTCCCCTGGCGAAGGAACGACTGGTGGAACTGGAGGTTCACCTGCATCACGACGACGACACGGCGGAGAACCTGCGTTCGACGCTGGAACGCGCCAAGACGCTGTTCGGGTCGATGGGTTACCTGAGCCATGCCCGCGAGGACGCGGCTTTGCGATTCGGGTTCATCCACGGCAACTGGGCACTGGACAACTCGCGTCCGGACGGGAAATGGTGCGGGGTCAACGGGGAACTGGGCGTGCTGAAGGACGCGGGCTGCTACGCCGACTTCACGTTTCCGTCGGCGCCTTCGCCCACGCAGACGCGGATGGTGAATCGGATCTATTACGCTTCGGGAAGTCCGAACCAGTGTCGCGGGGCGGACCGAGGCGTCGAGGTGCAGGCTGGAGCACAGCCCGGTGGTGAGCTGATGATCATCCAGGGACCGCTTTGTCCGAACTGGAAGCGGAGGAAGCTCGGGGTGCTCCCGCGTCTGGAGAACGGGGAACTGTCGGCGGTCAACCCGCCGACGGCGGAGCGGATCGCCCTGTGGGTCGATCAGCACATCCACGTGTCGGGGAGGCCCGAGTGGGTGTTCGTGAAGGTTTACACGCACGGGGCGTACGAGGCGGCGGCGGGAATGCTGCTGGGTGAACCCCGGAGAGAGCTTCACCGCATCCTGGAACGGGATTATAATGACGGGAAACATTACGTGCTGCATTACGTTTCGGCCCGCGAACTCTACAACATCGTCAAGGCGGCGGAAGCCGGCCACCAGGGGAACCCGAATGACTACAGAGATTTTCTACTGCTGCCGATGAATTTCTGAAATGGGAGTCAAGCCCTTGACCGACAAGGCGTTCCAATCCACGAAGAGCCGGTTCAAGCTGGGGGTGCTGATCCTGGCTGTCCTGCTGGGGGTCATGTACTGGCCGACGTGGCAGTGGATGTGGGAACGCTGGAACCAGGAACAGGGGTATTTCTCGCACGGCATGTTCGTGCCGGTGGTGACGATCATCCTGGTTCTGATCAAGCAGGGACAACTGCGCAAGACCCCCCTGGGTTCGGCGCGGGTGGGGCTCTACCTCATTATCGGTTCGGTGCTGGCGCATTTGTTCGCGGGGCTGTGGGGGATCAATTTTCTGAGCGGATTGTCGCTGATCCCGATGATCCTGGGGCTGGAGCTTTATTTCCTGGGTCCGCAGGTGACACATGTGCTGCTGTGGCCGACGCTTTTCCTGTTCTTCATGGTCCCGCTGCCCCAGGTGTCGGTGGACTACGTGGCCACGCAGAGCAAGTTCGTGGCGGCGAAGGTCTCGGTCTGGCTCATGCAGCTGGCGGATTACGAGGTGGCCGGGGCGGGCAGCCGGGTGTTCATGCCGGAAGGAAAGCAGCTGGTCGTCGATGACATCTGCTCTGGATTGAAGTATCTGTTCAGTCTGGTGGCGTTCGGGGCATTTTACGTGCAGTTGTGCTCACTGACGCCGGCACGCAAGGCGATCCTGTTTGCACTGGCGTTTCCGCTGGCATGGCTGGCGAACGTCATCCGCATTCTGACGCTGTGCCTGGTCGGATATCATTGGGGCACGGAGAAAGCCGTGCAGTGGTATTCACACGACCTGTTCGGATTTGTGATGTATTTCGTCGCGTTCGTGCTGATGTTCCTGGCCGAATCGGGATTGATGATCGGCATGAAGAAGCCTGAAGACGCCGAGGACAAGGAGAAGCAGGATGCCGAACCGGCCACTTGACCCGGCAAGAAAACGGTTTTTCCTGGTGGCAGGGCTCTTCGCCTTCGGGGCGGTGGCTACGATGCTGCTGCCGCTGCTGCTGAGTGCACCGATCGAAGGAGCCAGTTACGCCCGGCGCGTGAGCCTGGAACTGGGCGACTGGATGGGTACCGAGCAGGTCGTCAGCGAGGACACCGTTGCGATCCTGGGCACCGATGACGTCGTGGACCGGCATTACGTGAAGGAAGGCGAGCCGTGGGTGGACATGGCAATTGTGTTCGCCCAGGAGCAGCGCAAGGTGGCCCACCCCCAGGAAATCTGTCTGAAGGGCGCCGGGTACTCCATCCAGTCGTATTCCCGACCGGAGGTGCCCACCGGGCTGACGGACCCCGCACAGATTTCCGTGGTCCGTCTCCAGATCGAGCGGGGCAACAAGAGACACCTGGTTTACTACTGGTACAAGTGCGGAAATCACTACACCAGCAGTTACTACCGGGAAAACGCTCTCATCATCTGGTCGCAGCTGACCCTGCGTCCGGCCAACGGGGCCCTGATCAAGCTGACTACCCCCATTGATGAGGATCTGGCCAGCAGCGAGAAGCGTCTACAGGACTTCCTGACCCTGGTGATGCCCGAGATCACGAGCAAGCTGCCCTGAACCCCCGCACAAGCCGCCCTGCCCTCCCTTGCCGACCCGGCGGAACCCCCGAGTGTAAAATATGTCATCCGAGCGTTCAGGTTTTTAAACGTTTTCGACTCTTCCGGTCCATCTTCGCCCGGAATTCCCGCCCATTCTGTTCGTCGTATCTACTTGCCATTCAATAGGTTACGCATTAACTGGCCGAATCGGAACTCGATCGGGCTCTTTTGGCACGGTATTTGCGAGTAAGCTCCCCCGAGGGGATAGTGCCGGGCTGTATTCCGGGTGCTACCACCGGGTTCAAGCCGCTGGTTCTGGCGTTGGCGGTCGAGGGGAACCTGGGTGGGCCATGTGCTCACTGGGCAATCCATCGGCAGTCATGCGAGGACGGCGGTTTTTTTCTTTTTCACTGGGAGAAGACGGAACCATGAAGAGCAAGATGATTCTGACGATTGTGCTGGGTCTGCTGTTGGTGACATCGGGAGCGGCCCGTGCGGACCTGAGCTTGTCGGTGGACGGCACGCTGTCGGACTGGGGTGTCGTTCCTGGAAGCAATTACACGCCCCTGGCAGGGGTGAACAGCTGGGTCGAGCCGGAGATCGGCAACCAGGGGTACGTGGGACCGGGATACGGTGGTCAGACGTTCAACGTGGAAGCTCTGTATTCGGCCGTCTCCGACGGCAAGTTCTACTTCGCCATCATCACGGGACTTCCCCCGACCGGAGCGGTGGGCTGGAACGGTCAGGCGAACGAGCGCTTCTATCCGGGTGATATTCTCATCGACTTCTGGCCCTATTATGAGCCGACGAACAACCCCGTGACGCCGAACGGGACGTTTGATTTCGCCATCGAGACGACGACGTACGGGACCGGATATGAACACGGGGGAACCGAGGGGGCGGGAGCGCTGTTTTCAGGGGTGACGCCGGGACTGGCGAGAATCCAGTGGGACGGCGTTTATTATCCCTACGAGATCCAGCGTGACGCAGACCACGAGGCCCTGGGCACATTCGTGAACACGTCCACGGAGTTCATCTACACCCTCTGGGGTGGCGATCATTACGTGATCGAGGGCTGCGTGCCGGTGGACGTTCTTTTCGGACCGGGGACGGTCGGGGGTCTGAACTGCGCCCTGAGCTGGACGATGGGATGCGCCAACGACGTCGGTACCGTCTTCCAGACGGTCGAGAGTGAGGAGCACGAGATCGTTCCGGAGCCGACCTCCCTGCTGCTTCTGGTGGGTTCCGTTGCTTTCGGTCTCATGCGCAGGCGATCGGCCTGATTCCGGAGACGCCACTGCCGTTATGGACTGTCCTCCGTCGTCGTGCCCCCACAGGGTTTCGGCGACGGAGTTTTTTTGTGCCTTGGAGGTTTCGGAACCGGTGTTCAACCCCCGCAATTTCTGGTTCCAAAAGGTCCTACGGCCGATATATAATGCAATAGGGACAGGCGGCCGGGGTCCGTGCCGGTGGGCTGATCCGCATTCACGACACTTCGGAGCAAATCATGGCCAAGAACAGGAAGGTACGCTCGTTTATCGCCCTGGGCATCATCGTGGTGGTGGGCCTGGTGGGGGCGGGTTTTCTGGCGTACAAGTGGCTTCATCGTCCACCGGCGGAGGCCCGAGCGTGGGCCCGAGCGAACACGCTGATGTCGGCGGTCCGCTACGAGGAGGTGTGCGAGGAAGCCGCACGCTGCCTGGGACACGGGGAGTATGACTTTCCCGCACGAAGACTGATCGCCCGGGCCCGGGTGAACCTCAAGCAATTCGACGAGGCGGAGCGGGTTCTCGATGAAGGATTAACGGAGGCGCGGCTCCAGGATTACCGCGCAGGTCAGGAAATCCTTCGGGCGGAGCGGGAAAAACTGAGTGGTGAGGAACGGGCCAAGAGACTTGCGCAGCTTGAAAAGGAGATGGAGATCACACACAAGGGATACGTGGAGTATCTTCAGCTCCAGCTGCTCAAGGTGGGGGTGCATCTGTCCCACGTACAAAGTCTGGTGAGCGAACACCCCGACAGTCTGACCCTGACGGCCGAGACCGAGGAGGATTCACCGGTTCGCCGGCTGATTGAAGAGAAGACGTATGAGAGCGACAAGGCCCTGGTCCAACTGGTGGGGGAACACCCCGAACGGGCCGAGGTCTACCAGATGCTGGGCGACTTCTACAAGGTCCGACAGCAGTTCGTGCAGACGTCCGTGAACGCGTACATGAAGGAAGCCAATCATTTCCAGCTCATGGACAACCTGACCGCCGCCGCTTCCGCACGAAGACGGGCCCAGGAGATCGCGTCGGAGGTCCCTGCCCTTCGGATGCGGGCGATCTGGGCCTACCAGAACGCCTGTCGCATCGATCCGGAGTCGGCCGACAGTCATCTGGCGCTGGCGGCATTGCTGAGTGCCAACGCCTCACCGGATTATGCCCAGGCCCTGAAGGAGCTGGACGCGGTTTTGAAGAAGTCGGAGCGCATTTCTCCACAACAGGTTCTTCTGGCCAAGGTCCTGCACGCGGACCTTCTGCGACGGACCGGTCAACTGAACCAGGCGATCGAGAACATGGCCTTGCTGCACAAGACGAACGAACGGAACATCATGGTGGTCCTGATGTACCTGGACCTTCTGCTGGAACGCGTGGACACGAGCACGGATGCGACACTCCGACAGGCTGACCTTCAGGAAGCCCGACGCGTGGCCACCGAGGCGGACAAGCAAACACAGAGTTCCGAGCTGAAGTTTTACAAGAATCGCGTGCTGCTGGAACAGGGGGAAGCCAAGGACGCGGTCGCCGGCTTCTCGATGATTCTGGACAACCCGGCGGACCAGGACACCCAACTCATCACACGGACGTACTATTACCTAGGCAAGGCACAGCTCTTCGAGACGGAGAAGGCCCGTCAAGTCCTGGCGGAGGCCGATCAGAAGCTGAGTCAGGCTCAACAGGGAAGCGATCCGAAAGCCATTGAGGAGGCTTCGAAAGCCCGGCAGACCGCCGAGCAGGCGTATCAGGCGCTGGCCATGAAGGCTTCGACGGGACTGGCCAGTCTCAACGAGGCTATCAAGCGTCTTCGACTGATTCGACCGCTCCTGCCGCCTGACCGTCGCAAGTGGAATGACGATCTGCTGGTGAACGCCGAGACGATGATCGTGCACACCATGATGGCCCGTGGAGACCTCGGGGACGTGCCCGAACGTGTTTTCCAGATCCTCTCGAACGACATCGACAACGAGCTGGGCTATCAACTGCTGAGCAAGGCCATCGAGCGGGAGAAGAACACGGAGAAGTCGCGTCATCTGACGGTGACCGCGGTGTACTATCGACTGATGTCCGGGAAGCCCGAACTGGCGCGACAGGATGCCGAGAAGGCGATCTCGGTCTTCGGGATGACACCCGCGCAGGCCCGCAAGGAACTGGACGAGGCCGCCGGCTCCGACGAAAAGACGCAGAAGGTCCTCATGAAGGTCCGCAACAGTGAGCAATTGTACGCCGCGGCCGGCACGGCCCGCCTTCTGGAAGGA
This sequence comes from uncultured Planctomycetota bacterium, assembly GCA_964629945.1. GTDB lineage: Bacteria > Planctomycetota > DG-23 > DATKVD01 > CAZVTD01 > CAZVTD01. The sequence continues at coordinate 14,115 of CAZVTD010000022.1, read as the reverse complement.
ACGGTCCCGGCCGGGCTGAGCCACTTCCAGGTGGCTTCGGAGCTGCACAAGCTCACAGCCCCGGGCCAGGACATGCCGCCCGATGTTTATGCGCAGGAGATGTATTGTCTGCTGTGCAGGATTCTTCTGGGACGGGGCATGGGCGCAGAAGCGGAGCAGGTCCTGGATAAGGGGATCGAGCAGTTCCCCAGGGGTGAGAAACTGTTTGTGACCAAGGCGGGTCTGGCCCAGCGTCGTGGACGACTGGGCGCCGCCATCGAGGCGTACAAGCGTGCCATCGAACTGGCCCCCAAGAGCGGGGAAATCTATACCATGCTGGCGGGACTGTATCTGGACATGGGGATGAACGAAGAAGCGGCCCAGGAGGTGGGACGGATCCCGGCGGATGCACCACGGTCCCTGCCCCTGCTGGTCAACATGGGACAGATTTATTCCCGTCTCAAGGATTTCGACAAGCTCCGCAAGGTGGCGGATGAACTCGTCCGTCGATTCGGTGGCAGTCAAACGGAAAACTTCAGGGTCCGACTGCTGGCCGCCAGTTTTTACGCGGACTGTGGCGACTTTGCACAGGCTTCAAAGCTGGCTGGCAATATTCCGGAGACGATTCAGGTACGCCCGGAACTCAAGACCGAGCTGGCCAAGCTGTTCGTGCAGCAGGCGATGCTCTTCATCGGGACCGGGGAATACGAGAAATCCGTTCAAGCCCTGGAACGCGTGATGAGTATCCGACCGGACGATCTCTCGTTCTTCGTCCTCGGCCTGCTCTACCTCCAGTTGGACGACCAGGCGACCGAAGCCGGCACGGCCGGACGCAAAGTCATCCAGACGATCGAGCTGGCTCAGAAGGTCAGCCGGGACTACCCTGAGTTCACCCATGCCCGGCTGCTCGAAGCGGTGGCGCAGTATCATGCCGGCAAAACAGCCACCGCCCTGGAGATTCTCGAGCCCCCGATTCCCGTCGGACGAGGAAACATCCCGAGCAGTCAGGTGAGACAACAATTGCAGGTCCTGTTCCTGCTGGACCAGGGACAGCTCAACGCCGCGTTCGAGAAGGTCAGCGCCCCCGGTGGCATTTCCGGAAAACTCAAGGCACAGGTCGAAGCCGGAATCCGGGACATGCTCACGAAGATTTCCCAGCTTCCGGTCGAGAAGCGTCGCAAAGCCATCAAGAGCCTGGCACGAACCTACCTGGCCAAGAGAGTTCAGGTCTCGCTGCTGGCCATGAAGTGCGACGAAGAGCTGGTGTCGCTGCTGCCTGATGATCCCGTGGCCGTCGTGGCTCTGGCCACGTCGTACCAGAACGTGCAGCAGATCGAGAAAGCACGGACTCTCCTGGTCGAACACCTCAAGGCCCATCCCGACTTCGCTGAAGCCTGGTACCGGCTCGCTTTGATCTGCGACCAGGCCGGGAAGCTCGACGAGGCCGAGACGGCCTTGAGGAAGTTCATGACCTTCGTGGACGACGCGATCCCGGTCGAACAGTAGCTTGCCAATGTTCTCCAACGTCTCCGCAAGGGTGAACAGGCCGTCCCCATCTCAGAGAACATCCTCAACAAATCCTCTCGTTTCCCGGAATCCCTCAACAACCTGGCCTACCACCTTGTCGCCGGATCGAATCCGGACGTCCCCAGGGGACTGGAGTGCGCCAAACGTGCTGTCGAACTTGCCCCCTACAATGGGAACTTCCGTGATACCCTGGGCTGGTGCTACTACGTGAAGGGTGATATGGACAACGCCGTCAAGGAACTGGAATGGGCCACCGTGCTCAGTCCAGCCAACGCCACCGCCCGGTATCACCTGGCCATGGCTTACCTGAAGCAGACGTCCGCCCCCGAAGACGAGCGCAAGAAGAAGGCCGCCAATGCCCTTCGTGAGGCCCTGGCCATTACGCCTCGCTTCTCGGAGGCGGATTCAGCTCGGGCGGAGTTGAAGGTCCTCAGCGGTTACTGAACCCGACTGAACCCTTGGGCCCCGGCGGACTTACGTCGGGGCCCACTCTCTGTACCCATCATCCCGGGCAGTGTAAAGTTTCTGGTCACGACGCAACCTCTTTTCTAGCATAAGGATGCGTCGGGGCAGACCCCCATGTTCAAAATTTTATGCACCCCCGTCTGACGACCGCCAACCCGCCAGAAATCTTTCCGAAAATTAACATCCGTAACTCGCTTTTTTGCAACAGGTTACGTCAAGCCAACAATATCTCGCCCGAGTGTTCCGATTTGGTACACCTTTTGCTTATTAGGGTAGCTCAAGGAACTGAGGGGGTCTGTGCGGTCCCCTTATGGAGGTATGTTGGCGATGCCGGAACCTGTAAGCATAGGACTTCTGACAACGAGCGTGGTGGCGGGTCTGATCCGCTATGCCAAGCGCAAATTCCAGCAGGTCAAGCCCGTATTTGATGTGGTGGTGGCCTCTTTGATGCTGGTCCTGTTAAGTCCGATCATCGGTCTGGTGGCCCTGCTTGTGAGGGTGTTCGACGGCAGTCCGGTGGTTTTTCAGCAGGATCGGGTGGGTAAGGACGGGCACCTCTTCAAGATGTACAAGTTCCGGACGATGCGTCCGGACGCCGAGGTGGGCATCGGTCCTACCTGGGCCAGCGATGAAGATCCCCGGGCGACACGTCTGGGACGCATTCTGCGCAAGACACACCTGGACGAGCTTCCCCAACTGATGAACGTGATCAAGGGCGAGATGAGTCTGGTGGGGCCGCGCCCCGAACGTCCGCACTTTGTGGAGCAGCTCAGTGACGCCCTGCCCGAGTACCCGAAGCGCTTGGCGGTGAAGCCGGGTATCACGGGACTGGCCCAGGTGAATCATCGTGCCGAACAGACGCTGGCCGACACGCGCAAGAAGCTTCAGTTGGACCTGACGTACATCAACAGCATGTGCTGGGCGACGGATTTCAGGATCCTGCTGGCAACACTGGGCAAGGTAAGACCGATGAAGTCCGGCAATGGAAACGGCACATCGCAGTCCCCCCGTCAGCGAATCGGACAGGCCTGAGCCAGGACAACAATGGGGTAGGTATAAAGCAGCCGCCTCGTGAGGATTCACGAGGCGGTTCTCTTGTACGTCTTCCAGCACGTGCGCCGCTCAGTGAGCAGGCGGCAGTGGGGGTTGGGGGATTGGTCTTGCGGAGGGGATATTCGGCGGGGTGTTCCTGTCCCCGAGGACGTCATTCCAGTTCAGCTTTCCGGTCACCTGCATCAGGACGAAGAGGGTCACCAGCGCACCGATGGTGACGGCGAGCCCGGAGAACCCTTCGAAGAAGAAGGCGTAGCTGAACCCGATGAGAAAGATCACCTGGGCCATGCCGGCGTACAGGAGTGCGAAGCGCGCGCCGGTCACCAGCCGCAGGTACGTGACGACGAGAAAGACCGACACGATCGCGGAGATAACGAACGCCGTTTGCGCGTCGATGTGATCGACAAGGTACGCCAGGAGAAGGTGGAACCCGAAGAACGCCGCCGCGATGAAGAAGTAGTTCATGGGGTGGATTTCGATCTTCTTGATGACGGTGATGACCACCATGACCGTGAGGAAGAACAGGAGCGAGACGGGAGCGAAGTAGCTGATGCGTCCGGCAAGCACGCCGGGGTTCTGACGCTGGGGCATTTCGATGGTGATGTTGGCGTCGGAAAACCGGCTTTCGTTGTAGTCCCAGACCAGGTCCCAGCCCCGATCGGTCTCCTGCTTCCGGCTGGGGCTGAGGGTTTTGAAGTCGATGTTCCGGAAGTCGGTGTGGACCGTGAGTTCGAAATTGCGGACGTTGAGGAAGCCGGAACCGAAGTTGTACGTCCAGCGGTCCATCCCGCGGGAAACGTAGTGCAGATTGACCTTCTGGGTCTGGCCGGGTTCGATGGTGAACTGCAACTCGTCTTTTTCGGCCGGTTCGACGGCCTTTCCACCGACTTCGAAGCGGAACTCATCCAGATGGGCGGCGTCGGCCGGTGGCGTAAACTTCGCGGCATAATTCATCATCTTGTCGCCCGTGTTGACAACGTCATAGACGCCGTCGAAAACCACCCCGTAAACGGGGTACCACAGCAGTCCCACGCGGCGGTATTCCAGGTTGAGCTGGACATCCAGCTTCGACGCATCGGGTTGGACGTTCACCAATTTTCCGCCGTTGTTCACCTGAAAGACGGGTGCCGCCTGGTTCTGGGCCTTGCCCCAGAGCTTCGCCACCTTGTTTTCGGCGGGTCCCTGGACCTTGGTGCGCTCGGCCAGGCTCCTGCCGAGGATCACCCAGGCCAGAGCGGTCATCACGAAAATGAACATGATGGCAAACAGCCGCTTCGTCGTCATCTCACCCCTCCCTGAAACTGGATTTCGGGCATTGTCGTGCCTGATCAGCTTGTGCTACCCTTCCGCATCCTTCACCAGCCTGGCCAACCTGGTCAGGTAGACCTTGAACGCAGCCCGTCCCTCATCCTTGAGGCGGAAGCTCGTCCGTGGACGTCGTCCGACGAAGCGTTTTCGCATCTTGACGTAACCTGCTTCCTCCAACACGCGAAGATGGACCGAGAGATTCCCGTCGGTGGCGCCAGTGAGATCCTTCAGTTCACCGAAGGTGAGCTCGTCCTGTGCCGCCAGTGCCGAGACTACGACCAGACGCACCTTCTGGTGGATGGTCTCGTCCAGTTCATCGGGATGAAGAGGTTCCGCCATGGTTCAACCGCCGTAACGAAGCCACATGTATATTCCATAAACCAGGTGGAACCCGCCGAAGCTGATGCCCATCATGAGCATAGGGTTGTCGAGCCCCCAGAACATGGTGTAGATCCCGGCGGCGACAAAAGCGATGCCCATGATGAAGAGTTCACGCAAACTGATGCTGGATACGCTCACCAGGGCCAAGCCGTAGAAGATCATCCAATACATGGGCAGCCGGAAGACGTTGCCGATCATTGGAATGTCGGTGTTGTAATGCACCTCGACCGAACGGACTGCATAGAGGCCACCCAGAGCGAAGTAGATGGTGACGGCGAGACCGCAGGCGAAGCCCGGGACCAGGGCCAGCAGGACGCGTCGCATGGGACGGTCGAAGAACTGTTTCCCGATCTTGCGGGCCTTGCGTTTGGTGAGGATCATATCGGAAGCCGCCGCCACCACCAGGACGCCCAGCCAGATGATGAGAAAGGTCTTCCCGGTGTGCTCATCCACCCAGAGCGAGGGGGTGTTCATGTCAGCACACATGAACGTCGATAACACCGCGCCACCTATCGCCGCCATGCCGGCGATGATTCCGGAGAGTCCCGAAAGCGTCGAGTGTCTGACGGAACGCTCCATGATGGCGTGAATGTCCCGGAGATAATCCTGGGCTCTTCTGGCTTCCACGTGATGCCTCCTTGCACACTCTGACAGAACAAAGGTCCCCTGTCACATCGTTTTTCGATCCCGCAGACGAACCGGCAGGAACTGCGGGCGCACAGAAGCTTTGTTTGACAAAGTATTCTATTCCGCCACGTTCGTCCTGTCAACCGCTTTCGGAAAAATCAGTCCGGAAAGCACCGAGCCATAACCCATTAGCGCAAAAATGGATAGGACAATTCTGGAACGCTTAGGTGAAAAAATTTGCGACAGGGGAAGGGAATAAAACACTTGCCGCTTTCCCGGGAGAACCCTACCATATTGACACCCGGTGTGCGGGGCATCGTCCCAGTGGAGGAGAGGCGGATGAAGAACAGAAACCTGATGCAGGTGATTTCGGTGGTGGTGCTGACGGGCTGCTGGGTGATGAGCGGCTGCGAGGCGAAGAGTGGTCATTCGTCCGGGCCGTCCGGGTCGTCCGTGCCCGGGCAGTCTTCGAAGACGCGTCTGTACACAACACTCGCGGAGCACAGTGCGCCGGTGCTGGCGCTGGCGTTCGACCCGACGGATGCCAACCGGTTCGTCTCGGGAGGACAGGACAAGACGGACCGCGACATGAGCATCATGCGGATATGGAGTCTTTCGGAAGGCAAGAGCGTGCTCTCGGCGACGGACCTGCCGGGTGACGTTCTGGGATTTGCATGGTCGGCAGACGGAAAGAACCTGATGGTGTCGACGGCGAATTTCTACGACAACGAGGTCGGCGCATTGCGGACGGTGCCGAGGGTGACGTTGTGGGACCCGGCCAGACCCCGTCGGATCAAGACGATCGACCGTGCCACCACACAGGAGGTGCTGTCGATGTCCTGGGCGCCCGATGGCGGTCACTTCGCCCTGGCGGGGATGGGCAAACACATCACGATCTGGTCGGTGGATCCGGACAGTGACAAGACGATCCCGATCCGCGTCCTCATCGGCCACCTGGGCAACGTCTGTTCGGTCGTTTATTCGCCCGACGGAAGCCGACTCATCTCGGGAAGCATGGACAAGACGATCAAGATCTGGGACCCGAACACCGCCACCAAGCAGTGCCTTCTGACGCTCGAAGGTCACAACGATTCGGTCAACGCGGTGGCCTGCTTTGCGGACGGCAAGAGCGTCGTCTCGGGAAGCAGCGACAAGACCGTGAAGGTCTGGAGCAGCGAGACGGGTGTGTGCCGACTGACGCTGGAGGGTCACACGGCTTCGGTGAACGCGGTGGCCGTCACGCCCGACGGACGACAGGTGATCTCGGCCGGCAACGACGGAACGGTGCGGATCTGGAACGTCGCCGACGGGAAATGTCTTCAGACGCTGAGCGAACACAGCGGTCCCATCGAGGCGCTGGCGCTTTCGTCCGACGGCAAGGTGCTCCTCACGGGGGGACAGGATCGCACGATCCGGGTCTGGCTGGTGGGACGTTATCCGGACTGAGTGTCCGTCTTCCGACTCCGAACGCGCTTCATCGTGATGTTCAGCGGACGAAAGCCGAAACGGTGGTAGAAGCGGATGGCCTTCTCGTTTCCGGGAAGCACGTTGAGCTTGACGTCCGCTGCGCCTTCGGCGTCGAGCCAGTCGAGCGCCTGCTGGAAGAGCCTGACCCCGATTCCCTTTCCGCGATACTCGTCGGCCACCAGGAACGAATCGATGCTCCCCTCCCCTGCCCGGTCGAGGGTCGTCAGGCAGAAGCCGACGTAACGGTCGGTGTGGACGTCGCGGGCCAGGAAGATGCGCATGGCCCCGCCTGCGGCCTGGGCCAGGAAATGCTTGAGGTTCCGATTCATGGCGGCTTCGTCATACTCCTCGGGGAAGTCTTTTCCGAGGGCCTGGTTGAAGGGGATGAAACGAGCCCGGAGTTCCTCGATGAGGTGAAGGCCAGTCTGATCCACGTGACGGTATTCGATCCCATCAATCTGCATCAGCAGCTCCTGTTCCAAGGTTGGGGACTGAAGCGGTCAACGACTATCGCTTCCCTTCCTTCTTCTGTTTGCGTGCCCAACGGGCCTTCATCGCTTGCATCTCGCGATTGAGCCTGATCTTTTTCGAAGTGGTCTGGTTCTTCGGATCGAAGAGCCAGTTGCCCTTGTTGTCACGCAGCACCGGCATGCGTTTGGCCACCGGGGGAACCTTGACGACACGGGTGGGTTTCTCGGCGTACCAGTAAGCCACGCTGCTCATCTCGTTGCAGAGGTGGTCCCCGTGACCGTGCTCGAGGGTGACCCTGATCTCCTTCCGGAAGCGGACGGGGTTTTCGAGATGATGGACATAACTGGTCTGGTAGCCGCCGGTGTTGTGCTCGTAGATGGAGGAGCCGTTTCGGAGAAACGCATTGTCCTGCATTCCCCATGCCTGGTTGAGGTAGTCTTCTGAGCCGGTGCCGTGGAGATCGGGGGGCCACTTGCAGCCGTCCACCCAGATCATGTCGTCGCCTTCACCCCACCAGGTTCCCTGGAAGTTGGTGACGGAGAGGTTGCAGCCGATGTAGTGTCCGCGGCCCCGGGTTTCGAGGATGACGTAGTTGTTCTCCCAGGCGGTTCGTCCCCTGTTGACGATGTTGGCTTCGGGAGTGTTCACGCGAATCTCCGGACCCCATCCGCCGAACGGGTTCTCGCGCCGGAACTCGGCGTGGAAATATCCCAGGTCGCGCCGCGCTTCAGGGAAGGTCTCGTAGTCGATGTAGAAGTACTGCTTGTGGACCTCCCGGCTCTCGTTGACCAGTTCCACGAGCGCACGTCTGGCGAAGGGCATCGGGACGTAGCAGTTGAGCGCGGCCCCCTGCTCGAACCGATTGTGCCGCACGGGCTGGGCCGAGCAACTGAAGAGGAGCGACTGATACGAGTTCACGATGCCATGACCGAGTCCGAAGAAATCCCCCAGGGGCACGACAACGCTGGGAAACCGCGCGTCGTCCCAGGTGAAGCGCAGGAGAACTTCGCGATAGTGACAGGACTGGGTCATCCAGACGTGGGTAATGCAGCCGGGCCCCCGGATGTCGGCCAGGACCACGGTCTTTCCCGGTGCAATCGTCCAGCAGTCGGCGTTGCGACCCGACGTGTCCCACGAGGAAGCACGCCCGGTCCTGCCCGACGTCAACTTCGCCAGGTCCAGCGGATTCAGCCACATGGTTTCCGCCTCCTCTCGCAAACGGTTCCCGGGTCCAGAGTCTAAACCGGGGCGTCAGGAAAGCAAGGTGGTCCCCGCAAAAACATTGGTCGGGACCGTGAATTCGGCGTATAATGAAGGGCCGCTTCATCGAATTGGGGAATCCATGTTTCGTCGCGTCGGTGCCATCCTGATCGTGCTGGTTCTGTCCGGGTCGGCTTTTTCCGAGGAGCCGGTCGAGAAATCCTGGCCTCTGTCGAAGCTGGATTTCGGTCGACCGGTGGAAGTGGCCCGGTTCAATGTGGATTACACCTGCGCGGTCTTTCCGGTGGCACTGGAGTTCTCGGGGGATCAGGTCCACGCGGTCTACATGACCGGCCGGGGAAGCGGCGGCGATCCGAAACTCATCTATCAGCGCAGTCCCGATAACGGACGCACCTGGGAACCGCCCGTGACGCTGGCTGATAGCTGTATGGCCCATGTGTGTCGCGATGGGGACGCGATGTGGATCATCGCCGTCTGTGGCGACACGAACCAGTTCCGTCGATACGGCACGTCAGTGCAGTTATTCAAGGTGGACCTCAAAAGCGCCCACGTGTCGGAGCCGCTGACGGTCGCCGGGGAAGCAGAAGAAGGTGAGCCCGAACGCTCCTACGGGATGGTCAGCATCGCCGCCCGGGGTGACCGGCTCATGGCGGCCATCATCGAAGACCATCGCAACCAGACGGGACGTCTCCCCGAAGTCCCGGATCTCGAGGCAAAGTTCCTGCTGAGTGCCGATGGTGGTCGAACCTGGAAGGAACATCCCCTGATGGACACGGGATTGACGGGAAACTCTTCGATCGCGTGCTGGTCGATGATGAGAAAGGATGACTTCGCGGCGGTGCTGGGCAGCAAAAGCTTGATGACGGCCAATCTGGATCTCAAGGGCACAATCCACGTCACACCCCTGGAACCTACCGGTGAAAAATCCGACATCATGGAACCGTTCAGGTTGCGGGCCACCGACGACGGGTTCCTGTTGGCCTACGCACGCAAAGGCGAGGAGAGCACCTCGCAGATCATGTTCACACGCTCCGTTGATGGTCGGAAATGGAGCGAACCGGTGCCGCTGACCCGTGCCCTGCCCTTCGACCTCCTCACCCCCTTTACAGACCTGGCGGCTGGAGGCAAGGAGGTCGCCTTCGGCTATACCGCTTCACAGGGACGTTGGCGACAATTCGGAGAATGCTCCGCACAGATCGTGCTGAGCCGGGACGGCGGCAAGACCTTTGAACGCGTCGACCTGGGTGATCGGTTCCGTTTCGGCAGTCTGCTGCCGGTGACGGCGATCGACACTGAACACAAACGAATCGGATGTCTCGCGGTGGCCCTGGTCCCGGCCGCGCAAAACGAGGACATGGACAACTTCAACCCGGGAACGTTCAGCGGCGAGGCGTATCTGATCTATGCCAGTTCGCCACCGGTTCCGGAGGTGCTGACACCGATCGACGCCGAACAGGCGAAGAAGGTCGAGGAACTGATCCGGCAGCTCGGCAGTCCCGAGTATCGCAAGCGCGAGGAAGCGACAGAGGCGCTGCGCAAGCTGGCCGAGACGGTGGTGCCCCTCCTGGAGAAGGCCGCCGAGAACGTGGACATGGAAATTGCGACACGAGCCCGCATGCTGCTGAAGAGTGCATACCCCCCGTGGCTGAAACCGGCCCCGACAAAGCCTGCAGCCCCGTAAGTGGAAGGATATTGACCAGAGAGACATGACCCGCAAGAACGTCGGATACCCTCAAACGGGGGACCGTTTCTTGTGTTACAGGCCAAGTGTTCGGACCACCCATAAAACGAGCGTTTCGGTCGGCAGGATGTCTGTGAAACAGACACAAAGGAGACGAAGTGAGTTACCGAACAGCATTCCTGGCAGGATCGGTGTTGGCATTTGCGTTCATCGTCTGTCAGGAGCCGTGTCAGGCCCAGGAAAAAGATAAAGGGCTCGCCCCGTGGGCGTCCAACACCCATCCCACCGACGTCGCCAAGAGCCGCGTCGAGGAGATCAAGAACGGCAAGCACGAATATACCGTCACACAGGGCGGAACCATGGACGGACTCAGCACGCGTATCCCGCCCGGCATCTGGCAGCCCTGGACGCAGACGTGGGAATCCAACCGCCTCGTCCGCATCGAGAACGTCGGTGACACCGACGTGGTCAACCCCTGGCTGTCCAACGGACGGAACAACTTCCGCACCATGGAGGAAATCGTCCAGGCCGCACTCCTTCCCGGCATGACCGACCGTGACAAAGCCATGGCCATATGGTTCCAGGAGATCACCCACCGGTTCCACTTCTCGGCCGGCGGCGAGGTGGACAACATCCCTGTTCTGGTCTTTAATGTCCTGGGCTACAATACCTGTGGGGACGACTCGCAGTGTTTGGCCGGGCTGTGGAAGACCGCCGGTCTGAAGCAGGTTCGACCGGCACGGGTTCTGGCCCACTGCATCAGCCAGGTCTTCTACGACGGACGCTGGCACATGCTCGACGGCGACCAGCAGTCCATCTATCTCCTGCGCGACAACCACACCATTGCCAGCGAACATGACATCGTCATGGACCATGACCTGATCAAGCGCACCCCCACCCGAGGGTTCCTCTCCCGTGACAGTCGTGCCGGCGACGAGGATCAGGCCTCGCTCTACTTCTACGAGGGCGATGAGCCGGACGATCGCAACGTGAAGTATGACTTCAACATGAACATGACGCTCCGTCCCGGCGAGGCGCTGGTCTATCGTTGGGGACACCTGGAACCGGTCAAATACTACGGCAGTCCGGTGAAGTACAAGGACACCGTTGCCAATGGACTGTGGGAGTACCGTCCCGATCTCACCAAAGCAGCCTGGCGGACCGGCGCGCAGACCGCGGAGAACATCCAGCAGACGCGCGACGGACTGGTCCCCGAAGCCGGCAAGATCGGCGTCATCATCTGGAAGATCGCCAGTCCCTACACCATGGTCGGCGGACGCGTGGAACCGGAGGGCAACGGAGCGAAATTCTCGGTCTCCTGGGACCAGAAGACCTGGGACGAGATGCCCGACCTGACGATTGACGCATCCGTTCGCAAAGGCACCTATCGCGGCCACTGGGTCTGCTACCTGAAGTGCGAGCTGCCCGAGGGCGCGACGCTCAAGAAGATGACCTTCAGTGCGGACGTTCAGATGGCCCCGCTGGCCATGCCCGAGATGGTCGTCGGGCAGAACAAGTTCGTCTATACCGACGAGACGAAGGGGCCGCGCAAGGTCCGCATCACGCACGAGTGGGGGGAGCGCTCGGCCACCAAGCCACCCGCAGCCCCGGCCAAAGCCGTCTTCCCGTCCGACGGCGGCCAGACGGACGGAACCGAGTTCGCCTTCCAGTGGGCGCTGGCGGAGGATCCCGACGGAGACCAGATCGCCGACTACCACTTCGAGCTTTCCGAGCGGTCCGACATGCGCTGGCCGCTTTCCCCCAACTTCTACAAGCTCATCTCGCTCACGGCCGACAAGGACAGGGCGCAGTACACCCTCCCCTATCCGGAACTGCTGACCCCGGGGACCACCTATTACTGGCACGTGCGGGCGAAAGATTCCAGCGGCGTGTGGGGACCGTGGAGCAAGACCTGGAGCTTCACCGCGCAGGGACCCACCCACCCCGTGGACGTAACCCTCAGCTTCGATGAGAAAACGGGCGTGGGAACGCTCTCGTGGAAATCCAACAGCATCGGCCGACGTCCCGCGAAATACCGCGTCTACGGAAGCGACGAGCGCGGCTTCTCCGTCAGCGACACGCCCTATAAGGTCTTCGTCGGCAAGACCCCAAACCTCTCGGGGGACTTCCCGGCCAATTTCGTCGCCGAGACCGACAAGACCGAACTGGTGGTCGTGGCTCAGGGACTGAATCTGCCCAACGCCAACAGGGCGTTCTATCGCGTGGTGGCACTCGACGAGAAAGGCAACCGAAGCTGGTCCTCGGCCTACGCCGAAGCCCCCAGGCCCTTCATCACCACGCAGCCCGTCGACAAGGCCACGGTCGGCAAAGCGTACACCTACGCACCGGGCGTCATCCGCTCCATCGGTGACCTGCGCAGGCGAGCCGGAAAGGAAGGAGGCTCCGCTTTCTGGGACATCGAACGGCCCGTCTTCAATCTGGAGAAAGCGCCGGACTGGCTCAAGCTCGACCCGGAAACCGGCACGCTGAACGGAACCCCCGACGCGGCCGGGAAGTTCGAGGTGGTCCTGTCGGTGACGCTCCAGCGCGAGGAACGGCTGCTCGACTCCGCCGCGCTGGCCTGGGGCAATGAGAAAGTCAAAGACACCAAGGTCAAAACACTCGGACCCGTGACCCAGAAATTCACTATTGACGTGGGGAAATAACGTTTCATGATGTGATGGTGTGCCGCGCAGCATTCCCGATTCACAAAAGGAGTCTGGCGTTGAAATCGAAGGAGCGCATCACCGCAGTTCTTGCAGGACGTCCGACCGACAAAGTCCCGGTCATGCACATCTCGTTCGCGTCGCGCGTTGCGTCCGACATCCTCGGACGTGAGGCTTTCGTCGGTGGAGGCATCCAGCGCTGGCGCGAATCGGTGGCTCTCTGGGAAGGGGGAAACGCACACGCCGAGTTCCTCGAACGCTGCATCACCGACGCTATCGACATCGCATTGGCCTGCGGACACGACATGATCCGCCCCGACTATTGGCGTTATCCGCGCAAGCCCGCCGCTCGGCTCGATGAATACACCTTCCGCTACGAAAATCCCGACGGCTCGTATGAGGTTTGCCGTCTCGACCGCGAAACCGAGCTCTACAACACCATCGAAGCCTCTCCCGCGCCGCCTCGTGGGTTCGAAGATCTCGAAGGTGAAATCGAAGCCGCTGAGCGTGCCGCCGAGTCGTATTCCCCCTCTCCCGACAACTACGTCGAAGTCCTCGAAGTAATCCGCCGCAGGGGGAAGGATTACGAGGTCCGCGTCGGGGGAGCCTGGACCTGTATCGCCATGGAGGACCCCTTCCTGCTGGAAGCCTGTCTGCTTCGGCCCGACCTGATCGAACGCATGCTGGATGCCCAGGTCGTTCGCTCCATCAAGAACATTGATTTCCTCGCCGCCCACGGCGCACGCATCTTCTTCGGTGGAGGCGACGTCGCCTCCGATGCCGGGCCCATGTATTCCCCCCGGATCTTCCGCGACCTCGTCGTCCCCCGTCTCAGGACCATCTCCGACCATTGTCACAAGCTCAACACCTGGCACCTCTTCGGTTCCGATGGAAACCTCTGGCCTTTCGTGGACGACCTCTACGGCCCCGCCGGCGTCGATGGCTGCTACGAGATGGATCGTAAAGCCGGCATGGACATCCTCAAACTTCACGCACGCTTCCCCAACGTCGTCATGTTCGGCAACCTCTCCAGTCACAAGCTCCACATTGGCAGGGTCGATGACGTCGTCGCGGAGACGCGGGCCTGTCTGGACGAGGCCCGTGCGACCGGCAAGGTCGTGGTCGGAGTCTCCAACCTCATCGTCCCCGAAACTCCAACCCGCAACGTCGAGGCCATGCTCAAGACCATCGAGAAGTACAGGTGACGGTGATGACTGCCGGTCATCCGGCACCCGTTCAGGATTTCTCGGAAATGCGTCGCACCGTCAG
>CAZVTD010000021.1:0-23902 GCA_964629945.1 uncultured Planctomycetota bacterium | reverse complement strand
ATCCAGTTCACGCCCGACCTGCTGCCGAGCGACATCCTGGGGGTGTCGATCCTGAACAGCGCCAACGACCAGTTCGTGTTCAAGCGCGGACCCATCTTCGCCAACATCGTTCTGGCCGACGAGATCAACCGCACCACGCCCAGGACGCAGAGCAGTCTCCTGGAGGCGATGAACGATTCGCAGATCAGCATCGACGGCGTGACGCACCGCCTGCCCAAGCCCTTCATGGTCATCGCGACGCAGAACCCCATCGAATACGAGGGGACCTATCCGCTTCCCGAGAGCCAGTTGGACCGCTTCCTGATGAGGCTGCGGATCGGATACCCGGACCTGGCGAGCGAAAAGGACATCCTGTATTCGCAGAAGATGACGCATCCGCTGGAGAGCCTGGAGGCGGTGATCACCGCGACGGACGTCCTGGTGATCCAGCAGGAGGTGCGCGGGGTGAAGCTGGAGGGGATGGTGAGCGATTACATCCTGGAGATCGCCGAGCGCACGCGCCAGAGTCCGCACCTGGAAGTGGGCGTGTCGCCCCGGGGAACACTGGCGATCTTCCGTGCGGCGCAGTCGCTGGCCTACGTGGAGGGACGGGACTACGTGATGCCCGACGACGTGAAGCGCCTGGCCGAGCCGGTGCTGGCGCACCGGGTGATCAGCAAGGGCTTCGCCCATGAGAACGGCTCGGCATACGCACGGGACGTCATCGACGGGATCGTCAAAGCGGTGCCCGTTCCGGTGTGAGACGCCCGGGAAGGGGGGATGCGGACCGGCACGGACGCAAGCGAGGATGTGAGATGGCGGCAGGGTCGAAAACGGCATCGTCCGGAGGCGGCTGGTGGTCGTCGGAAGACGCCACGACCAGCGCCCAGGACGCGGTGCGCTACCACACGATAGGGATTCCCCGACAGGGTCGGATTTCGCGGACGTTTGACCGGGTCAAACGTCCCATGTTCATGGGCTTCTTCGTGATGTGCCTGCTGGGGGGGCTTGCGGGACACCTGCCGCTGTTCATCGCCGGCACGCTGGGCTTCACCGTGGTGGGCGGCTTGCACGCGCTCCAGCGCTCCTCGACGGTCCCGCTGCTGGGGAACTACGTCGGCGTGGGACGCTTCCTGCGCGTGACCCGCGCGGGACGCGTGGTCATCGTCCTGACCCTGATCGCCGGGATGGCCGCCGTCAACATGGCCATCAACCTGCTGCTCCTGGTGCTGGGGATGCTCCTGGGGGCGATCCTCATCAGCGGCATCCTCTCCGAAAACTCGCTTCGTCGCGTGAGGGTCCGGACGTTCATGCCCACGACGGTCTTCGCGGGCGAGCCGTTCCCCCTGCGACTGACGGTGATGAACGGAAAGAAGCGTCTGCCCAGCTACTCGCTGACCTTCCAGACGTGCTTCGCGTGGGCGGAGTGTGACGCCGGTCAGGGGATGTACGTCGCCAAGGTGCCCGCCGACGGTCGCGTCGTCGTCACACGCAAAATGGTCCTGGAAAGCCGGGGCCGACACCGTGCCGAGCAGATCCGCGTGGCGACCCAGTTCCCGTTCGGACTGGCCGAGAAGTGGTCCTACTGTCCGGCCGAGGAGGAAGTGGTGGTCTACCCGGCGCTGGGACGGCTCCTGCGTCCGGTGGTCCCGGTGAGCCAGCGTCTGCACTGGAAGGGCTCGGGACAGGTGCTGAACAAGACGGGACAGGACGAGTTCTGGGGACTGCGGGAATACCGGGACGGGGACAACCCCCGTCACATCCACTGGCGCAGCACCGCAAGACTGGGCAAAAAACTCGTTCGGGAATACCACCGCGAGCAGGCCGAAAAGGTCTGCATCCTGCTGGACGTGGACGTGCCGATGGAGGCGGGAGAGGAGGCCTGGCGGCGGTGGGAAGAGGCGGTGAGCTTCGCGGCGACCCTCTCGGTCCATTACCTGGGTCGGGGATACGAAGTGGGATTGGCCGCCGGCGGGGTGAAAATCCCGGCGGACCGAGGGAACCGTCAATACCGGAAAATCCTCGGAACCCTGGCGGAGATCGAAGGGGACGGACAGACCTTCACCGATCTGGTTAATGGGCTCGATTACCGCTTCCTGAGGGATTCCTACGTGGTGGCGATCCTCCTGGACGGGGAACGCTTCCCGTATTCGACGCTGGCGCAGCTCCAGGAACACCGCCAGACCGTGCGCGTCATCGACGTGAGCGCGGAAGCGTTCCACAACATCTTCCAGGCCCCCGACGCACTCAAACAATGCGCGGTGAAGCCGCCCATGCACAAGGAAACACGGACCGCACCGATCGAAAAGGAAACACCGGACGCGCCGCCTGAAGCCGAACCGGTCGGGGAGGACTCGCCATGAACCGGCCCGTCCCCGAAGGAGGACTGCTGTTCCGACGACTGTCATACCTGGCGGTGATGACCGCGATGGTGACGCTGACCCTGTCGGAAGCGGCGGTCCTTCAGCCCGGTGTGACGCTGGTGGCGGCGGCGGTGCCGCTGCTCTACCTGGTGGGAGTGCTGGGGGCGGGCGTGACGGGCTGGGTCCTGTCGGAACGGCCCGGTCGCGAGGTGCTGAATCACCGCAAATCCGTCTGGCTGGTGCTGGGGATCGCGTGCTTCGTCACGGCGGAATATTTCCTGCGTGAATCGGGGGACTGGATCGTCGCCCTGGCACACTTCCTGATCCTGGTGCAGCTGGTGAAACTGTTCGGTCGCAAGACGAAGCGGGACTACTGGCAGATCTACCTCATCAGCCTGGTTCACGTCTCGGTGGCGTCGGTGGTGACCTCCGACGTGGTGTTCGCGGCGGGATTGCTGGTCTATTCGGTCCTGATGATGTGGACGCTGGTGTTGTTCCATTTCCGCTGCCAGGTGGAGTTGATGGGCGGCGAAAGCGAGGTCCAGACGGAAGCGGGCAAATCCGGAGGCGTGGAACGCGTGCTCAGCCGGCGGTTCGGCCTGACTCTCGTGGGAATCCTGGCGGTGTTGTGGGGCTCCAACGTCCTGTTCTTCATCCTGTCGCCCCGGCTTCAGCAGCCCCTGGTGAACTTCGCCCGCACGGGACTGGGACGGACCGCGCTGACCGGGTTCGGGGACACGATGCGTCTGGGCGAGATGGGCACGATCGTCGAAAACCACGCCCCGGTCATGCACGTGACCATGACGTGCAATGGAGAGCCCTATCAGGCTGCCGACGAGAAGGACCTGGAGTGGCGCGGGACGACGCTCCAGTTCTACGACGGTCGGACATGGATGGAAAAGGGACCGGGGTTCAACATCCAGGAAGGGGCGCGTCCCGGCGGACTTCCCATCCAGATGGGACAGACGCGTCCGACGGATATCGTGGTCCAGCAGTCGATTCTGCTGGAGCCGACGGGCGAACGCACACTGTTCGCATTGAGCCGGCCCATCGAGCTGAGAAGTCCGCGGATTCGACAGTGTCTGTATCGAGGCGTGGATGACGCCCTGATCATGCTGGGACATGCGTCGATGCAGCCGCTGCGCTACGACGTGTGGTCGGTTCGCGGAAGCTGGGGAACGGAGCCGAAGGAAGAGGAGACCGATCTCGGTCCGATGGGCTTCCGGGAGGGGGGACCGCTCCGAAAGATCACGCCCCGCTTGCTGCAGCGCCAGGCCTATCTGCAACTGCCCTATGAAGTGAAAGAGTCGGTGCGGTCCTACGCCAGACAGGCGGCGGGAGACCCGGGACTGGGACCGCGCACCCGCGCGGAGATGATCGAGGAGGAACTGAGAAGTCATTACGGATACACCCTGGAGATGGAGAGCACCCAGGGCGTGGAGCCGGTCGAATATTTCCTGTTCACGCGCAAGAAGGGACACTGCGAATACTTCGCGGCGGCGATGGTGGTGATGCTCCGGAGCGTAGATATCCCCGCGCGGGTGGTGACGGGATTCAAAGGCGGGGAATGGAACGACATCGGGGGATGGTACGTCGTCCGTCAGAGCGACGCCCACGCCTGGGTGGAAGCGTGGATCGACGGGGAAGGGTGGGTGTCGTTCGACCCGACACCGCCCGGGGAACGCCAGCAGGTCCAGTCCGCCCGGGGATTCGGCTGGCTGGGTCGATGGAAGGATTACCTCTACAACCGGTGGATGCTTCACGTGTTCCAGTACGACCGGGCCCAGCAGGACGAGGTCTACCAGCGGGCGGGACAGGCCGCCGGTCGCGTCAGAGGATTCATGCGGGGACTCGGCACCTGGGTGAGCAACCTGCTGGGAGGACTGCGCAGGGCCCTCTTCGACCCGGGCTTCATGAACTCCGCCCTGGGCATGGTGGTCCTGGGTGGAACCCTGATCGTCTCGGCCGTCCTCGGTGTGCTGATCTACCTGGGAGGCCGACGCCTGCTGCGTCGTTTCAAGGCTCGTCCGCGAAAGATCCGTCGACCCGGAACGGGAACGGCCTGGTTCTACTCAGAAATGCTTAAGATTCTGCGGCGTAAAGGGTTACAGCGTTCCCAGGAAACGACGCCTTACGAGTTCGCCTATCTGGCCGCGGCCCTGCTGGGCGAGCAGGCTGGCGGTTCGGTGGCCTCCATCACCGAGGTGTTCTGCCGGTTTCGCTATGGGGGCAATGCGTTGGACGAAGGCGATCGACGACGCGTGAGGGAAGAGTTGGACCGTCTGAAACAGGAAGTGAAGGGGAAGAAGACGTAGCGGCTGAAGACGGCGGAAGATGAGGCAAAGGTCCTCGTGTGTGGGACGCGCTTGGCAGGTCCGGCACGAGGGCTTTTTGCGTTGCATGGGTGTAAGCTTCAAGAGAAACTTGACTTAGGACGTATGCCGGAGGATGATGAGGGAGGGGGAAGACAAGACGGCGCGGAGGACGGAGCGGTCCATGAAGCTCAACAAGCGGGCGTTCAAGATCATCACGGTGACGGTCAGCACCCTGCTGCTGGTGCTGGTGATCAGTCGGATGCACTTGAGCGACGAAGTCACGCTGATCGGCGGGGAGGTGGTCAGGGGACGGATCGTCGAGATGAGCGGCGAGACGGTGGTGATGGAGGTTCGAAGCCCCAAAGACCTGCGGTATCTGAGCCGGGAGGAGATCGCACAGGACAAGAAGGGACGACCGGAGATCGAACGCGGGGTCTGGATCGTCCTGTCCCAGGCGGGACAGTCAACCGGGTTGAAGTGGATGCTGCTGGCACTGTTCCTGTTTGCGCTGCCGCCCGTGGTGGGGGCGGTGCGCTGGCGACTTCTGCTTCGGATGCAGGGGATCGACCTGGGACTGGGCCGATGCACGTCGCTGACCTACATCGGATACCTGTTCAACTACGTGATGCTGGGTCTGACGGGCGGGGACGTGGTCAAAGCCTACTACGTCAGTCGTGAAACCCACCGGAAGACGGAAGCGGTCCTGAGCGTCTTCATGGACCGGGTCATCGGACTGCTGGCGCTGACGGCCCTGGGCCTGGCGGTGGTCCTGAGCAAGCTGAGGGACCCGAACTTCGGGAACGTCATCCTTCCGATGGAGCTGTTCGCCGTCGCGGGGATGTTCGGGGTGCTGATGATGCTGAGTCGGCGTCTGCGTCGACGGGTCCCCGAAACGGCGCTCGGCGTGGCGGCCCTGGGCGGCGGTGCGATCGTCGCCGGACGCGTGGTCATGATGGGGTTCGCCGCGGTGCACCTGGAAGTCTATGCGTTTGTCGGGGTCATCATGCTGGCCGGACTGGTGGTCCTGAGTCCGGCTCGCAGACTCCTGCAATGGGAGGCGATCCGTAGCCGACTGGGAAAACACCGGATCGTGCGCGAGGTGGACGCCGCCTTTGTCGTATACCGGAAATACCCGTGGACGCTCGGAGCGTTGTTCGCCCTGTCGATGGCCGTCCACGTGCTGAACGTGGTGGGCGTATACGCCTGCGGACGCACACTCGGAATCCAGACGGGGATGACCACCTATCTGGTGCTGATTCCCGTCATCGTGATGATCAGTTCGATCCCCATCTCGGTGGCGGGACTGGGCGTCCAGGAGACCATGTTCCCGTTCTTCTTCGGACTGCCAGGCATCGACGTGGGGGCCAACGAGGCCGCCATGCTGGCGTTCATGTTCCGGTTCGGGGGATCCTTCCTCTGGGTGGTCCCGGGGTACGTGGTCCTTCTGCTCTGGAGGGGGCAGCCGGCGGTGGGTAAAGTGGCCGAGGAAGCCCTGGCGGAAACCATGCCCACGGAAGAGGCAGGGTGATCATGGAAGCACGAACAACGTTGTCCGACAGCAAGCGCGACGAGGTGCTGGAGGAAGCCTGTCAGCGGGGCGCGAGTGTGGAACTGCTGCGCACGGGACAGACCGGCGAGCAGCCGCTTCGGAGCCGACTGCTCCGGGTGGCACGGGAAGGGGACGCACCAACGGTGGTGGTGGAACTGCCCGGTGAAGGCGGACGGACGGCGGCCATCCACGAGGGGGAAACGGTGGAGGTGGTGTTCCAGCGGGGCGGACAGCGGCTGGGGTTCCGCTCGGAGATCCTGGGACGGTGCTTCCACTGCGTGCGCGAAGGAACTTGGGTGGGCGCGATGGTGCTGTCGTATCCGGTCGAGATGGAGATGAGACAGCGTCGCGGCAGCTACCGCGTGGGACTGGGGGGCACGGACCCCCTGGGGGTCGGCCTGGGCGAGGCGGGCACCGGCGTCGTGGAAGATATCAGCACCGGGGGCTTGGGAATCCGGAGCCGCCGGGAGGACCTCGAGGGACTGGGGGTCGGGATGACGGTGCGCGTGTCGTTCAACCTGCCCGGGAAGGATGAGGACATGGTCCTGGTGGGCGAGGTGCGCAACCTTCGCCAGGGACGTGAAGGCGGGACCGTGGTGGGACTGGAGTTCGTGGAGACGGACCGAACGGCCGCCGAACGCCGTGCCGTCAACGCGATTGGTGCGTTCGTGGCGGCACGTCAGCGGGAAATCCTGAAAAAAACACAGGGCATGCACGAGTGAAGCACGCGGAGGAGAGCGCCGTGGGGGCCGGGGTGGTCGAATTGCGACTGGGGACGACACGCGTGTGGGTGGGGTTCGTGCTGACCGAGCGGGGACTGCGGCGCGTGGTGATCGCGGGAAGTCCGGACGAGGCAGCCCACGCCGTAGGGAACCCGGAGAGACGACCGAGCGGGGATGTAGCGGAAATGGCCCGGCGGTTCTCGGCGTATGAGCGGGGTGAGCGGCACGCGTTCGAGGGACTGCACCTGGACCTTGAGGGGATGAGTGCATTCGGTCGGCGGGTCCTGGATAGGGTGCGGGACATCGAATTCGGGGACACGAAGACCTACGGGGAGGTCGCCCAGACCGTCGGAAACCCCCGCGCTGCCCGTGCGGTGGGGCAAATCATGGCGAAAAACCCCATTCCGATCATCATTCCCTGTCATCGCGTGGTGGGTTCCGGGGGGAAATTGGGGGGATTTTCCACCGCGGGGGGCCCCGACACGAAGCGGCGGCTTCTGGCACACGAAGGGACGGCGTGGGAAGACACGCGAGAAGACGCCTGACTTGACGGCGACGGGAATTCCGGTAGAATATAACTGTCGTTTCCTAAAGGACTTGCGGCGTCCAGAGGGCGGAATATCCCAGGACGAAAAAATCCGGCTATTTAATGGGAACCGATAGGGGGGGTGTGTCGTCTCAGGGAAGGGGAACTCAGGTTGGGTCAGGTTCGTGGCCATCACAGGGGGGATGTGCCCATTTCGTTTTGTACGGGAAGCCAACGTGAAGCGACGCGTCTGGATGGTGTGGGGCTTGGGTGTGTTGGCGTTGCTGACGCTGGGCCTGCCCGCTCCGCCGTGGGGCCAAGTGGGGAATGCGGACGGTCCCGCCGGGAACATGCTGTTACCGGGACCGGAACAGGGACAGGAGAACGGACCCACCGAGGAAGAGCTCCGGGGGACGACGCGCACGGTCTACTTCGACTCCGACCCGGAGGTGGGGGACCGGCTTGCCCGCGCACTGGCCTACCAGAGAAACCGGGACTACCGACAAGCCTTCGATGCCTACCTGGAGATCCTGACCCGGGAGGACTCGACCCTCTTCCGACTGGATGACAACCTGTACGTAAACACACGGGTGTTCTGTCTGGCACGGATTCGGGAGCTTCCGGAGGGCTTCCTGCGGAGCTACCGTCTGGCCATCGACGGCGAGGCGAAGGCCCAGCTGGAAAAAGCCCGGGTCGATATGGACGAGGAGACCCTCCGGGAGCTGGCGCGGAAATACTTCGCCAGCACGGTGGGGGAGGAGATCCTGGACGTGCTGGGCGAGGCGTGCAGTGAGCGGGGACGACCGGCCCAGGCGGCCCAGGCGTGGGATCGCCTGCTGCACTGGTACCCGGAGACCGCAAAAGACCGGGCGATGCTGCGGGTGAAGGTGGCCGTCACGGCCCTGGCGTCGGGGAACGTGCAGCTGGCCGAGGTGATGCTGGAGGAGTTCAGTAAGGAACACGCCGGTCGCAAGGTCGTGATCGGTGGAAAAGAAGTGGACGGGGAGACCTACCTCCGGGAACTCCTGGGGACGCAGGGGAAGGGGGCTGCGAAGGACGACAGCGACCGGTGGCGGAACTGGCGTGAACTGGGCGGCGGACCCGAGCGCACGGGGATCATGCCGGCGACGTTCCGGAGCGACTCCTGGGTGTGGTCGTTCGAGCTTCCCGGACACGAGCTGGACAAGACGGAAAAAACGGTTTCCGTTGGCTATTCGGATGCGCGGCATCCGGTGGTGTTGGGCGGACAGGTGGTTATGGTCGGCAACGGCATGGTCGTGGGGAGCAACGGATCACTGAACACGACCGGGATGGGCGCGATGCGTCCCCTGATGCCCGTGTACGAGGGCGGACGTCTGTATATCAACAGCGGGACGGGCGTGGCCTGTCTTGACACACGCAGTGGTCATCTGTGCTGGGCGACACCCGGATACGCCGAAATGTCGCGGATGACTCCCCAGAGCCGGGGCAACGCATCGGTCCCGCAGGGATACCAGAGCTGTGTGGTCCGCGACGGAGTGGTGTATGCGACCGTGCGCACCGAAAGCGGCATCGGCATCCTGGCCCTGGAGTCGGTCAGCGGACGGATGCGGTGGGTCCTGCCCGCCGGCGGCGACGAGGTGTACACGCTGCTGCGCTCGGCGATGACCGCCAGCGATCCCCTCGTGGTCGGGGAGCGGATGTTCGTGGGCGTGTGCACACAGGAGACGGGCGAACTCCAGCAGGGATATCACCTGCTGTGCATCAACATGACGGACCGGAGTCTGTTGTGGAAGCGCAGGATCTGCGGCAGCGGAACCCTGACCCAGGGATACAACTGGCTGGGGCAGTCGGGAACACGAGCCCTGGCCTTCAACAACGGACTGATCTACGTCGATACGGGACTCGGAGGTCTGGCGGCGGTCGAAGCCTCCACGGGCGAAGTGCAATGGGGTTACGCCTACGAGCGATGGGTGCCCAACCAGTACCGCTTCAGACAGCCCCAGGAGCGTTTCGTCACGACGGTGAACGGGGGACCCGTCGTGCTGGGAACGGTCGTGTGTTCCGCACCGGCCGACTCCAGACTGGTCTACGGTCTGGATGCCAGGACGGGCGAGACCCTGTGGAAGCTCCCGCGCGAAGACCAGGTGAGCCTCCTCGGCGGCGCGAACGGAACCCTGTACCTGAGCGGGACGGAGATGTGGTGGGTGGACGTCGCCACGGGGAAGGTGAACCGCTGGACGAACGAGACACTGGAGCCCATGGGACAGGGGTTCGTGACCACCGACGCGATTTACGTGCCCACCGAGCGTGCGATCTACCGCTTCGAACGGGAGACGGGAAAACTGGTGGGGAAAATCCTGCTCAAGAAAGAACAGGAGGAGGCGGGAAACCTGCTCCTGGTGGACGGTCAGTTCCTGAGTGTCAGTCGGGACGAGGTCCACGTCTTCGAGGTCTGGGACGAGGCCCAGGCCGGACTTCGCGAAACGATCCGACGGACTCCCGAAGACCCCCTGCCGTATGAGCGACTCGGTCAGGGACTCGCTCGTCGTCAGGACTGGCTGGAAGCCATCAAGGACTACCAGTTGAGTCTGACACGCTATCAGCAGCGCGGCGCCACGGGGGACCAGGCCGCCGTGACACGGGTCAGAGGGGTGTTGTACGGACTTCACGAGCAGGCGGCCGACCAGGCCCTGACACTGGGACGGATGACCCAGGGACTGGAGCTCGCGCAACGGATGAAGGAATTCGCGGCCGATGACGAAAAACGTCTGCAGGCCACCACGCGGATCGTCCGGTTCCAGGAGAAGCTGGGACTGTGGGAAGCGGAGGTGGCCAGTCTGGAAGGTCTGCTGAAGGAAACCCCATACGAGATCGTTGCCCTCGGGAATTCGATGGAGACTTCGGCGGGACTCTACGCGGAGACGGAGATCACCCGACTGATCGCGGAGCACGGTCGAGCCTGCTATGCACGCTTCGACCGGGAGGCGGCGGACCTGGTGACGACGGGAAAAGCGGAAGACTACACGAAGGTCCTGAGAGTCTATCCGAACAGCCTGAAGGTGGGGGAAGCCCTGCTGGGACTCAGTCGGATCGCGGCAAGCTCGGGACGCTATTCGGAAGCGGCACGTCACCTCGGACGAATGATGCGAGAGGGATACCTGAAGGATGACACCGAACGGGCCAACGCCCTGTGGCTGATCGGGAACTACTGGGAGCGTGCGGGACAGCGTGAGAAGGCGGCACAGCATTACACCACCCTGACACGGGATTTCCCGACCCTGCGCGTGACGGTGGACGGGACCCCGCAGAACGTGACCGACGTGGTGAAGACGAAGCTGGCCTCCCCCGAGTTCGCGACGATGACCGGCGCCCGATGGCTCCCGTCGTTGAGTCTTCCCCTGGAGGAGCGGTGGAACATCAAAGCCGGCGGAGGGATGCCGACGATGATGATGTCCTTCAAGGACGGAAACAACGGCGGAATCCTCGTGAGGTCGAGCGAAGGACGACTGATCTGCGTGGATTTCCGCACCGGACAGGTGAAGTGGGAACAGCCGAATGGGCCTGGGGTATTGCGCCAGGTGGAGTCCTACGGGAACCGCGTGCTGGAATGGCTCAACAACGAGATCGTCATGGTGGACGCCGACAACGGGGCCCAACTCTGGAAGTTTACCCCGACGGGCATGGTCCAGAGAATGGTGGCGGATGATGAGCTGGTGGTGCTGTGCGTGATGGCACCCAGGACCGGTTTGATGACCCTCATCGCCCTGGACGTGGAACGCGGAAAACCGCTCTGGACGACGGAATTCTCCAAAAGACAGGGGATGTGGTGGACCTTCCTGGAGGAGGAACAGATCGTGGTGGTTTCACAGGCCCCCGCCGGCGTGACCCTCCTGGATCGCAAGGGCAAGGTGAAAACGGAAATGCAGGAACCGGACGGCGGAAACTCCAGGGGAAGTGCCCCCGTGCTGACGAAGGATGGAAAACTCCTCGTCTTCATCTGGCAGCCGGAAAAACCCGCCAACCAGCGTTACTCCGTCAGCTGCTGGGACCTCAAAACCCGTCAGCGCATCTGGCGTCAAACCCCGCCGGGCGATCAGACGGGCTTCATGGGGCTCGGGGGGGATGACTGTGTCTCGGAGGCGGGCGACCTGCTGGTGATCTTAGGTCATCAGGCCGTGACGTGCATGAGAATGACCGACGGAAACATGGTGTGGCAGAAGAGAATCACGACGGACGGCTCCAACCGGAAGGTGGTCGTCAGTGGCGATGGGTGCTACGTCCTGACGAACACCTCCCAGCGAAAGGCCCTGCTGACGAAGTTCGGTCTGAAAGACGGCGAACAGCTCTGGCAGACCGGGATGCAGGACGACAGCGTGGGGGACACCCTGTGGCTTTCGAAGGATCACGTCATGGTTTCGCTCGGGATACTCCAGGTCATCAAGGAGGGAAACAGGACCCGCACTCAGTCCCTCGGTGGACGCGTGAGCATCCTCGATCGACAGAAGGGCGAAGAGAAGCAGGTCCTGGTCATGAAAGATGCCAGCGGAGCGGTGACCCCGGGCATGCAGCCCGGCATCGCCCTGATGGAAGGAAGACTGTGGGTGCAGACGCCGTTGATGTTGTTCGGTTATGCGTCGAAGGACAAATGAACCAACCCGGGTGCCCGGCCTATCGGACGGGCATGAACTTGTCAGGAGAGTGATATGGCAGCCGACGAAGTGAAAAAGACGGAGGCGACGGAAACGGATCTGGCCGCGGTGGAGCGCCTGAACACAGGCTATCGCAGGATCCGGGAACAGATGGCCCGTGTCATCGTGGGGCAGGAACGGGTGCTGGAGGAACTGCTGATCGCGGTGTTCTCGCGCGGACACTGCCTGCTCGTCGGGGTCCCCGGACTGGCCAAGACGCTGATGATTCACACCCTTTCCGAGGCCCTCAGCCTCTCCTTCAACCGCATTCAGTTCACACCCGACCTGATGCCCGCCGACATCACCGGGACCGAAGTCATCCAGGAGGACAAGCAGACCGGTGAACGCAAATTCAAATTCCTCGCCGGGCCCATCTTCGCCAACGTCATCCTCGCCGACGAAATCAACCGCACACCTCCCAAAACCCAGGCGGCACTCCTCGAATCCATGCAGGAACGTCGCGTCAGCATCGGCGGGAAGCGCTATCCCATGGCCGACCCGTTCTACGTCCTGGCCACTCAGAACCCCATCGAGCAGGAAGGGACCTATCCCCTCCCCGAAGCCCAGCTCGACCGCTTCATGTTCATGGTCCTGGTGGACTATCCCGAGGAGCACGAGGAGTTCGAGATCGCCCGTCTCACCACGACGGTCCAGAACGTCAAGCTCGAACCCATCCTGGGGGCCGAAGAGATCCTGAACCTCCAGGACATCGTCCGTCGCGTGCCCGTCTCCGACCACGTGATCCGCTACGCCATGCGCCTGGCCCGCGCCACGCGTCCCCTCAAGGGAGACGCCCCCGACTTCGTCAGGGAATGGGTCCGCTGGGGCGCCGGACCGCGCGCCACTCAGTTCCTCATCCTCGGTGGCAAAGCCCGCGCCGTCCTCAACGGCCGATACTACGTGAGCTGCGAGGACGTGGCCTCCGTCGCCGTCCCCGTCCTGCGTCACCGAATCATCACCAACTTCAACGCCGAGGCCGAAGGCATCACCCCGGACCATATCGTGGCCAAGCTGCTCGAACACATCCCCGAAACTGAAAAACAGGTGGTCGAAGGATGAGTGAGTACCGGAAATACCTGGACCCGAAAACCCTGACCAAGATCGCACGACTCGACCTCCTGGCTCGACTCGTGGTCGAGGGATACGTCTCCG
Source organism: uncultured Planctomycetota bacterium (assembly GCA_964629945.1). Classification (GTDB taxonomy): domain Bacteria; phylum Planctomycetota; class DG-23; order DATKVD01; family CAZVTD01; genus CAZVTD01. The sequence goes on along the minus strand of CAZVTD010000021.1, from coordinate 10,626 downwards.
GACTCCACCGAAGCCCCTATCACGGCTTCAGCGTCGAGTTCGCCGAGCACCGCGAATACGTCCCCGGTGACGACATCAAGCACGTCGACTGGCGCGTCTACGCACGCAGCGACCGCTTCTACATCAAGCAGTACGAGGAGGAGACCAATCTCCGCTGCACCATCCTCCTGGACATCAGCGAATCCATGCAGTACGGCTCCGAGTCCGTCAGCAAAAAGGACTACGCCTGCTACGTGGCGGCGTCCCTGGCCTACCTCCTCCTTCAGCAGCAGGACTCCGTCGGACTGGCGACCTTCGACACCGAGGTCAAGCGCTTCATCCCCGCCAAGTCCACCTCCGGACACCTGCGCGTCCTCCTGGAGGAGATGGAGAGGACCGGAACGGGACGCAAAACACGCATGGACCGCGTCTTCCATGACGTCGCCGAGCGCATCCATCGTCGGGGCATGGTCGTCGTCATCTCCGACCTCTTCGACGACCCCGAACGCGTCATGATGGGACTCAGACACTTCCGTCACAACAAGCACGAGGTGATCGTCTTCCACGTCCTCGACGGATACGAGCTGTCCTTCCCGTTTGAGGACATGACACTCTTCGAGGGCCTGGAGGAAACCGGCGAGGTCGTCACCGAGCCCCGAAGCCTCCGGGATACGTATCTGGACGAGATCGGTAACTTCGTCAACCGGATGAAAAAAAGCTGCCGGCAGCACGGAATCGATTACGTTCAGCTTTCGACCGATCAACACCTTGACGTGGCGCTCTCGGCTTACCTGGCGGCACGTTCGTCACGAGGGAGATAGACGATGCTGTTTGGCGCACCGTGGTGGCTCCTGGCGACAGCGGCGGGAAGCATCCCCCTGATCATCCATCTGCTGAACCGACGTCGGTTCAAGCGGATCACCTGGGCGGCGATGGAATTCCTCCTGGCCGCCATCCAGAAAAACCGCCGTCGCATGAAACTCGAAAACCTCCTCGTACTCCTCCTCCGTATCGCCGTGCTCGTACTCCTCGCCCTGGCCTTCGCACAGCCCTTCCTGGGAAAGGACAATCCCCTCAAGCTCGGCGGCGGCGTACGCGTCTGCCGAATCTTCATCCTCGACGATTCCTACTCCATGGGATATCAGTCCGGAACGGGAACACCCTTCGACCTCGCCAAACGACTGTCGGACGGCGTCCTGAACGGCGCCGGCTCCGGTGACTGGGCACTCCTGGTCAGAACCTCCGGAAACGTCGAGGACATCGGCGAGCCCACCACCAACCTCGCCTCCGTGCGTCTGGCGCTCGATCAGTGCCAGGTCAGCCATCGCGGCGGACCGGTCCCCGAAGCCCTCGTCAAGACCGTCGAGCTGGCCAAAAACGCCTCCTATGCCCGATAGGAAATCTACGTCGTCCCCGACATGCAGCCCGGCGCCTGGTGCTACGACAACGTCCTGGCCAGTCAGGAGGCCCCGGGTGTCCTGAAGGAGCTGCCCGAAAGCGTGGCCGTCTTCGTGGTGGACGTCGGGGACAAGGCTCCTGCCAATGCCGCCGTGGCTGATCTTGAGCTGACCGTCGGGGGCACCGAAGTCCCCCAGCGGCTGGTGGCCGCCGACGTGCCCGTCACCGTCTTCGGACGCGTGAGAAACTTCAGCGACAGTCCGCTCAAGGAGCTGGGCGTCAGGCTGGTCCTCGACGGGAAAGTGGAAGGACGGAAAAACGTGTCGCTCAACGTGGGACAGGAGCTCGAGCTGGAGTTCCCCATGGTTTTCGAGCAGACCGGCTTCCACTCCGTAAGGCTGGAGATGGACCACGATCGTCTCCTGCTCGATGACGTGCGCAACCTCGCGGTGGACGTGCGGCGCGGGGTCGCCGCGCTCTGCGTCAACGGCGACGCCGCCACCGAGCTCGTGGACAACGAAACCTATTACCTGGAACGCTCCCTGTCGCCCCAGCAGTTCGAGTTCGCCCGCGGACTCTCCGTGTTCACCACCCGTGTCGTGACGGATGCCGCCTTTGCCGGAAGCAGTCTGGGCGACGTGGAGCTGGTGGTCCTGGCCAACGTCTTCCAGGTCCCGGCCGAAAAGGTCAGGACCCTGGAACGCTTCGTGGAAGGCGGAGGCGGACTGCTGGTGTTCGTGGGCGACCGCGTGGAAGCCGGGTCCTGCAACACCCTGATGTACAACGAGGGCAAGGGCCTCCTGGGTGCGCGGCTGGGCACGGCGAAGGTCGTGCCGGCCGCCGAAAGCACCGTGCGCTTCGACGTGCGCGGGGCGGATCATCCCGTGCTGCGGCTCCTGGCCACCGAAGGCGTGGACCTGGGTGCCGGACGCGTGTGGGGCTATTACAACCTCGACGTGGACGAGAAGGACAAAAACGTGCGCGTCCTCTGCCGCTTCGACGACGGCAAGGGAACCCCCGCGATGGTGGAGAAGCGCTTCGGCGCCGGACGCGTGGTCCTGGTGAACACCACCGCCGACCCGGCCTGGTCCAGCTTCGCCGCCGGACCGTTCTTCCCCCTGTTCGTCCAGGAAATGAGCCGCTACCTGGCCGGCGGAAGCCTCGAAGGTGAAAACCTCCGCGTGGGCGAGCCGCTCCGTGAAATGCTCTTCCCGGGTCAGTTCGGTCAGAACGTCGTCGTCAGGGACCCCGACGGAAACATCAACCAGAACATGCCCGAACCGGCCGGCGAAAGTTTCCTCTTCCGATATGCAAACACCGAACACGCGGGAATCTACGAGGTGGACTTCGGCGGCGTGCGTGGAAAAGCCGTCTATGCCGTCAACGTGGACACCCGCGAAAGCGACCTCGCACGGACCACCCGTCTGGGGCTCGAAACCGCGCTTCCTGACGCAAAGCTCAACTTCGTCGAGGACGCCGAAACCCTCGCCAAAACCGTCGAGCAGGAAAAAACCAGCCGACCCTTCTGGCGTCCCATCCTTTATGCCGTGCTCGTGATCATGCTGTTGGAATCCATCCTGTCCCAGCGCTTCGGCAGCCGGGGCGGCGTGCGAAATAAGAGGACGTAGGCCTTCGGAGAGACGATGAACACACTGTTCGGGATAGACAGAAAGCTGAGCACCGAGGCGGCAAACCCCATCCTCAGACTCGTCAGCGCCTGGCCGCTCTGGGTGACCGTCCTGGCCATTACAGGTGTCATTCTGCTGGTCTGGTGGCTCTATCGACGGGAACGGGGCGGACTCAAACCGGGCATAAGGATCCTCCTGACCTTCCTGCGCGTAAGCGCGGTGCTCCTCCTCCTCCTGATGCTTTTCCAGCCGGTCCTGGAGTGGGAAGTCCCCGTCGAGCGCGCAAGCTCCCTCCTGCTCGTCCTCGACGATTCCCAGAGCATGTCCATCCCCGACCGCTACGACGGCGGCGAAGAACTCCAGCACGTCGTCCGCGCGTTGTGGCCCGAAATGAACACCTTCAGCGGGACCGAGACGGCGCCGCTCTCCCCCGAACAGAAAGAGGAACTCAAGGGACTGAAGCGCGCGGAGCTGATGAACCGCGTCCTGGGATCGATCGGTCCCGAGATGCTGACCAAACTGGCTAAGGAATACGACGTCAAGGTCTTCACCGCCTCCGAAATCCTCCAGAAAGTGGCCGGTGAGCGCGAAGGCGGCAAAGTGGAAATCCCCTCCGTGGAGCCGAAGGGATCGGTCAGTCGGCTCGGTGACCTCGTCCGTCAGGCCGTGCAGGGCGAACGCAGCACCGTCTCGGCCGTCGTCATGGTGGGGGACGGGGCCGTCAACGCCGGCGAAGATTTCGACTCCCTGGCTCGATACCTCAAAAACCGCCAGACCCGCGTCTACAGCGTCGGAATCGGGGATTCCCGCGAGCCCAAGGACATGCGCGTCCGGTCCGCCGAGATGAACCGCCTCGCCCTCGTCGGCGACGTCGTCACCGTGAACGTCGAACTCGAAAGCACCGGCTTCCGCGGGGAATCCGCCGAAATCAAGCTCACCCGCGACGGACAGCCCGTGACCGTGATCTACGCCGGCGAAGAGCGACAGGCCGCACGCGTCCTCCTCGCCGAAGAGATGATGCCGGTGGAAGGACACGACGTCCCCAAGCCCCAGAAGGTGGAACTGGCCTTCCGCACGGACAAGGCGGGAACTTTCACCTATTCCGTCCAGGTGACTCCGCGTCCGGAGGAACTCGTCGAGGACAACAACCGCGTCGATGTCCCCGTGCGCGTCCTGGATGAGAAGATGAAGGTCCTCTTCGTCGAAGGCCCGCCTCGGTGGGAATATCGCTACATCAAGAACATCCTCACCCGCGACGAAAAGATCGACGTGAGTTGCGTCCTCACCTCCGCCGATTTCGAATTCGCACAGGAAGGCGACCTCCCCATCTCCTATTTCCCCTCCAAGGAGGACGACCTCTTCGCCTATGACGTCGTCATCCTGGGCGACGTCCCCAGGACCGACCTCAGCGACGAGCAGCTGGCCGGAATCATGAAACTCGTCGAAAAACTCGGCGGCGGACTCCTGATGATCGCCGGTGAAAAGCACGCCCCGTTCGAATACCGTTCCACCGTCATCGAAAAAATGCTCCCCGTCGACCTCGACCGCAAGGGACTCTCCGAAGAGCCGTTCAGGAACAAGCTCTTCAAACCCGTCCTGACCCCTGAAGGCGTCCTTCACCCCATGACACGCTTCGTCAGCGACGTGGAAGCCAACAAAAAGCTCTGGCAGGATCTCCCCGGAATGTTCTGGTACTGTCCCATCGCACGAACCAAGCCCGGCGCCACCGTCCTCCTGACCCATCCATATGCCCGAAGCACCTACGGTCCCCAGCCGCTCCTCAGCGTCCAGTTCTATGGCGGCGGCAAGTGCGCCTTCCTGGCCGTCGACGAAACCTGGCGCTGGCGCGACCGCGTCGGTGACAAATATCAGGAACGCTTCTGGGGACAGATCATTCGCGACCTCTGCCAGAACAAGCTCATCGGAAAAAGCAAACGCTTCCGCGTCAGCACCGGCAAAAGCGAATACCGCCTCGGCGAAAAGGTCGGCCTCTTCGCGCAGGTCCTCGACGAACGCTACGAGCCGGTCACCAAGTCCTCCGTGGAGGTCGAGCTGGAATCCCCAGGACGCGAGCGCGTCCGACTCCAGTTGTCCGGCGACGCCAACGAGCCCGGACGTTTCCACGGGGAATACCTCCCCCAGGCCACCGGATCATACAGCGTGAAGCTCCTGACCGTCGAGACCGGTCTTCCCGAAGAAGCGGTGGCACAGCGCTTCCTCGTAAGACCGTCTTTGCTGGAGTTCCAGGACGAGAGCATGAACGCCGCCGGACTGGCCAGGCTCTCCGACGCAACGGAAGGGCGCTTCTTCCACGTGGACGAGCTCGGCGAATTGAGCGGGGCCCTGCTTCGACTGAAAGCCTCCGCCAGCCGGACCGTGAACGACGACCTCTGGAACGCCCCGCTCCTGTTCGTGGTCTTCGCCGCACTGTTCGTGACGGAGCTGATTCTGCGCAAACGATACAAGCTTCTCTGAGAGGGTGGAGGAACGGGATTGACCGGACGTGAGAGAAAACAGCGGCTTCTGAGGGTCGTGCTGGCGGGACTCATCGTCACCCTGTGCCTGGGAAGGGGACCCCTCCGGGCCGAACCAGACGTCGAGAAGGAGGTCTCCTTCGAGGAGATCACCCCCGAGGTCCAGGAATCCATCGAGCGGGGACTCGCCAAGCTGGCCCAGATGCAGCTCCCCGACGGAAGCTGGACCTATTCCGGTCAGGGCGGCGACGTCGGCATCACCGCACTGGCAGGCATCGCCTTCCTCGCCGGCGGGAACCTCCCCGGACGAGGCGCCTACGGCGACAACGTCGAAAAAGCCACCGAATACATCCTCGCCCACGTCCGACGCGATGGCTACATCAGCTCCGGAAACTCCCAGATGTACCAGCACGGGTTCGCCACCCTCTTCCTGGCCGAAGTCTACGGCATGAGCCCTTCCGACGAAGTCAAAGCCAAGCTCAAAATGGCCGTGCGGCTCATCGAAAGCTGTCAGAACTCCGAAGGCGGCTGGCGATACAACCCCCAGCCCGTCGACGCCGACATCTCCGTCACCATCTGTCAGATCATGGCCCTTCGCGCCGCTCGAAACGCCGGAATCAAGGTCGACAAGCGCGTCATCGACCGGGGCATCCTCTACGTCAAGGCCTGTCAGCTTGCCGACGGGGGCTTCGCCTACCAGGCCGGAAGCCAGGGCAGCGGCTATGCCCGGACCGCCGCCGGCGTCTGCTCTCTCTACTACGCCGGCGCCTACGGCGACAACGCCATCACTCGCGGACTCCAATACCTCCACACCCACAATGGCTTTACCGGAGAGGCGAGCTATCACTTCCACTACGGACATTACTACGCCGCTCAGGCCATGTTCCAGGCCGGCGGGGACTACTGGAAAAAATACTACACGACCATCCGGGAGAACCTGGTGAAGTCCCAGCGGGCCGACGGAAGCTGGACCGGACCCACGTCGGGGGCTTACCCCACCGCGATGGCCTGTATCGTTCTGGAGATACCCTACCGCTACCTGCCGATCCTGCAGCGTTAAGGACCACGGTCGCGTACCACGAGGTGAGAAGACATGGACACGAAAGAGCTGAGAACAAAACTCCGTCGCCTCCGACGTTACGTCCGAACCATCTTCCTCATCGAGGGCGTGGGACGTTGGGGACTCCTGGCGGCGGTGCTCCTGACCGTCGGACTCCTCGCCGACTACCTCCTCCGACTCCCCGTCGGAATGCGATGCCTCGAGCTGATCGCACTCCTGGGATGTCTCGGATACTGCGGCTGGCGATGGGTCCTCCAGGAACAGCTCGTCCGCGTCTCCGATGACGACATGGCGCTCCACGTCGAGCAAGAACATCCCGACCTCAACGACGAGCTCATCAGCGCCGTCGAGTTCAGCGATCCCGGACGCAAAGACACCCCCTACGGCTCCGCCGAGATGATGCACAAGGTCATCGCCGACGCCCTCACCGACGCCGGGACCCTGGACTTCCGACAGGGCGTCGATACCACCCGCGCACGACGCTTCGGCGTGGGACTCCTCCTGGCCCTCGCCACTCTCGTCGCCTTCCTCTATTACTCCGACGCCGCCCGGACCGCCGCCATCCGGCTCCTCTACCCCCTCACCAGCGTCCAGTGGCCGCAGCAGACCCTCATCGCCGATTTCCGGATCAACGGACAGAGCGAAGCGGTCACCTGCAAGGTCGCCCAGGGCGGCGCCGTCGAGGTCGAAGTCACCTTCGCCGGCAAAGCCCCACGACGCGCCTTCGTCAAATACCGACAGGCCGGCGGCGCCGTCCACAGTGATCGCATGGTCGAGGTCTCCGAAGAGACCATGGAATTCCGACACACCTTCGGCAAGGTCAGCGAGGACCTCGAAGTGGCCGTCTCCGGAAACGACGCCGAAAGCGATTGGCGACGCGTCAACGTCGTCGAGCGCATCCGCGTCCTGGACAAAACCGTCACCTACACCTATCGTCCCTACACCGGACTCGGCGACGACAACCACCAGGAGGTCGTCACCGACGCCGGGGGGCGTCTCCGGGGACCCGTCGGAACCCAGGTCCGCATCGACGAGGTCGCCAGCAAGCCGATCGTGGAGCTCAAAGGCTTCCTCTTCGGAAAAGAGACCGACGCCTTCAAAAAGTCGGGCGAAAAAAGCCTCACCGGCCAGTTGACCCTCCGCATGCCCGCACCCGACGAGCCCGCCACCTACGCCATTCAATTGCTCGATGCCGACGGACTCACCTGCTTCCCCGAGGAAACCTATGCCCTCCAGGTCGAGGCCGATGACGTCCCCGCCGTTCGACTGGAGCACCCGACGGAAAAAACCAAGCTGGTCACCACCCGTGCCGTCCTCCCCATCGAGATCGTCTTCCAGGACCGCTATGGCGTCCAGGACGGCGCACTCGAATACACCTGGAAAAGCCCCTCCGAGGACAAGAGCAGCGCCGGGACAAAGGGACTGTTCACCTCCGACGTGCCTTTCGGCCGACAGAGCGAGACGGTCCGGACCGAGTGGGACCTCTCCGCCCTCAAACTCGACGTCGGCGCGACCGTGGAATACCGCGCACGAGCACGCGACTACTGCGATGTCCCCGCTCCAAACGTCGGCTATTCCGAATCCTACTCCCTGCGCGTCGTCTCCGACGAGGAATTCCTCAGCCACATCCAGCAGCGACAGAACGAGCTCGTCATCCGCGAGCTCGAAAGCGTCTCACAGATGCAGCAGGGAAACCTCTCGGCGACCGAAGAGATGGAACGCGCCGCCAAAGAACGCGAACTCTCCGAAGACGAAATGAAGCGCCTGCTCGGCACCGAGCTCCAGCAGAAGCAGGTGACTTCCCGCTCCGTCGGCGCGGGAATCGCCGCACAGTCCCTCGCCGATGAGCTCGCCAACAACCAGCTCGGCGACACCCCCAGCGCCGGACAACTCAAGACCGTCGCCCAGCGGTTGGCCCGGATGAACGAAGGCATGCTCCCACAGGCCGAAGAGGCCCTGAAAACCTCCAGGACCGCCCCCGCCGACGAACGCCAGGCCAGGCTCGCCGAAGCACGACAGGCCCAGGAGCGTGTCCAGAACGAGTTGGAGGACCTCCTCAAGGGACTCCGGCAGTGGCAGGGCCTCACCGAGCTCGCCCAGCGCGCCAGGGTCCTCCTCAGACAGCAGCAGATCCTCAACGAACACACCGTCCAGACCTTCCGACGGGCGCTCGCGGAGCCCGAAGACGCCGGACACAAGGACGCCATGAAGGTCCACGCGAAGACCCAGCTGGAGCTCAAAGAGGGGCTCAGGCAGCTCATGACCGACATGGTCTTCTCGGCCGGAAAACTGGCCGCCACCGTCCCCGAAGCCGCCAAAAAGATCAGCTTCGCCCATGAAGAGGCCGTCAAAGCCGAAATCTCCGAAAAGATGGACCGTGCCGCCGACCAGCTCATCAAGATCATGCTCGGCGTCAGCGACACCCAGGCACAGGTCGAGCTCGGACTCAGACAGCTTGTCGACAACCTCACCGACACCTCCGAAATGGCCGCCAGCCTCGAGGACCTCAAAAAGAAATACGATGAAATGGCCAAGGCACTCGACGAACTCCTCAAGGAGGAGAAGGGAATCCACGCCGACACGGCCAAGGCCGCCGGACTCGCCGGCGTCAGAAAAGCCATCGACGAAGCCCTCGCGAAAGTCGGCGAAATGCAGTCCGCCCAGCAGGGTCTCTCCGAAAGCACTCAGGGCGGACAATCCGGCGCCAAGAACGCCGGACAGCAGGGCGATCTCAGCAAGGAAGCCGGTGAGCTCGGCAAAAAAGTCGGCGAGATCGGCAAGGACCCCTCCCTGAGTGACAGGAAAGAGGCTCAGGAATCACTCGGCTCCGCCGAAAAAAGCCTCGGTGGGGCGGGCCAGCAGATGAGTCAGGCCTCCGACGCCATGGGCAAGGGACAGAGCGGACAGGCCGGAGCCGCCCAGGCCGGAGCCTCCCAGAAACTCGATGACGCCAAAAAAGCCCTCGAACAGGCCAAGGCGGACGTCGACAAGGCCCTGGCCGATGAGGCGGCCAAGCTCGCACAGCGACAGGCCGAAACCCGAAAACGCACCGAAGACGTCGCACAGAAGTTGGATGAACTGGGTAAGCAGAGCGGCTCCCAGTCCGCCGGAGAAAAAACCTCCCAGGCCGCCGGTCACATGCAGCAGGCCGAACAGAACATGGGCTCCCAGTCCGGCCAATCCGGTCAGTCCGGCCAATCGGGCCAATCAGGACAGTCCGGTCAGTCCGGCCAGAGCGGCCAATCCGGTCAACAGAACATGCAGCAGGCCCAGCAGGACGAGCAGGAGGCCATCAAGAAGCTCGAAGAGGCCCGCAAGGACGTCGCCCAGCAGCAGGAGGAGCTCGAAGACCAGGAGAAGGAAGAGGAGCTCCTGGCCATCGAACAAGCCCTGAAGGAGATGCTCGAGACCCAGAAAGGCGTCAACGAGACCACCGAGCGTGTCGACAAGCGCCGGAAAGAACACGGCGAACTCGAACGCAGCGACAAGCTGGAGCTCGCCAAGATCACCGGGGACGAAACGGAACTCGCCAAGCAGTGTGGCGTCGTCCAGGAAGCCCTCGCCAAAGAGGGCATCCCCGTCTTCAGCTGGGTCACCGAACAGATCCACGACGGAATGAACGAGCTGACAAAACAGTTGGCCGCCGAAGACACCGGACCGCTCACCCAGCAGACCGAAGCCGACGTGACACGCACCCTGGAAGAGCTGATCCGTGCCCTCGAACAGCGCCAGAAGGAGAAAAAGCAGGAGCAGCGGGCCGGAGGTGGCGGCGGTGGCGGCGGCGACCAGAAAAAACGCCTCGTCCCGCCCCTTGCCGAACTCAAAATGATCCGCACGATGCACGCCCAGGCCGCCGAGCAGACCGCTCAGATGGACGTGATGAAGCAGATGGGCGTGGTGAATCCCGAGCAGGCCGCACGGACGATCCAGAAGCTCTCCGAGCGCGAAGCACAGATCAGCACCCTGCTCAAGCAGCTCCTGACCACGTTGCAGAACGATGCCCGGCAGGATGGAGGAAATTGAAATGAAAAGCGCATGGCTGACCGTCCTGGTCCTGGCGATGACCGCGTGGTGTTGGGGACAGACC
>CAZVTD010000020.1:0-24623 GCA_964629945.1 uncultured Planctomycetota bacterium | reverse complement strand
GGGGTGTCGGTGGAGCGACGTGAACGGGACCCGGGCAGCACAGAGTATGGGATTTACGATTACACGTATGGGATCGGGTCGCCGCCGAACGTCTGGCCGTCGTATAAACAAAACCCTGCAAAAGCGGAAGCCATGAATATCCTTCTGGACGAGGCCCCGACGGTGTACGAGGTGAAAGGGACGGGACCGGCGGCAGGCGCGGTAGCACCGGTGTGGGTGACGGTGAGTGTTCCGAAGGACGCCAAGGCGGGCGCTTACACGGGCACGCTGACGGTGCGGTGCGAGGGTGAGAAGGCCATGACGGTTCCGGTGAAACTGACGGTGGCGGACTGGGCGCTGCCGGAGCCGGATGATTTTCAGAGCTGGGTGGAACTGGTGGAGGAGCCCGACACACTGGCACTGGAGTATGGGGTTCCGATGTGGTCGGAGAAGCATTATGAGCTGATCGGGCGGTCGTTCCGGCTGATGCGAGAGGTGGGCAGCAAGACGCTTTACGTGCCGTTGATCTGCGGGACGAATTACGGGAACGAGGAATCGATGGTACGGTGGGTGAAGAAAGGGGAGAACGAGTACGACTTCGACTTCAGTATCATGGAGAAGTATCTGGACGTGGCGGAGAAGAACCTGGGGACGCCGAAGGTGGTGTGCTTCGTGGTGTGGGACGTGTTCCTGCTGCCGAGTGCGAAGGATTCGACGGGCGGCGGACACGGATCGATGATCGCGGCGAGGGACCGGCTGAAAAAGCGTGAGACGGACCCGAGCGTGTCGTGGGTGAACCCGGAGACGGGCAAGACGGAACAGATCCTTCTGCCGAACACGTATTTTGCGGACCCGGAACTGAAGAAATCCTGGACGAAACTGTTCGGGGAACTCCGGGAACGGATGAGGAAGCGGGGACTGGAAAAGACGATGATGCTGGGATGGTTCACGGACTATCGCGCGAGGAAAGAGGAGGTGGCGTTCTGGGGAGAGGTGACGGATAATCTGCCGTGGGTGTCGCACGCACACATGACGATTCCGTCGATCACGGCGAGATCAGGCAACCTGGGATTCAAGCCGGGGTACTGCACAAGCATCCATGCCGTGAAGCATCCGCCGGACCCAGCGAAGGAGAGACGGTACGGCTGGAAGGTGGAAGAGGGGGTGATCCGTGCGCAGCAGCTTCTGAGACCCGGGGTCCGAGCGGAGATGTACATGATCCCGGGAACGATGTGGGCATCCATGGTCGAGGTCACGATTTCAGGGGGACAGCGGGGGTTCGGCCGGATCGGAGGAGACACGTGGCCGGTGATCCGGGACAAGCGGGGACAGCGGGTGGGTCGGACGTATGAACGGTATCCGTGGAACAACTGGATCAACCTGGAAATGCGGTCTTCGCTGCTGGCGCCGGGACCGGAAGGTGCGGTGGCTACGGCCCACTACGAGCAGCTTCGCGAGGGAGTTCAAGCCACAGAGGCGAGGATTTTCATCGAGCAGGCCCTGACGGACGAAGGGAAACGTGCGAAACTGGGGGAGGATCTGGCGCAACGCTGCCAGGCGACGCTGGATGAGCGGATGCTGTTCAAGTTGCGAGGGTTGGCTAACTTCGCAACCCATCCCCACGACTACGTTGCACCCTGGAAGTGGTTCTTCCAGCCGGGGACAGCCGGGCACGCGTGGTATCAAAGCTCGGGCTGGCGGGAGCGGACGGAGAAGCTGTACGAACTGGCCGGCGAGGTGGAGCGCAAGCTGAAGGAGCAGTAACAGCCGGGTCGCCGGAACGCAAAACAAGTCTTGAACGAAGGCGGAGAGTCTGTACCATGGGTGCGGCGTGCTGTGTGCCGGATCCATGGAATCCCTTGTCCCCTGAAAACGCGAAGGAAGCGAAGACATGACCCTGAGAGCCCTGATGGTACTGTTCATGGCAGCGGCGTGGATCGGTGGAACCGCCTGGGGGCAGACGGCCGACCCGACGAAGCCTTATGTGGTGGATAGGGACAGGATTGCGCTGTACCACCTGGACGACGTGGCGTGCGGGAAGGCGGGCAACGCGGTTGCGAATGGCAGGGCGGGGGTCGTGAAGGGGGCCCTTTCCACCCTGGGACGGTTCGACAGGGCGATGACGGTGAACGGGGTGAAGGGATGGATCGACGTGGACGATCTTGCGCCGACGGAAGGGGTTTCGGCGATGACGGTGGAGTGCTGGGTGAAGTTCTACGGGGCGCCCGGCGGCGACATTCTGGTCCGGAACAGCCAGTACATGATGAGGGTCGGGGGGACGTTGACGGCGTATTTCGGGATCGACGGGGGCTGGCGGACGGTCTCGGGAACGAAGGCGCTTCCGACAGGAGAGTGGACCCACCTGGCGATGACGTATGATCAGCGGACGAAGAAGGTGAGCATCTACGTGAACGGGGAACTGGACGTGTCGGAGACGCCCAAGGGGGTGACGGCGGGAAAGATCAACCCGGGGGCCGACATGCTTCGCATCGGGGGGAAGACCTGGAAAGAGACGGAGGGGCTTCTGAACGGGGCGATCGACGAGCTTCGGATTTCGAGCGTGGCGAGGACGTACAAGCCGATCCACCCGGTGGAGAAGGTGACGGTCCCGGGGAACACGAACCTGGTGGCGAACCCGGGCTTTGAGAGCGGGATGTACGGATGGATGGAGGGCGGGGAGGTCAACGCGAACCTGCTGTGGGACGTGAAGACGGGAGATGCGCCCCAGGGACGGCGCTACCTGCACGCGGTGCAGGCGAGGCGAAACATCCTGATGTCGTATCCGTTCCGGATCGCGCGGGGCGAGACCGTGACGGTGTCGGCGTTGATGCGGGGAGAGAAGCCCTGCAAGGGACACCTGGGGCTGAAGAGCACGGGCGGGCCTTCGGACAGCGAGAGGCGCAACTCAGACTCGTTCGACCTGACCACCGAATGGAAGCGGGTGTCGATGCGGGTGAACGTGGGAGCGGACTGGCCGACGGACCTGGCATTCGTCGAGGTGGGAACCGGGGAAACGGCGCAGGTGGACGTGGATGCGGTGTGCGTGGTGGTGGGCAATGCGTCGGCATACACGGAGACCGAGGCGCAGTCGATCGGGGTGCTGGTGACGCTGCCGAAGCAGAGCACGTATATGCTGAAGAGTCGCAGCAGGATGCCCGTTGAGGTGGTGGACGTTGGGGCGCGAAACGGAACGCCCAGGCTGGCGCTGGCGTATCGGATCACGGACTGGCAGGGCCGAACGGTGAAGTCGGAGACGGTGAACTGGCTGAAGGGCGAGATCGCGATCCCGGACGAGCGGGTGGGCTGGTTCGAGATCACGTTCGTCGTGAAGGCGGGCGACAAGGTCCTGAAGGAGACGAGCCGGATCTATAACGTGATCGAACCGATGAAGGGCGTGGGCGACGCGATGAGCAGTCCGCTGGGGATGAACACACACATGGAACGCGAGCCGGATGAGCACCTGGACTGCAACCTGGGGATGCTGAGCCTGTGCGGGGTGAAATGGATCCGCGCATGGTGGGGATGGGGAATGGCGGAGAAACAGCCGGGACAGTTCAATTGGGAGGAGTATGACCGTCAGTACAACGCGGTGAAACGTGCGGGGATGGAGGTCATGCCGATCCTGCTGCGGTATTACAAGCAGTGGGAACAGGCGTGGGCGGGGTCCGTGGAGAAGAAGATCGAAGCGTTTCCGTACCGGACGGACCAGTGGGGCAGCTACGTGAAGACGACGGTGGGACGGTACAAGGGGAGAATCCGGTACTGGGAGGTGTGGAACGAGCCTCACCTTGCGCCGGAGGCGGCGGACGGGAAGGTGTACGGGGAACTGCTGAAGGCGACGTATGAGAACGCGAAGGCGGCAAACCCGGAAGCGGTGGTGATCGGAGGCGGCGGGGTGGTTCCGGCGTACATCCGGACCCTGTGCAACGCGGGATACGGGAAGTACATGGACGCGATCAGTTATCACAGCTACGGACAACTGGGAAGGCCCTTCGAGGAGATGGAGGTGATGGCGGAAGAGGACGAGGCGGTCCGGAAACAGTATAGGACGCCGAAGCGGGTGTGGCACACGGAACAGGGGACGCAGTCGGACGGGATGGGGTTCATGCCCTCCAGTCAGAGCGAGAAGGACTGCGCGGTGAACCTGACCCAGGGCTATCTTTCGGCGCTGGGCAGCGGCGTGGAACGGTTCTTCTGGTTCAGCGCGCAGACGTCGGTGCGGTACGGGTGGGCGGTGTATTACGAGAGCTACATCCCGCGGCCCAGACTGATCGCACTGAACGGACTGGCACGGATGCTGAAGGACCGGAAGGTGACGGGAAGGATCGAGCTTGGCGGCGGCTAGGTGGCGTGCATCCCGATGGACGGGAATGGCGGGCCGGCAGTGGCGCTGTGGAACACAATGGAGATGGTCAAACTGGAGCGTCCGACGGGGCGGAACGTGGAGGTGTTGGACATGCTGGCGAACCCGCTGGAAGGGGGAACCCCCGGGGCGCTGGTGCTGACACGGGGTGAGCCGGTGTTCGTGGCGGCCAAAGGGGGGTCGCTTAAACAGTTGACAGACACGCTGAAAAAGGCGAAAGTGGACGACAGTATCCCAGTTGAAATCGCGGGCCAGGGGATCGCCGGCGGGGGTGTGCTGTTGACCGTGCGCAACCTGGGGGACCGTCCTATCGACCTGAGGCTGTGGGTCAGCGGAGGCGGCGTGAAGGATAACACCCAGATTGCGGACCTGGCCGCAGGGGCGGTCAAGGAAGTGAAACTATCCGGCGAACGTCGTGCCGCCGGTGAAGAAGCCGTCCGGGTGAGCGTGGAGGCGGGAGGATATAAGGTCCGGGAAGCGACCAGAGAGGTCAAAGTCAAGTTTTGAGAGCCGTCGAGCAGAACCGGTGAACAGAGAACGGAGGAGGCAGGCATGGTGTCTCGCGGAGCGGTCTTGGGCATGATGGTGCTGTGTCTGTGCGGCGCGGGATGGGGACAGGTGGTGGATCTGACGAAGCCGTTCGAGGTGGACAAGGACACGCTGGCCCTGTATCCCCTGGACAACGTGGGGACCGGAGAAGTGAAGGACGCGGTGGAGGGGGGCAAGACGGGAAAGGTGGGGGACGCCACGGAAGCGGAGGGAAAGTTCGGCAAGGCGGTAAGCTTCGACGGAGCCAAGGGGTGGGTGGACTTCGAGGAACTGCGGGGCGTGGAGACGCTGTCCGGACTGACGGTGGAGTGCTGGGTGAAGTTCAAGGACCTGGCACGGGGCGACATCGTGACGCGGAACAGCTCGTACATGATCCGGGTCAACGGAACGGTTCAGGCCTACATCGCGGTGGACGGGAAGTGGCGGATCGTGAAAGGGAGCAAGGAAGTTCCGAGAGGCACATGGACGCACCTGGCGATCACGTATGACCAGAAGACGAAGGAGATTCGAATCTACGTGAACGGACAGTTGGACAAGGCGGAGGTTCCGGCGGACCTGACGGACGGCAACGTCGCATTCAAGGGGTCGCTGCTGCGACTGGGGACGAACGACTGGCAGCCCGTCAATGGACAGATGGGGGGGGAACTGGATGAGGTGCGCATCTCGTCCACGGCACGGATTTACGAGCCCCTGAAGACCGAGGAGCCGAAAACAGACAAGTGAGCCAACACGGATAATGAACACGTCACAACCGCGCAGAAGCCTCCTGGGGCTTCTCCGCTTCATCTCAGGGAAGAAGGAGCGGTGATGTCGAAGGTGGCGGTGGAGTGGATGCCGACGTGGGAACGACCGATACGGATACCCGAGCGGGTGGTCATGAGACCGGCGGAGCCGGCGGCTGCCCTGGCGGGGGAACGCGGGACGTGGGTGCTTCCTTTCGAACTGGCCGAAGACGTGGACGCGGGGACAGCATTGAAACTGCAGCTTTCGGGCGGACGGAACAACAAGGCGGACCTGATCGGAAACTGGGCGGAAGATCCCGCGGGGGCGGGACTGATCACGGTGGAGGACGGAACAGGGAGTGCGCTGGCCTGTTCGCCCGGGGTGAACCTGCGGAACTGGGTGATCACCGTCGGTGAACGCGGGCTGGAGAAGGGTGACGTGGTCCGGGTGATGCTGCGCGAGGTGGAAGCGACGCGGGTGCGCTTCCTGAGCAAGTTCTTTGTGCTCCACCGGGAGCCGGGGGAGTCGGGAAAGGAGACGAAGGCGCCCGCGGGGAATTACTGGACCGACGCGAACCATCATGTGGTCGTTGGGGCGTGCATGATGCACGTTCTGGGGAACGAGATCGAGCATCTGCGGGCGTATGCGCCGAGCCAGGCAAACCCGGGCGAGGAGATTGCGGTGCTGGTGAGACCCGAGGATGCCTGGGGCAATCTGTCGTGCCAACGTCCGGGGAAGCTGAGGGTGTTCTGCGATGGGCAGGTCCTGGCGAGCCGGACGGAAGCAGTTGGGGATTCCACGTGCGTGAGGGTGAAGGTCACGCCGACCAGGAAGGGCGTGCACCGGCTGGTGGTGAAGGATGAGGGACGCGGACTGGAGGCGGTGACGAACCCGGTGGTCTGCGGGAAGACGTCGGAGAAAAAACAGGTGCTCTGGGGCGTGATCCACGGACACACGGAGATGTCGGACGGGGTGGGAACGCAGAATTACTACTTCCACCAGATCCGCAACGAGGCGGGGCTGAACTTTTCGGCCACCAGCGACCACGACAGCGCCTGGGAACATTACGACCGGCTGTGGACGATGACGTGCGAGACGGTGAAACGATGGAATGAGCCCGGGGCGTTCACGGTGTTCCTGGGTTATGAATGGGCGAAGTGGCGAAAATGGGGAGACGGGGACCGGAACGTGATCTACCTGGAGGACGATCGGCCGATCTATCGGTCGGACGATGGGCACTACCCTGCCCCATCGGACCTTTTCCGGGCACTGAAAAACGAGAAGGCGATCGTGATCCCGCATCACACGGGACACGCGGGGAACTGGTGCGACTGGAAAGACCACGACGTGACGTGCGAACGCCTGGTGGAGCTGTACCAGGTGCGGGGGAGTTTCGAGACCTCCGGCGAACGGGGGAACCCGACGCCCGAACACAGCGACTCGCCCCGGGTGGAGGGATACGTGCAGAACGCCCTGGCAACGGGCTGGCGCGTGGGATTCACGGGGGGCGGAGACGATCATTCCGGTCACGCGGGGACGGATTACGTGAACCCGGTGGCAAAAGAACCCTACAAGGCGGGACTGATGTCGGTGGAAGCGACCGGCTGCACGCGGGAGGAAATCTGGGATGCGCTGTGGAACCGGCGGGTGGTGGCGACGACGGGGCCGCGAATGATCCTGACGTATCGGCTGAACGGGAAGTCGATGGGGTCGGAACTGTCGGCCCGGGATGACACGGGGCTGGCCGGGTCGCGCAGGATCGAGATCGAGTTCCACGGGACGGCGGACGTGGAACGGATCGACATCATCCGGAACAACGAACTGGTGAAGCGGTTCGCGGGAAACGAGGTGGATTGCACGGTGGGCTGGGAGGACACGCAGCCTCTGGAAGCGGTGCTGATGGGACCGGCGAAGTTCAGCGCGAACCGGTTCTGCTTCTATTACGTCCGGGTGGTGCAGAAGGACGGAGAGGCGGCATGGGCCAGTCCGACATGGGTGGAAAAGTGATGCACAAGACGGGGCGGTCGGGGTAAAATCCGCCGGCATGACCAAGTCATAGAAGCGCGGAGGGAGTGATGAGGTTCCTGTATATCGATATCGACACGCTGCGTCCGGACCACCTGGGATGCTACGGGTATGGGCGGAACACGTCGCCGACGATCGACCGGATCGCCGGTGAGGGCGTGCGGTTTACGAACTGCTACGCCAGCGACGCGCCCTGTCTGCCTTCACGGTCGGCGTTCTGGACGGGTCGATTCGGAATCCACACGGGGGTGGTGAACCACGACGGGACGGCGGCGGACCCGTTCCTTCAGGGTTCGGAGCGCAAATTCAAGAATGATGCACGTCCGGAACGGATGCCCTGGATGGTGCGGATGAGACGGTCGGGCCTGAAGACGGTGAGCGTGTCGCCTTTCGCGGGACGACACTCGGCGTGGTGGTTCTATGAGGGATTCGCCGAGATGCACGACCCGGGCAAGGGCGGGGGCGAACGCGCCGACGAGATCAACCCGACCGCGCTGGACTGGATCCGGCGCAACGCGAAACAGTATAACTGGTTCCTGCACGTGAACTACTGGGACCCGCACACGACCTACCGGACGCCCGAGTCGTATGGGAACCCGTTCGAAGGGGAGCCGATTCCGGCGTGGCACACGGAAGAGGTGCGACGAAGACATTGGGAGAGCTTCGGTCCACACAGCGCACCGGAGCCGTTCGGGTTCGGGTGTGAGAAGAAATGGGGGACGTTCCCGAGGCAGCCCGACGCGATCGCATCGATGGAAGACTACCGGAGGTGGATCGACGGGTACGACACGGGCATCCGCTACGCGGACGATCACGTGGGAAAGCTGCTGGAGGAACTGGACCGACAGGGAGTTCTGGACGACCTGGTGATCATGGTGAGCTCGGACCACGGGGAGAACCAGGGGGAACTGAACGTTTACGGTGACCACCAGACGGCGGACTACTGCACGTCGCGCGTGCCGATGATCGTCCGCTGGCCCGGGATCACGCAGCCTCGGGTGGATGATGCCCTGTATTACCAACTGGACTTCACGCCGACGCTCACGGAACTTGCGGGGGGCGAATGCTCGGCCCGGTGGGATGGACGGAGCTTCGCGGAGGCGATGCGCAAGGGCGAAAGCGCGGGACGCGAGAGCCTGGTGGTGAGCCAGTGCGCGTGGAGCGCCCAACGTTCGGTGCGGATGGGGGATTGGATGATGATCCGGACGTATCACGACGGGCTGAAGGATTTTCCGGACCACATGCTGTTCGACGTGGCAAAGGACCCGCACGAGACGAAGAACGTCGCGGCGGAGCATCCGGAGGTGGTGGCAGAAGCAGCGCAGGTGCTGGAAGACTGGCATGGAGCCATGATGAGGACGTCGGAGACCAACGTAGATCCGCTGGGAACGGTGCTCAGGGAGGGACCGTGCCACGCAAACCGGCGTCACGTGACGCCCTATTGCAAGCGGCTTCGGGAAACGGGACGCGCACACCACGCCCAGACGCTGGAACAACGACACGAACAGAAGTCGTAACTCAGGGAAAGGAATGGACGATGGCGAAGAAGGACCGCGTGGTGAGACTGGGTTTCATCGGGACGGGGGGATTTTCGGCGGGCAAACACATCCCGAACGCACATCTGAACCCGAAGCTGGAGATCCGGGCGCTGTGCGACCTGAAGAAGGACGTGCTGGCGGAATTGGAGGGGATGTATCACCCGAAGTACGTGACGACGGACATGCACGAGCTGTGCGCGGACCCGGAAATCGACGCGGTGGTGATCGGGACGCGGGAGAACTTCCGTGTGGAGCCGATCCGGGCGGCGGCGGAAGCGGGGAAGCACATCCTGGTGGAAAAGCCGATGAGCCGGGGATACGACGACACGCGCGAGATCGTGGAGATCATCAACCGGACGGGGGTCTACCTGATGGTGGGATTCAACCGTCCCTATTCGGACGCGATGTTCGACGCGCGCGCGGGGTTCCGCAAGGTGCGGGGCGACGAGACGATGATCCTCTATCGCATGGTGGCGGAGAAGAAGCTGTGGCCGATGGTCCACCAGGACATGGTCAACAACCACGAGGAATCGACGCTGGTCTTCGAGGTGGTGCACATCTTCGACCTGCTGAACTGGCTGATCGAGGACTACCCCACACAGATCTTCGTGGCGGGGGGACAGTCCGATAACAACACGACCGTGCTGGAATATCCGAAGAACACGACGGTGACCATCGTTTCGGGAAACTGCGGAACGGAAGCCTACCCGAAGGAACGGCTGGAAATCTTCACGAATTACACGACCATCGTGATGGACAGTTTCGTGGAGGTGCTGAGCGCGGGGGTGCAGGACTTCGGGGACAAGCGATATCCCCTGGAGGCGGACCCGCAGAAGGACCTGATCGAGGGAGAAGGGATCGAACCGCTTCGGCTGAAGCTGCGCAACTGGTACAACAACATCCCGGAAGAAGACCTGAAACGCGGCTACTACTACACCTCGCGTCCGGGCGTGAACAAGGGACACTACAACGAACTGGAACACTTCCGGCGCTGCATCGTGGAAGGACGCCGGCCGGAGACGGACCACATCCGGGGCGGGTACGCGACGCTGACGGCGCTCCGCGCACAGGAAGCCTGGAAGGAACGACGCTTCGTCCCGATCGACTTCAGCAAGTTCCTGGGCGTTTGACGGGACAATCGCCCATCACGGACACATGCGCACTCAGAACCTGAGCGCGGCCTCGCGGTCTGCGGTCCAGGGAACGGTGCGCATGTCGCGGAAGGGCCACTCGGAGCCGAGGACCAGTTTATCGGGGCCGTGGGCGTTGAGGATTCGCGCGAACTGTCCGTTTCCGTCGATGAGCTTGGAGATGTCGAAGCGGAAGTCCCCCCGCGTGCGCTTCAGGGAGAGGATATTGTCCACCGCATCCGCCGCCGCGCCTTGAAAGACGTAGCGGTTGGCGGGTGCGGAGCGGGCAAAGTCGATGAGTTCGTCGGCAGCAACGACGCGGAAGCCGGCACCGGAGTGACGCCAGCGCCAGTCGTGCA
The DNA here is from genome assembly GCA_964629945.1 of uncultured Planctomycetota bacterium. GTDB lineage: Bacteria > Planctomycetota > DG-23 > DATKVD01 > CAZVTD01 > CAZVTD01. The sequence goes on along the minus strand of CAZVTD010000020.1, from coordinate 13,957 downwards.
GACGACAGTTGATCCACACCGGCAGTTTTCTCTTCGCACAGGTCCGGAAGAACTCGGCGTATCGTAATTCGTTGAGCGGCCAGGCGTGCAGATAAGGCGAGACGAGGACGCCCGCGAAGGGACGCCCTGCCCCATCGAGGACCTCACGCCAATCGTGGGAATGTGGATTGACGACGGCGAGGGGGTGGACGGTCCGGCACCCGCGCGCGGAAGCGAGGAACTGGCGGTTGGCCACGGCCAGGTCCACGCGGAAGAGACTGCCCAGATCGGCGACGTAGGCGGAAGTGACGCCCTGACGCTTGAGTTCGCGCTCCAACTGTTTCGGGGTGAGTGCGTCGATCTCAAAGAACGGCCAACGTCCCGAGAAACAGAGGTGGTCGGTGGTCCGGTCGATGGGTGCGGGGGGCACTTCGACGGGCTCGACCTTCGGAACCTGTCTCATATCGATCTTGAAGAGGCGCGCGGCGTTCCGCCAGAAGACTTTCTGACGGACCTTATCATCGACGTCGGCGAAGAGAACCTTGGTCATCTGAGAGGGGAAACTTCGGCCGGCCATGTCGGTGCCGAAGACGACACGGTCGGGTCCGACGGCATCGATAAAATTTTCGAGAAGCCCACGGTTGGGGTCGCAGCCACAGACGTCGAGGTAGGCATTGGGACCGGTGGAGCGCATCGTGACGACGCCTTCGTGCCAGTTGCCCCCGACGTGGGCGGCGATCAGGTTGGTCTGCGGAAAGCGTTTGGCGAGAAAGGCGAACTCCTCGGTGTCGATTTCGCCCCGGGCGTTGGGACTGGTGGGGTTCATCGTGTGGATGAGGACAGGGAGCCCGCGTTTTCCGGCGGCCTTCAGGATGGGGTAGCAGTTGTCGAGCCGCCCGCGTTTGTCCCTGAAAGCCACCCAGAGTTTGATGCCAATGGCACCGTCGTCCAGACACCTTTTCAGTTCCGACGACCAGTCGGACAGTTGGGGATTGAGGTAGGCCAGCCAGCGTGCATTCGCACCAAAGAGACCTGAGAAGGCCCGTGAGCGCGTGTTGGCATGACGGATCTGACGACGGTTCGGATAGTCCGCTAACCCCAGAACATCCGAGATGATGACGAGGGTGACGCCGTTGAGCCGGCAGACCTTCAGCGATTTCGCCCAGTCCTCGCGACGCTTGGGGATGTGCTGATGAACGTCGATGATCATGTCACAGTTCCTCCAGGGTCCGCTCCATGCGGTCGAGAGCTTCCTCGATGTCGTCCTTCTGGTGGCTGAAGTTCACGTAGCTGTTGTCGTAGAGGGAAAGTCCGTTGCGATAAGCGGCACGGAAGAAGCGGTTCTTGAGCTCGTTGGGCTGGTCGCCGGAGAAGACGAACGCCGGGGCGGGCCAGAAGCCTTCGACGCGCACAGGAACGCCGAACTTCTCGGCGAGTTCGTTGGTCCCGGTCCACATGAGTTCGCCCATCTTCCAGAGATGATCGGTGACGTGCTTGGTGCGGTAGGTTTCGATGGTGGCCTTGGCCGCGGCCAGCGACAGAGCTTCACCGCCATAGGTGGAGGTGACGACGACCTCCTCGATGGCTTTCATGCACTCCTTCCGTCCGACGTATGCGGCCAGCGGCATGCCGTTGGCCATGCCCTTGGCGAAGCCGGCCATGTCCGGGGTGACGTTGAAGTATTCCTGGACACCGGCGGTGGCGATGCGGAAGCCCGTGACGATCTCGTCGAAGATAAGCAGGGCTCCTTCCTTCCGGGTGATCTCTCGAAGCGCGGGATAGAACTCCTTCCCGGCGGCCATGTACCGGTAGTCGGCGGAGATAATCAGCGCTGCCACGGCTCCGGGATACTGTTTGAAGAGGGCACGAACGGCTTCGATGTCGTTCCAGTTGGCGATGTGATAGAGTTCGCTCAGGGCTTCGGGTACTCCCGGGGGCACGGCTTTGGCGGTCTGCCTGGGAAGCGCCCGTGCGCCGCGGGCCAGGGAGTTGAGCCAGCCGTTGTAACCGATCTGGATGATGTGGTTGCGACCGGTGAAGTGCCGGGCGGTACGTATGCAGGCGGCATTGGCTTCGCCCCCGGTCTTGAGGAAACGCGCCTGCTCGGCACAGGGAATGACTTCGCAGAGCAATTCGGCCACCTCGCATTCCAGCGGATGGGGATGTCCGAAGACGATGCCGTTGTCCAGCTGCGCACGGATGGCCTGATCGACGGCGGGGAACCGGTAACCGAGCGTGATGGGGCCCAGCGCGTTGCGGAAATCGATGTATTCCTTTCCGTCGGCGTCCCAGACGCGACAGCCGTCGCCCCGGACGATGATGCCGGCTTCCTCCGGTCCGAACTGGACGGCCTTGGAGCACGTCGAACTTCCCCAGGGCATGATTTTCTTCAGACGCTCGACCCACGCCATCGACTTCTCACGACCTTTCATGTTCAGCATCCTTTCTATCGGGTGTGCCGGCACGGGGCCGGCGGAGTTTCACACGGCAGCTCTGCCGAAGTCACAGAGCGAACGGATGACGCAAGCGGGACACCTGGGCTTCCGGGCCGCGCACACGGCCCGCCCATGAAATGTGATCAGGTGACTGAAGAGGGTCCGGTCTTTCCTGGGAACGATCTCATCGAGTTCGGCTTCGATCCTGTCGGGGTCGGTCTGGGTGGTGAGTCCAATGCGGCCGGTGACGCGCTTCAGGTGGGTATCGACGATGATGCCGGGTTGTCCGAAGCATTCCCCAAGAACCACGTTGGCTGTCTTTCGGCCGACGCCATGAAGCGAGGTGAGACCGTCCATGGTGTCGGGGACTTTCCCGTGGAAGCGTCCGACGATCTCGCCGGAACAGGCCAGGAGACTCCTGGTCTTCTGGCGGAAGAAACCGGTGGGACGAACGAGCTTTTCCAGATCATCCGGGTCGGCCTGGGCCAGCGAGGCGGGATCGGGGTAACGGGCGAAGAGGGCCGGGGTGACCAGATTGACCCTGGCGTCGGTGCACTGGGCAGCAAGAATGGTGGCCACCAGGAGTTCGTAAGCGTCATGGTGGTCCAACATGCAGCGGGCGTCGGGATACGCCTTCCGGAGCAGTGCGACGACCTGCTGGATGCGATCTTTGTGCACGTCGATGTCCCTCTTCCTTGTCCGGAACGACACAGGATCACCCTTCCCCTGCCCCATCTAAGCCCGAAACCGCATCTTGTCAAGAGGATACGCCGGGGAAATGGCGTTGACAGAGGGAGGCAGACTGCTATGGTGCGAACGTCGGGAGCCGCCCACGAGGGGCGGCCAACATACTACGGAAGCATGGAGGATATGCGGTGCTCGATAACCTGGCAGCAAATTGGCCCTATCTCATTCTGATGGGATTGGCCGCGGGAACACTGAGCGGACTGGTGGGCATCGGCGGCGGCGTCATCATGGTCCCCATGCTCATCCGTCTGGCCATGGCCGAGCAGCACGAGGCCCAAGGATTGTCCCTGGGGTACATGATCATCACGGCCCTGGTGGGGTTCTTCTCATATAAGTACCGGTTTGACGTCCGACTCGACTACCGGGCGGTGGCCTTGTTGACCGTGGGAGGCGTCATCGGCGCCCTGGTGGGATCATGGGGCGCCAACCACATCAACGCGTTCTGGCTGCGCAAGATCTTCGCGGTGCTCATGGTGGTGATCGCCGCCAAGATGATCCTGGAACGTCCCAAGCCGAAGGAACTCAACCCCGAGACGGGTCAGGCCGTCGCAGCGAGCGTCTTGTCCGAAAACACTCCGGGGGATGAAAAGTAGCGATGGGCCACGCTGAGGAGCCGCCCTGCTTCAGTTTGCCTTGCTCTTGCTCCGTTTGGCCAGCACGACCTTCTCGACGTGGTAGGTGGGAGAAAGCGTCAGAACGACGTCGGCACGCGACTTCTCCTGCCGGGTCAGGGCCGCATTGGCAACGTCCACCTCCCGGACCCGCTTGAGAGCCTGCTGACGGGTCTTGCCCCCCGCCATGTGCCGCTTCACCAAGGCCGACTTCTGACTGTCCGGGTCTCCTTCGATGAACGCGATCACGTCCAGCATGTCCGAAAGACCCCGCCAAGAACCCTGCTTGAGCAGGAGGTAATTCCCCTCGATGATCACGATGTGGTCGCCCGGGGGAACCACAATGGCATCCCGTACCGGTCCATGCTTCAGCCGACTGTACTCGGGAAGCTTCACCTCGGTCGTCCCGTCCCGGAGTTCGCGGACCTTTCCCAGCGCCTCTCTGGCATCGAACGTATCCGGCGCCCCCTTGCGGGACATCAGCGGGACGGCACGACCGTCAGGAAGCTCCGTCCGCGTCCTCGAAAGATACTCGTTGGTGTAGTGGAAACCGTCCATGGGACAGACGGTCGCACGGATGCCGTTGGGTCCCACGATCTCCTCGACAATGGCGGCCAGCACGGCGGAGAAGGTGCTCTTGCCGCAGCCGGGCGGTCCCGTCACCCCCGTCAGGAGACGTCCATCCTTGGCCCTGGCCTGCGCAATGAGGTGTTCTGCCAGCGGCATATAGAACAGCCAGAACTGCCCGGTCGAGAGTTCCACCTCGACGGGAAGACCCGCCACGGACACCACCCGCTTGAACCACGTCGGGAATGCCCGTCGGAAGATATCCCATCGCCGCTGCAGGTGCTCCCGCCCCGCCTCCCCCTTCAGGCCCAGCAGCGATCGACTCAGACGATCCCGCAGCGTCAGTCCAATGAGCTTATCCAGCTCCTTGGCATCCCCATCCTCATGGGCAAGAAGCCTCTCCAGAAGCTTGACCGTCTCAAGTGTCGTCCGCGTCTCGGTCACGTCGCTTCGCACCCTTTCCTGGCTCCAGGCTCACCCACAACCCACCTCTTACACCCCTCCTGCGCCCCCCGGAACCCGCTCCCTTCGTCTCCGCACCGCATTCAGAGCAGGTCATCTTGACATCCGACGAGCTATATGATACCAAAAACAGAGCGGTTATTGAAGCGCAAAGTCGGAATGAGATGCGTATTGTCCGTTTTGAAAATGGGTCTGCACCCCCCCTTGAGTTGGGCCACCCCCCGAGATGAGATGGCTTTCCGCGTTGCAAATACCAGGTGTCCATGATAGAAACCACGGAAAATCGGGCGAGAAACCACCAATTCGAGAGGAGAACGACTGCGGAGCACAACCTCGCCCATTTTCACAGCCCAGGGAGGATAAGACGTCGAAAATGTCTGAAAAACTGTGATGTTCCCGATCAGGAGCTCCTTCCTTCCCCCCGAACGCCCCTGTTCCGAAAAGACATGAACCCGAAATGCTTGTGAAATCTTTCTCAAATTAGGCGTGCCCTCCCCTTCCATCCGCAGATCTTCCGATCGAAACCCAGAAAACCTCCCTGGGGGCTTTCCGGATTGTCCGGCGTGGAAGCCTAACTATAATTTGATGGTTTACGAGCTCCCGTGGACGGACGATCGCCCCTTCGAGAAGGTCCGGGGCGAGGCAGAAGTTAAGCGGTTGCGGATTAAGGACTTGTCTCATGTCGCCAGCGGGTGAGTCTCTGCGAAAGCGCATCGGGGGTTTTACGCTGGTGGAACTGCTGACGGTGATCGCGCTGATCATCACAGTGGCCGCGCTGGCGGTGCCGAATTTCGCGGCGATGCTTCGCGAGCAGCGCATGACCAACGCGATTAACTCCTTGCAGGTGGCCATCATGCGTGCGAAGACGTATGCCATCAACCTGGAGATCGACTATTCCGTGGAGTTCTGCAACGACGCCGACGACACCACCTACCTCCGAATCGAAGCGGAGTCCGCATTTCTGGAGAGCGTCCCGAATCTGCAGGAATATATCCAGGTGGTGGACACGTGGCTGGCGGTGCCGGAACGCTGGATTCAGTGCTTCCTGGCCCGACGGGATGCCTGGGGTGCCAGCGACGGCTACCGGCTCTACAGCGGGATCATCAACATCTACTGGCCCCGGGATGGAAGCGGGTACGCCGCCGGCTGGGGTCATTTCAGCGAGAACGCCGCGGCAACGGACCACTCGGGCATGAGCAGCCTGAGCAAGTGCATCACGTATTATGACAAGCGCTACGAGACCCTGACGGGGCACACCAAGTCGGAAATCAATGCCACGGCGTGGGCGTTTCCGAAATATGGCGACTACAACTCGGTCAGTGTGGACGAGCGGAACAACGTCCCGTATGATTCGGGGGGGCGAGATCTTGGGTATCAGGATGTCAACGACAACAATCCGTGGAGTCCGAACTATGACCCGATGAAGTTCTACATCCAGGACAACCTGGTCATGGACGACTGTCTCTACCTGCCCTATGACGTGAAAGTGGTGCTGCCGACCTCGAATGAGGACGCGGCGAAGTCCACGTTGATCAATTTCGACGCGGGGACGAACACGATCGGGACGAGGACGTACGCGGCGGTGTGTCACGGGGGGGACGGGACGGTGGACCTGCGGTGCGGCAAGGGGGGTCATCTGCTGCAGGCGAAGACACCGGAAATCGTTCTGAGACGTGGTGAGGCGGTCTCGGAGCGGCAGTATGTGCGACTGCAACTGCTTCGTGGCACGACGAGGCTGAGAAAGCTGGAATGAGACCTGTGCATTGTGAGAGGGAGAGAACGAGATGAGAGCCGGAATGAATCGGGTGAGCGGCTTCACGTTAATGGAACTGCTGGCGGCGATCACGTTGATGGTGGTCCTGGGGACAATGCTGTTCACGGTCTTCAAGAGCAGTTCGGATGTCATCCGTGACGCTTCGGGACGTCAGCTGGTGTTCCAGCAGGCGAAGCTGTTCATGGATCACATCGAGCGGGAAGCCAGCGGGGCGTATTGGAGCAAACAGGGTCGGGCGGCCGGGATGCGTCCGTTCCTGATCGCGGACTCGGGACGGTCGATCGCCATGGTGACGGCGGCCAAGGTGCGGGACACACGTCCGGACAGTCCGAATTTCGGAACGGAAGCGAACATGGGCCGGATCGGGTATTTCCTGAGAGACAACACGCTCTACCGGTACGAGTATTACACGCTGTACGGGTCGGGAGACGAGGCCACGGAGGTCAGTGAAGCGACGCCGTTCCTCACCAACGTGGTGAACTTCACGGTGGAATGCTTCGACAACGGACGCTTCACGGTGAGAGACTGGAACAGCAGTGCAGGATCTCTGCCGAAGGCGATCCGGATCACACTCCGGATCACGGACGACCGTCATCTGAGCCAGTATCTGAACCCGGACAATGACCGTGACCATAACGGACACATCTCACGGGACGAAGCCGAAGATGACGTGGTTCAGACGTTCCAGCACGTGGCATACCTGGGAGCAAGGACCTGGTAAATCCGGTCGACCGGGTGAAGGAGCGGCACCATGTCGCGAGGACACGTTCCGACCAAACGGGGAAGCGCACTGCTGCTGAGTCTCGGTGTGCTGGCACTGCTGGCGATCATGGGGACGACGTTCGTGACCATGACACGCATGGACAGCAAGCTGAACGCACACTACGTGGATGACGTGCAGTGTGAGATGCTGGCACGGGGCATGCTGGAATACGTCCGGGGGATCCTCGTCGACGACCAGGACCGAAGCATGCGGATAATCAGCAACAGCCTGACCTATCCCGTGGTGGCCCAGCGGTATGAGAACCGTGACACGGGTGGCCCGTTCGTCCGAAGCGACGGCGGGTTCATGCTGACGGGGGTGAACACGGACGACAATGTGCGCAACACCAATGTGTCGCGGGCGGACGAGTTCACCCGACCCGGCACAAGCAGTCAGGGACGATTCGGTCTGCGCCTGGGCATCCCTCCGAGCAACGATTTCTGGCTGTGTCTGCCCAACGACAGCCGAAACCAGGCCAACGCGTCACGCTCGGCATACGTGGCGTCGGGAGGCTGGCAGCACCAGGGACAAACCGGTTCGTTCTACTGTGGTTATGATGAGGTCACGCGTTTCGCAGGCACCATTTACTGGAAACAGGTGGTCCGCGACTACGTGGACCCGCAGGTCTGGGACTACGACAAGGGGGACTGGGCGTACACTGAACGCGTCATCCCGACCAGTGTGGACACCAACGGCGTGGGATACGACGTGTGGGCGACACTGTGCCAGAACACCATTGACGACAATCCCTGGGCGTCCGGAGGTGCGGACCCGGGTCTGGGCACCAGTGATTACGATCCGGAACGGTCCGTGTGGGCCAACCAGTATCACGACACGTGCAGTTCGTTTCTGACGCCTGGGGGACCGAGTCTGTATCTGCAGGGACCACGGTTCGTCGGAGACGCCGGACTTCCCGGGGGACGGTATTGGCGAATGGCCGTCCGCGTGGTGATGCCCGAGGGCGGGTACTTCAACGCGAACATGATCGGGAACGCCCAGGGCACGAAACTGACCGATATGGACGGGGCAGGTCTGGGAGGAGCCCGGGCGACTAAGTACGGGGCGACGTCGGTCTATCGAAACTACGCCACGGACATTGCCGATTACGGTCCGAACCACATGGGTCTGATGGGGTTCACGGCGTACTCGGGAGACGACGCCCTGCCGTATACGGGGAACCCAAACAACCCGACTATCACGCCCTATGACGCCGTGTGCTATTCTCCACTCCAGATCAGTCTGAAACAGCAATTGTATGACGCCCGGACCGCCCCGCTTGCGAGTTGGTTCCCCCTGTCCGGTGATCAGGCGACGGCTTATGGGAACGTGTGTAACGCGTGGGCGGACAAGATCCTCCAGGCACGCTACGGGGGGACCAACAAGCGACCGGCGGCCACATCTTCCCATGAAGCCCGCTACCAGGTGGGCTGGCGTGCGGACGGAGGAAGCTACTACGTCATCCCGAACCCGGAGAATCCGATCGGGACGGACACCCCCTTCGGTGCGGAAGAAGTTCTGGAACATGCCACGCCCACACACATGGTGGACGACAATAGCGCCTGCGGCTCACGCTTTTTCAACGTCGCCTATCACGACGCATTCAACGGGAGTCTCGTCGACACACGATATTACACCCTGTTGTGCCGATCGAGACTGTCGGCGCTTTCGCGAGACACGATCCTGCGTGGGAAAATCTGGTTCACGGAGAAGCACGGGAAGTATGCCGACGGGGCGAACCACCCGGAACTGGGGATCTATCAGGTTCCGACGGCCATGCAGAACCAGGCCGGGGAGTGGCGCAGCATCGCGATCCTCAAGCGTGTGAACCTGAACATGCTGGGGGCAACCAACACCGGCTGGCCCGGCGATCCCAACGGGACCACCTACCTCACCTTCCCACCCAATGGTCTCACCAGCGTCAAACAGCGGTGGATCGCCAAGCGACAGTATGAACAGGACCGCTGCTACTACATGCTCAAGGGGGCGCTGAAGTGGTATTACGGCGACTACTGGGACGCCAGCGGGGCACATCGCACCAACGCTGCGGAGGCGGAGCAGTTGGCCGCCAAGGGGGCCTGTCAGTTGATCGCGGCGCTGACGGACATGATCGACCGGGATCAGGATGAGACGAAGTACGTCGCGCCCGACAGCTCGGGGGCGATCGGCTGGGGAACGGAACGCTTTCCCGTGATCAACGAGGTCGGACTGGAGATCAAAAGCACGGGGACGATCGAGCATTTCCGGGTGGAGCTGTTCAACCCGATGGAGAACATCCCCTGGCTGCCCGACGCCAAGGAGGCGATTGATCTGTCACGTTACTCGATCCGCATCCTGACCAACGGGGGACCCAGTCACAGCTATGCCCTGTCGGGTCTGGACAGCATGGGGAAGACGTCCGGAACGTTTGACTCGGTGCAGGGCAAGTGCACCTCCATCGGCATGGGAGGCGCCAAGGACGGGGGCTCCAAGTCGGCCAACCGTTACCTGCATGTGAAACTGGACAGCGAGGTCAAACGCGACTTCACGCTGGCCAACCTGACGGCCGGGGTGCAGGTGGAGCTGATCAAGAACACGCGGGTGGGAGGAGAGCGTGTGGTGGATCGGGCGGCAAGCTGGGGCGAGGACGGGAGTGGTCCACGAGAATATCTCAAGCTGGCCACCTACAACGACGGGACGACGTCCTCGGCGACGACGTTCTCCGGGATTTACCGTCGTGTGGACCCGACCAACGCCAAGACCTACAAGTGCACCGGAAGGATAAACCAGTGCAGCGTGGTGCACGCCGAGCGCAACCTGGATTACAGCGGGATCAGCACGTTCGGCAGCGTGAACAGCTACGCGACCAACACGGCCCTGTTCAAGGACGCCACCACCTACAATTACGTCGCACAGTGGTGCAAGGACATCAAGGTTCCGGACGCCGATCTGCCGTCGATAGGCTGGCTGGGTGAAGCGTTCCTGTACACGTACATGGACCCGGACCAGGGACCCATCACCGAACGGAACGACCGGGGACAGCCTTCACTGGCGGACCTGGGCAATAAATACACGTCCTACAGTTCCATCGACCGCACGGCCAAGCTCAACCTGTTCAAGCCCTTCGGCAATTCACGGAACGTGCACATCCTGGACATCTTCACGTGCTGGGACCCGAGCAACGACGGGGAGGACAACGACGGGGATGGACTGGTGGATGAGGACGATGAGGTGGTGGTGCACGGCAGGCTGGACGTCAACGCGGCAGGTGGTGAGCTGTGGGCGGAGATTTTCGGGATACAGTCTGACCGCACGAAGGGGATGTCCTTCACGGGTGAACAGGGGACGATGAAACTGTCCACGTCGTATCCGCGTACGCTTGCGGGCCGAACCGACCAGGCACCGGATATCAACCGGTGGATCCAGTACGCACACCCAGGCCCACGGGAAACGATCGGGGACATGGTCCGGTGCGGGAAGCTGAGCGTGCAGCCGGGGTGGAGTCTCGGCGGGTCGAGCATTGCCATGCCGACATCGTATTCCCGCGAAAACAATCCCTACCTCTCTTGGGACGACTGGGACCCGGACCGTCTGGTGGGAGCATCGAGTTACGACGACGACGGGGACGGGAAGTGGGACGAAGTGGACGAGCGTGACGGGCTGTTCACGTGGTATGCCAACCTGCTGACCACGCGGAACAGCGTGTTCACGGTGGAGATCGTGACGGAACTGACGGCGCCGCCCTATTATCCGGGTCATGCCCTTCAACACGGCTGCTACAAGATCCAGAGCGACTCCGTCCGCTCGCGCAAGCACCTTCTGGCGGTCCTGGACCGCAGTCAGACGCTGAGGGTGGCTTCGGATGGCACGTGCGACTTCACCGGACCGGTCAAGGTCCTGGTGCAGCGCTGGGCACAGACGAATCAATAGGTTCAGGGGAAGTTCATCCCGTACGGTCGGGATGATTTCTCCGGCCAGGGGACGCCCCCCCGGGGTCGCCCTCACGGGACGGGAAAAAAGACATGAGGCGGTGGGGACGGTTGACCAAACGGACATTGCCGGTACAATGAGATGGAGAGCAGCAGACCGGCTTGCAGAGCTTGTTAAGGATCGAGGATATGTTAGGAATGAGGAAAACGATCAGTCGGAACGGGGGTTTCACGCTGGTGGAACTTCTGACGGTGGTGGCTTTGATCATCGCCGTGGCAGCCCTGGCGGTTCCGAATTTTGCCGCCATGATCAAGGAACAGCGCATGACCTCGGCGATCAACGCCCTCCAGGTCGCGATCATGCGGGCGAGGACGTTTGCCATCAACGAGGAACTGGACCACGCCGTCGAGTTTGCCACCGACGAGGACGGAACCACGTATCTTCGGATCGAGGCCGAATCGGCCTTCCTGGAGACCATTCCCAACCTGCAGGAGTATCTGAACATCAGCGACTCCCTGCTGGCGATCCCCCTGAGCTGGTACCACGCCTTCATCGCCAAGCGCGACGCCTGGGGTCCGGACGGCGAGCGTCTCTACAGCGGCGTGTGGGACTGCTACTGGACCACCAGTCCCGCCGGCTGGGGACACATCAAGCCCGACTATGCCTCCTGGTGGGGACATCGTGCCAGTTGTCATCTCTACTATGACGACCGCTATCCTTACCCCGATAAGGCCTCCCTCACCTGGCCATGGCAGTACGGCACCATGAGCATCGGGGAAAGAAACAACAATGCCGGAACTCAAGGGTACCAGGACGTCAATGACGACTATGCCTACCTGTACCAGAGCACAGAATGGGCAGCCGCACTGCGTGACAATCTGGTCGTGGACGACTATCTCTACCTGCCCCACTCGATCAACGTCATCCTGGCCGGTCCCGGGGTTTCGGAATCTCACGCTTCCAAGCTGATCAACTACGATTCGTCCCGAAACTCATCCGGCGGGGATGTCGCACGTCATGGATGGGATGGCACACTCGACCTGCGATTCGGCAAGGGGGGCTATCTGCTGCAGGAGGACTGTCCCGAAATCTCCCTGTGTCGCAAGGATGATGACCAGTACGTCCGGCTTCAGCTTCTGAAGAGCACCGGACGACTGAAGAAGATGCAGTAGCACAACCAGTTCGGTTGACGGGTGAAGAGGACTTGAGGATCGGTTAAGGAGGTAGATGCGATGTTTCACCCCGTCTGCAGAATTCGCGGAAGCGCCCTGCTGCTCAGTCTGGGCGTGCTGGCACTCCTGGCCATCATGGGGACGACGTTCGTCACCATGACCCGAATGGAGAGCAAGCTCAACACACGCTACGTCGACGACGTCCAGTGCGAGATGCTGGTCAAGGGACTGCTGGAGTACTGTCGGGGCATTCTCGCCGACGACCTGGACCGCAGCATGAAGGTTGTCAGCGACAATTACCGCTATCCGCAGATCGCCCACCGCTACGAGAACCGCGACGCCGCCGCCCCCTACATCTACTATTCCGGGTATGCCAACCGTCTGACCGGTCTCAACACCGACGATAACGTCCGAAACCTCGACATGAGCATCGCCGACAACTTCGTCCGCGGAAAAACCCGAATGGGCGTCCGACTCGGGATCGGACCCAGCAACGACTTCTGGATGTCGGGGCGCCATGTGACACGTGAGCTCACCGGGTCCTTCCGGAGCGTCCTCTTCAGCGGCTGGGACCGCCCCGGACAGGTCGGTTCCTTCTACAACCCCGTTTCGGAGGTCGTCCGCATGGCCTCCGCCATGACCTGGGGCTGGACCGAGCGCATCTACATCCTCGACAGCGACGGCAACAAGATCTGGAATCCCGAAACCAACGACTATCTCTACACCGAACGTCATACCACCGTCACGGTAGACCCCAACGGTGTCGGCTATGACGTCTGGGTAACGTTGCTTCAAAATGGGCTCGATGACGATAGCGATGGCATCAAGGACCCGTACGTCGGTCAGGCCGGTGAGTCTTCCGAACGGAACGCATGGTACACGTTCTACGACACCTGCAAATCCTTCCTGACCCCTGGGGACGCGTGCGGCTATCTCCAGGGACCCCAGTTCACCGGAGATCCGGGGTTTCCCGGTGGACGCACCTGGCGGACGGCTCTCCGTATCGGCATGCCCACGTCCATGTATTGTGACATCAACGTCATCGGCAACAAGGAACTGGCCGATACCGCCTACATGGACAACATGGACGGTCAGGGATTGCACGCCGGGGCACCCACCCGAGCCGGGGATGTAAGCACCTACGGCGAAAATCACCTCGGATTGATCAGCTTTGCTGGATACACCACCGACACGAAGTTGCCCGGCTCCGGGTCGACGACCTTCAAGCCCTATCTCTACGACCCCATCGGCTATTCCCCGCTTCAGATCGACCTTCGCGAGCCTCTCTATTCCGGTCTGGTCGGGGCCCAGAACACGGTCACCACCACGATTGCCAACACGCTGGGAGCCAAGGCGGAGGACTGGAGAAAGGCCATCCTCTCTGCCCGCTATAACGGCGCAGACCGGGCAGGAAACGGTAATACCCTGATGGAGGCCCGACTGCGCCCCGGCTGGCAGGCAGACGGCGCCTCCCACCGTCTCCTCCCCTCCCCCGATGCCCCCGTCGGCAATGTCCGTTACTTCGGAGCCGAGTAACTCCT
>CAZVTD010000019.1:0-24727 GCA_964629945.1 uncultured Planctomycetota bacterium | reverse complement strand
GGTGGCGCCTTGGGAGACTTGGGCGGGCTCGGAGGTGAAGAGCGGGATGCCGGCGGCGCGGGCGGCGCGGGCGAGGGGGGGGGAGCCGGGGCCGGGGGGGGACAACGACGGGATCGTCGGCTAGACTTGCCCGATGGTGTGGACGCCGGCGACCGGGCCGGTGCTTGCCGGGCGAGGAGGTCCGCTTTACAGGTTCACTTCCTGACATGGTTCAACAGCAGGGGTTCCGGCTGATGCGCACAGAGTGGGTGTTTCGGACTCGCAACGAGGAACTGGAGGACGTCCTGACCCGACGTCTCGGGATCAGTCCTCTCACGGCCCAGATCCTCATCAACCGGGGGATCACCTCCGCGGAGGACGGACGGTCGTTCCTCAGTCCCGACCTGACGGACCTGCACGATCCCGGACTGCTGCCCGACATGGACAGCGCCGTGAAGACCATCGTGCGCCATCTGAAAACCGGCAGTCCCATCCTGCTGTATGGCGACTACGACGTGGACGGGATTTCCTCGCTGGCGCTGCTGAAACAGTTTCTGCACCTGGCGGGGACGGAGGTCCGGACCTACATCCCCAGCCGGGCGGACGAGGGGTATGGCGTCCACTCGGACGCGATCCGGCAATTCCACCAGGAAGGCATCAAACTCATCATCACGGTGGACTGTGGCGTGGCCAGTCACGCGGAGATCACGGAAGCCAATTCCCTGGGCATGGACGTGGTGGTGACGGACCATCACGAACCGGGTCCCGTGCGTCCGCCGGCCGCCGCCGTCGTCGATCCGAAGCTTGAGCACTCGACGTATCCCTGCAAGGAGCTTGCGGGGGTGGGGGTGGCGTTCAAGCTGGCGTGGGCCCTGGCCCGGGAGCTTTCGGGAAGCGACCGCGTGCGTCCGGTCTTCAAGGAGTTTCTGCTGGACGCCATGGCGCTGGTGGCGCTGGGCACGATTGCGGACGTCGTGCCGCTGCTGAACGAGAACCGCGTCCTGGCGCACTTCGGCCTCCAGGCCCTGCGATATTGTCAGCTTCCGGGGCTCCAGGCGCTTCTGAAATGCGTGAAGCGGGAAGATCGTCCCCTGGAAGCGGAGGACATTTCGTTTCTGCTGGGGCCTCGGCTGAACGTGGCGGGACGGATGGGGGACGCGGACCTGGCACTGCGTCTGCTGACGACGGACCGGCTGGACGAGGGCGAGGAGATCGCCGAGCAGCTCGACCGGCTCAACCGCGAACGTCAGAAGGTGCAGCGGGAGATCATCGAGTCGGCACGTGAGCGGATCGCACGGGAGATGCTTCCGGGACAGAAGATCATCGCCCTAGCGGATGAGGCGTGGCCGGCAGGGATCATCGGGATCGTGGCCAGCCACCTGGTGGAGGAGTTTTTCCGTCCAACGGTGCTGATCAGTCTGGACGGCGAGACGGGTCGAGGTTCGGCACGTTCGGTGCCGGGGTTGAACATCGTGGAACTGCTGTCGCGATGCGAAGTCCCGCTGCTTTCGTTCGGTGGACACGCCCAGGCGGCAGGGATGCGAATTCAACGCGAGCGGATCGACGCGTTCGCGCGCGAGGTCAACCGGCTGGCGGACCAGATCCTGACGGAAGAGGACCTGGTTCCGAAAATGGACGTGGATGCGGAGGTGCTGTTGGGCTCGCTGGATATTCCGTCGGTGAGCGAACTCCGGCGACTGGCGCCGTTCGGACAGGCGGCGCCCGCTCCGATGCTGGCGACGCGGGACATCAAGATCGGTGCGCCCCGTCGGGTGGGTTCGTCGGGACGACACCTCTCGTTCTACGCCAACCAGGGCACGACGGCACTGCGGGCGATCGCGTTCAACATGGGTGACCTGATGGACAAGATCGAGTCGAACGGTCGACGCTGCGACCTGGCGTTCGTCCCCAAGGTATCGAACTGGCAGGGACGTGAATCCGTGGAACTGGAGGTCAGAGACATTGCGTTCGAGTCTCGTGCGGAGGAAGAGTGATGGTCGAATCGAATCCTGAGCCCGGCGTGCCGCCGGAGGATCACATTTCGGAAGGGGCGTCGGAGCCCGTCGAGAAGTCCGTCGAGGATGCTGCCCGGACCGAATCGGCCGAGGAGCGGGCCAGCCGGGTGGAGGCGCTTGGAGAGGAACTACGCAAGCGTTCACGGGAAGCGACGGCCCCCCGGATGCTGCAATGGGAAATCCGCTATCCACGGATGGACCTGCTGTTCGTCCTGCTCAACATGATGGACCTCTTTGTGACGCGCATGGGCATGGATAAAAAGGGGATGGTGGAGGCGAACCTGCTGCCGAAGTGGTTTCTGCTGCAGTTCGGGTTCGGAGGCTTCATGGCGTACAAGATCGTCCTGACGATCCTGGTCATCGTGCTGGCGGAGGTGATCTCCCGGAAGCGGCCGCGGTGGGCGTTCGGGGTCATGGTGTTCGGATGTCTGTTTATCGGGGCCGTGGTGGTGTGGGGCGCGGTACAACTGTTCAGCCTGACGATGTTCTTCAGGGGGAACGAGGCGGCATCGGTGCTGCTGTCCGGTCCGATCATGGCGGGCCTATGACGACCGAATCCAAGCCCTCCTTGCTGAAACGCGCCGGCTGGGTGTTTCGCCTTTCGTTCTATGAAGGCGGACGCACGGGTGTAACGACGCTGCGGTCGTTGCTGAAGGTGATGGTCCCGGTCATGCTGCTGATGTCCGTTCTGGACGCCTGGGGCGCACTGCCGGTCATCGCCGGGTTCTTCCGACCGATCATGAGTCTGCTGGGACTGCCCGGGAACGCCGCACTGGTGTTCGTTTCCGGCGCGGCCATCAACCTGTACACGGCGGTGGCGGTGGCGGCCAACGTCCCACTGACGATCAAGGAGATCACGGTTCTGGCGGTGCTCTGCCTGGATTTTCACAACATCCCGGTGGAGTGTGCGGTTCAGAAACAGTCCGGAAGCGGATTCCTGTCGATGCTGGTGGTGCGTCTGGTTACGGCGATATCGGCGGCGTTGGTGTTCAACCTGTTGATCCCGTCCACGGGGGTGTGGGCGCTTCCGGCAAAGGCGGCCCCGGCAAAATCGGCCGCGCAGGGCTGGGCACTCCTCCGGTCCAGCCTGGTGGATAACGCCTGGGTCCTGGGCAAGGTCGTGGTGATCGTGCTGGCGCTGATGATCGTGGTGGAGTTCCTTCGACAGACGGGCGGACTTCGCCTGTTGACGTGGCTGATGAGGCCGCTGGTGTGGCTGGCGGGACTTCCGCGCGAGGCGGCGTTCACGGTGATGGCATCGTCCACGCTGGGACTGGCCTATGGCGCGGGGCTGGTGATTGCCGAGGCACGCCAGGGACACCTGACGCGCGAGGGACAGTTCCGGACGAACGTGTTCATCGGGACAACGCATTCTTTGTGGGAAGACACGGGTCTTTTCGCGGTCCTGGGCGCGAGCATCTGGTGGATTCTGCTGGGACGACTGGTGATCGGGGCGGTGGCGGTGCGTGTGTTTTCCGCCCTGCGGATGCTGGTGCTCCGATTTCGACCGGCGCCCGAAGGGGCCGCCGAGCGATAGCCGGAACACGACGGGAGATGCATCCCCCTCGAGGCCACTTCATGGCCGGGGCAAATCCGCCGAAAGCGGTTGATTTCCGGCTTTCGAACGCGTACTCTTGAACCCTTGACCGGATTTTGGGATTGCGCCTAGGGAGGGCGGCATGCTTGAGGCGATTCTGGCACTTCTGGGGCTGGGCGTCGTGGTGAACGCCACGCTCCTGGTGATACTCCTTGGCCGATCATCGGCCGCCAGGCAGGACCACACGGAGGCCGCCGTTCGTGAGGAACTGCGTCTGGCGCGCGAAGAATCCGGCAAAACAGCCCGCGAGCTCAGAGAGGAGATGGCACAAGGGGCCAAACTCGCCAGTGATTCGCTGGACAAGACCCTGTCGCGCATGATCGAACTGCAGAAGACGCAGCTCGGAGGGGTTACCCAGCAGATCAAGGATCTTTCGGAAACCAACAACGCGGCATTGGAACGGGTTCGCACCATGCTCGACAGTCGCGTCAAGGAACTCCAGGACAGCAACGAGAAGAAACTCCAGGAGATGCGGACCACCGTGGATGAGAAACTCCAGGGCACCCTGGAGAAACGACTGGGCGAATCGTTCAAACTGGTCAGCGAACGACTGGAAGCCGTGCAGCGCGGGCTGGGCGAGATGCAGTCGCTGGCGGTGGGTGTGGGTGATCTCAAGCGCGTGCTGACCAACGTCAAGGTCAGGGGGACCTGGGCCGAGGTTCAACTGGGTTCGATCCTGGAGCAGATTCTGTCGCCGGGGCAGTATGAGAAGAACGTCCGCACGAAGGAGGATTCACGGGACAGCGTCGAATATGCGCTGTGTCTGCCTGGTCCCAAGAACGATCCCGGGGCGAAGGTCTGGCTGCCGATCGACTCCAAGTTTCCCCAGGAGGATTATTTGCGTCTTCAACAGGCTGCGGAGGCGGGCGACGCCCAGGCGGTTCAGGTTGCGATGGCCGGACTGGCCGGGCGGGTCCGGCTGGAGGCTCAGAAGATTCACGACAAGTATCTGAATCCCCCCAAGACCACCGACATTGCCATCATGTTCCTGGCCACCGAGGGACTCTATGCGGAGGTCGTGAAACAGCCGGGACTCGTAGACGATATCCAGCAGCGATACCGCATCATCCCGGCCGGACCGACCACGCTGGCCGCCATTTTGAGCAGCATCAGAATGGGATTTCAGACCCTGGCCATCGAGCAGCAGGCGGCCGAGGTGTGGAAGATTCTTGGGGCGGTGAAGACTGAGTTCGGCAAATTCGGTGACGTCCTGAGTAAAGTGAAACGACAGTTGAACTCGGCCGCCAATACGATCGAAGAGACGGAACATCGAACACGCATCATGGCGAAGAAACTCAGGGCCGTGGAAGAAATCCCTGATCACAGGATCGAGGAAGTGCTTCAATTGCCTCCTGCCGCGATGGAGATGGACGAAGACGATTCGGACTCGGATCCGGACGCCGGGTGATTCAACCTGTCTGTTGCTTCATGAGGTCAACGAGGTATTCCAGGTCGAGGTGGTCTTCGATCGAACGGACGATGCGTCCGGGCTGTCCGTCTTCGACGGCGAGCGTGGGATCGTGCGGGAGAATCCCGAGCACGCGCACGCCGGTGAGTCTTTCGATCTGACGGGGGTTGCTCCGGACGGTCACGTCCCGCGGGGAGGGTTCCGTTTCGACAAGCACGACCCCGGCCACGTCAAGTCCCGCCGAACGCACCGCTTCCACTGTCAGGGTCGTGTGGTTGATGGTGCCCAGTCCCGCCCGTGCCGTGACAAGGACCGGCAGACGAAGTTCCTGGGCAAGCTCCCGCACGGTAACCGTTTCGGTGAGCGGGACACGCCAGCCGCCGATCCCTTCCACCAGAAGCCAGGTATGTCTGTCGGCGAGATCCCTCAAGGCCTTGCGGACGATATCCAGATCAACAATCCTGTGTTCGCACTCGGCGGCGGTGACGGGAGCCGCCGGGGTCTCGAAGACCAGCGGACAGATTTCGTCCAATGTGTCCTCGACCCCTGAAATCCGTTTCAGGAACTCGGCGTCGGTCGGCACGAGCACGCCTTCCCGGCGGACGGCCCCGGTGGCAACGGGTTTTGCCACACCCACGTCCAGGCCGCGTCCGCGAAGGACCGCCGCCAGGGCCGCGGTCACGACCGTTTTGCCCACGCCCGTATCGGTTCCGGTGACGAAGAATCCTCTCACGTGCGGTCCTCGATCTGGACGCGAACGGCATCCCCGACGCACAGTCCGGTCTTCTGTGAAGCGCTGCCGGCGTTGAGGGCGATTTCCAGGAAACCGGCACTGCCGATGAGGGCCAGGAGCTTGCCGGTCCCCGCACTGGCATAATTGGCGGACAATCCTTTGATCACGTGTCGCCCGACACGGACCGTCAGGGAGCGCCTCTTCGGAACGTTCAACATGGATGACGCGATGTTGGTGATGAGGTTGCCGAACCCGTCCACGTAGAGGACTTCGCCGATCAGCTCGTTCCGCCGACCGGTCCGCACGGCGGGCCAATCCAGCTCGACCATGTCGTCGATGGACGGGCCGAGGGTTTCCGGTTTCATCCCGGCGGCCAGGTGCGCCGCCAGGGGGGCGAACACGTCACGCCCGTGAAACGTGCTGCTGATCTCTTTCGCGAAGAGGTCGGTGTGCGTCACGTGAAACACACTTCGGCGGCCCATGGTGTGCGTAACCCAGCTCAAAAGTCCGTTATCGGGTCCGACGAAGAGGTGCGAACCCGCCCGTGCGCAGATGACGCGGCGCGACGTGCCTACGCCGGGGTCCACCACAGCCAGGTGCACCGTTCCGGGGGGAAAATAACCCGCGCTCGTCCGGAGGACGAAGGCGCCGGCCCGGACGTCTCCCGGCGGGACGCCGTGGCAGAGATCGACGAAGCGGATTCGGGGATTGATCGAGAGCATGACGCCCTTCATCACCCCGACAAAGGGGTCGGCGTGTCCGAAATCGGTCGTGAGGGTAACGAGATTCTTCGTGGACGTTCTCCCCGGCATGGCGATTGACGGGATCATTATAATGAACCCGGGGCCGTGTGCAAGGGGATCGGGCGTCCGGGGAGGCGTATCTGTGACGTTGGCGTCTTTTTCTTTGACGTCGGGGGACGGCCCCCGTAGATTCTCAATCGCCATCACCTCGGGAGACATGCATGGAGCATCATCTTTTCCCCTCGGTCCCGAACACGGCTGAGGTCAATGATCTGAAGGATTTCTGCTGGGTCATCAACACGAGCGCAAGCGTGGGGGTCCGGCACTGCACGTCTCGCCAACCGATCCTTGAACTGCTCACGCCGGGTCCTGTGACGCCACCGATGTGGATGGCCGACCTCCTGAGCTGGTCCGAACGCGGGGAGTTCATCCTGGCGGCGGGCCGGGGTCTGGTGGCGTGCCTGGCGGTGCGGGGGGTTCGCGTGCGGGGAACCCCGGACGAATCATCCCCTCACACCTTCCGGGTGGAAGGTCCGAACGGTCCGGCGCTCCTGCGCTGCGAGTGGGACGAAGAACTGGAGTTCCGGCCGGTTCGCGAGGGCTGGCTCGAGGCGCGGGGACTGGACAATGACGTGCCGTTGATGGTGTACATCCAGGCGGCCGAGCCGGGCGGCGATGAGGCGCTGACCCGCAAGAAGCTGGAGCGTTTCGAGCGCGTGGACTTGGGAGCGCTGGTGTCCCAGGTTCAGAAATACCAGAACGACCTGCCGCTGTGGCAGACGGAACCGGAACTGGAAGCGTTGTGGAACTGCGGACTCCACCTCCATCGCGCGTCGACCTACACGCCTCAACCGCCTTACAGTTTCCATTGGGAGACACCCTGTCGGTCCTGCGATGCCCGTCGGACGCTTCACGGACATCGCTATGCGCTTCAGGGGGTGTGGGATTGGCTCCTGCTGAACCCGGAGCGTGCGCGTCAGGAGTTCGCGAACTTTATGCGGGGGTTCGACGAGGACTCGGGGATGATGGCGACCTGCACGCATCCAACACCGCCGGCAACACACCCGGAAACGGCTTCGGCGCTGGACGCGGCACGGGACATGACCTGCTCGCACCCGCCGCTTTGGCCCTTCGTTGCATGGAACCTCTACCTGGTGCTGCGCGACCGGAATTTCCTGGAGGAGATGCTGCGCATCGGACTGAGGAACACCTCGTGGTGGGAGGAGAACCGACGAAGCAAAGAGGGATTGTTCGCCTATGCGGAGACGGTCTCGCCGGAGACGGGTCTTTCCGAATCCGGTTACCAGGGTTCGCCCCGTTTCGACGAGCCCGCCGGTGGGCGGTGCGCGTCGGTGGATCTGTCGTGCCAGATGGCGCTGTTCTACCTGTGCCTGAAGCGCTTCGCCGGACAGTTGAACGAGAGCGCGCTCAGCCGCGATCTTCAAACCCGGTACGACGCCCTGTGCGGACTTATCCGGACGTCGCTGTGGGACGATGAAACGGGGTTCTTCTATGATCTTCGGCAGGGGAAACCGGTGCGGGTGCGGACGACGGCGTCCTTCTTCAGTCTGCTGGCGGGGGTCGCCACCGACGAGCAGGTTGTCAGGCTGAGCGAGCACATCGCCAGCGAGTCCGAATTCTTCCGGCAATGTCCGGTCCCGTCGGTGGCGGCGGACGAACCGGCGTTCCGTCACGAGGGCTGGCGGGGTCTGAGCAGTCTTGCCGAGACGTTGTGGGTGGTGGCGGGACTTCGAAACGCGGACCGTCCAAGGTTGGCAGCCCAGGTGGCCCGGCGTGCGCTGAACTCGGCAGCACGGGTGCTGACCGAGACGGGCTCCATTCGCGAGTTCTATAACCCTGAAAGCAACGATCAGTCGGAAACGCGGAGCGTCGATGGACAAAAACCCGTCGCGTCCTATCACCTGGGCAACGCGCCGCTGCACGCCCTGGCCGCCCTGGGACTCTACGGGATCGAGATGACGCGTGACGGACTGCTGATCGATCCGGTCGGGGTCGCACTTCCGCCTCAATCCGTCATCGAAATCCAGCTTCCGGAAACGCGCCTGACCGTCATCGTCAGACGGACCGACGCCCTGGACGGAATCGAGCTGAAGGTCCGCGCGGGTAAACATATCCTCGGCGAAGGATACGGACGCACGGTCATCGGACTGGGCAAACTGCTCTGAGTCCGGCATAGGGTCCGGCGGAGGGGTTATGAAGAAACCGGAGGACGTGCCGAAGGTGGCGGTCGATCCGGATGGCGCGTCGCACAGGGCGATGATGTTTGACGTGCTCGCCGTGCTGCTTCTGGTGGCGGTTACCGTGCTGCTGACGGTGGACTTCCGGAACGTGACGCTGCGGAGCCTGGGGGCGAGGCATGCCTCCGTCACGCTGGACTTCTGGCAGCGCCACCAGTTCTTCGACATCCACGACAACTATGCACCCTACCTGACGAAACTTCCGTTTCCGTTCTGGCTGCTGTCGGTGCCGGTCTTTTTTTTCGGTCCGGGCGATGCCTCGCTGAGACTGATCTCCGAAGTGTTCGGGATCGCACTGGTCCTGATGAGTTGGTTCCTGGGAAGACGTCTGTTCGGTTCCCTGGGAGGACTGTTCGCGGGACTGGCCGCCGGGGTCAACGTGCTGCTGGGTTGGGTGGTCGGACATTCCCTCATCGACTCCAGCGGAATCTTCCTGATCGATCTGTCGGTGGTGTTCTTCTGGCTGGGCTGGCGTGACGAATCGCGACGCACGCGATACGTGTTCCTGTTCTACCTGGCCTCTGCGCTGGCAACGTGGCACCGCGGTCCGCTGGGATTTCTGCTCCCGGGGCTGACGGTGGCGGCGGCGCTGATTCCTCTGGATCAGTGGCGCGTGCTCAAGCAGTTCCTGAACCCATTGGCCATTCTGCTGTGGTTGGCGCTGGTGGTCCCGTACGGGTTCGGACTGAGCCATGCGCACCTGCACCAGACGGTCTTCGCCGAGAACCTGCTCCACTTCGTCCAGGGGGAAGCCACCTATGGCACGCCGGACTCCGTCCGACCGCCTTACTACTGGAGCGCCATGTTCCTGTACCGCTGCCTCCCGTGGACAGGCTTCTTCCTGCTTTCGCTGGTCTACGCCGTCCGGCGTCGGAGTTCGCCGGAACGCGCCGGACTCTGGTTCCTCGCCGCGTGGCTGGGAAGCTGGTTCCTGTTCTGGCACCTGGCCGCCGCTCGCAACGAAACATACCTCCTCTATCTCCTGGTCCCGGCTTCCGTGTTCACCGGTTACGTTCTGCAGGGACTCTGGCGCGACGCCGACGAGGTGATTGACACCCTCGCAAAACGTCTCTGGCTGCTGTTGAGTTTCGTTGTGCTGGCGATCGCCAACACCTTGATGCCGGCTGCGATGCTGCTGGACGCACACGTCGAGGTATACACCGCCATGTGGATCGTGCTGACGTGTGCCCTGGGGCTCCTGGGATTGGCGACGGTCCTGTTCGCCGTGGCGGCCAGCTATCGACACGCGCTGGTGGTGGGCGTGTGTCTGAGCGTGCTGGCCGGAGGGATCGTGGGACTGTTTGTCGAACCGGTTCTTGACCGGACCCAGCCCGGCAAGGACCTCATGCTGCGCGCTGCGAAACTCATCGCCAATCGACCGGTGGTCATCTATGGAAACAGCCGGCACGATCGTCTCGTTCGGGAAAACCATTCGCTGGTGCTCTATCTGAACTCGCCACACCCGGTGGACTTTGTCGACGACCCGAAGAAGGCCCGCAAGCTGTGGAAGAATACCCCGGGCGTGGTCCTCCTCGTCCCGGAAAGCGCGAAAGAGGAAATCAAACAGGTCAGGACGAAGGTCGTTCCCGTGCGGCTTCAGGACCCGTCCGGCGGGTTCCTGCTCTACTTCTCCAGGGAGAAGGCCGTCCGAAAGGAAACGACGGCTGACGCGGATTCCGTCGCGAAGCCCGACAAGGAGTGATTCCGACCATGCTTCACGTGGGCATTGATCTTCACGGCACGCTCATCACCGATCACCCCGAAGAGATCCCCGAACGGTCCCTGCCGGGATTGCTTGAGGCGATGCGGAATCTTCGGGGAAAGGCCCGGCTGTATGCCTGCACGGGCAACGACCTCGGTTTTCTTCAGCGCAAGCTCCCCGCGAAGGTCATGGCGCTTCTGAACGGAGCGGTCCTGGAGACCGGATGCGTCGCTTCGGATCTTTCGACGGAAACGGTCCTGGTGGAGTCCGGCGTTCTCGCGTCACTGAAACACCTTGAGGAAGAACTGCGCGGGTTGGAGCTTCCCTGGGTCTACAAGTTCGCCCGGCGCCTGGCGACCATCAGCATGTTCACGCGCGTGGGGCTGTCGGCCAGAGATTTCCGCGACCCCGTCGAGGAACACGTCAGACGTCTGGGGTTCGGAGACCTCGTCCAGGTGACCTACTCCTCGGTGGCGGTGGACCTCATCCCCATCGGCTTCAACAAGCTCGCGGGGCTGCGTCGTCTTGCCGGAGATGAGCCGGTGGTCGGAATCGCCGATTCGATGAACGACCTGGCCCTCGTGAGCGGGGCGGATTACGCGTTCCTCCCGGCGAACTGCTCGGAGGAGCTTCTGCGTCGGCTCGACCACGCCGGCAAGCGGGTACAAAAAATCGGTGAAGCTCCGGGTCTGGATCCGGACGTTGCCGTCCTCTGCTCCGAACGCTTCACCGATGCGGTCAGTCAGGCCTTGAACTTCCTGGCCTCACGTCTCTGAACACGCTCACGGGAACATGCTCTCTTCCCAGGTTCCCGATTTCAGCATGTCCTCGACGATCTGCGCCAGCTCCTTCATCATCTCCTGACGGGATTTCTCTGTCTCGTCCTGCGTCTTCTTGGGACCGGTCTGAGTGGTCGTCCTGAAGGGATCCAGGGGAGTCTCCTGGGTCGTAGGCTTGGAGACCTGCAGCTCGATGGTCGGTCCCTTGAAGTCGGGCGCCACGGCCAGGAGGTCCGTGACGTCGTGAACGCTGGTGCGCATCGGTCCGACCAGGTCTTCCTTGTGACCGATGAGGACCACCCCGTCGCGGACCTTCCAACTCACGTCCGCCTGGCGGGTCAACAGGCTCAACGCGGTGGCGACGCTGACGTCCTTGAGCGACAATGTCATGGGCACGTCGGCCACACCCGCCCTGTGATCGATCACGATGTTCAGCGCACTGACCGTGCTGAGGAACTCCACCGCCTCGGAAAACGGCGTTTCCCGGAAGCTGAAGGTCGTCCGCTGCTCGTGGAGCTGGTTCCGTGTGGCCACGTCGCGCGGAGAGTTCCCGTCAGCGGGAGCCGTCACGACCAGGTAATTCCCCCACGTAGCCACCACCGGCTCGCTCTGAGCCAACAGCGGACCGCCCAGCAGCAGAAACACCACCAAACCCATCAGAACCGCTTCGAACCGTCGCATGGCCAACCTCCTTCTTCCCCGATCAAGGTCGGACCTGCCCCCATCCCCGGGTCGCCCCCCGGAAAACGGGTCTGTTCAGGCCGTAAGGTCCCGTGCTGGACTATTCATCCATATTATTCTATCGGTCCAGTCAAGTGCTTCCCGGGGAAAAAGAAGCGGCGTGGCCCCGTAAAGGGTCCACACCGCGAATACGACGTTCCAGCCGACCTGCCGGTCTTCAAAAGGAGTTTCGGTCGATGTATGGCTCCACTTGCTCGACCCGAAGGTCATCGATGTTCGCACCCGCCTTGCGCAGGGTATCGAGATACTCGCTGTGCCGCTTCACCAGCGTCACGCGTGTCTCGTCTCTCTTCGCCCGGTCGGTCTTCATCGTCTCGATCTCCTCCTGGGTAACGATTGTCAGATCGGCACCCGCGATCTTTTGATCCAGTTCCGCAATAGCCGTCACCTCCGCACGGATCAGGTCACGATACGCCACCGCCTGCTCTCTGAGTTGAGGCGGCTTCAGCGTCTTGCATTCCCGCTGGACCGTCTTCAGGGACACGTCCGGACCCGGCGTGGAAAGCCCGCCGCCGCATCCGATCGTGAAGGCCAACATCATCACAATGACTGCTGCCGTCAGGTCTCTTGTCATCCGTCTCATGGGTCTTCCCCTCGTCTCGGGTTACGCTTCGAAGCACGAAAGATCAGATCACATATTCGTCCGTCGGCACACCCTTCTGCTGAAGTCGCTCGATGTAGATCCGGTGTCGATCCCTCAGGTTCTTGATGGAGGTCCCCAGGTCCTTCATTTCCTCATCCAGTTTCTGGGCCTGGTCACCATTGCGTTGGTCGTAGGGCAGGCTATTCCTTTGCTGCCGCAGTTGCTCCATTTCACCCTGCTGACTCCGTATGGCGTCGCGGTATGCCGCCGCCTGTCGCTCCAGACCATCCACACTGAGCTTCTGGGCTTCGTCGTAAACGTCCTGGAGCGAACGCCTCTCCAGGTCCTCCTTGCTCGAAGCGCCGCCACAGCCTATCGACAGCAACAACCCCAGCAGCAGCACTCCCGCAAACGGATACCGCATGACGCGTCCTCCCGGCTTCCTCGATTGACACGACACGGGAGGATAGCACGCCGGGTTCCGGATGTCAAAGGCCATGCGTGGACTCGGATCAGAGAAACAACCGGACCGATGTTGGTGCGTCGCGTCGGTACATCCCGGAGGCCGGCACGGTACATACCGGGGTGCCCGGGGAGTTCCGTCCATCCCCGGGCACCTCGATCATGGCATGGTTGAATGGAGTGTCAGGCCTTCGGCTTCTCGACGACCGCGTTGAGCCTCTTCAGAAGGCGGGACTTCTTGCGGGCAGCCAGGTTGGGGTGGATGATGCGCTTTCGCGCGGCGCGGTCCAGGGCCTTGATCGTCGCCTGATACTCCCCCTTGGCCGTCTCGGCCGACCCTTCCTCGATGGAAGCCAGCAGCTTCTTCGCTTTGGTCTTGATGAAGCTCTTGTTGGACCGATTTCGAAGACGTCGCTTGCGGTTCTGTCTCACTCTCTTCTTTGCTGATCGCGAATGCGGCAAGGTCTGCTCCTGTCTGACGTTCTGAATGAACTTCCCGATACTTCCCGTTTCCCGTCAACCGGTGCTTTCGCCACCCTCCTGACGGGCCTTCTTGTAAACGTAGTCCATCTTCTGGGCTACGTCCCGATATCCAATGTCACTGTCATAAATCTTGCCGTAGGCATGCTCGGCGTTCTTCCAGTCGTTCATCTTCTCGTAGGTCTGACCGAGATCATAGTAGAGGGCCTTGGCGATCTCGTTCATGACCCCTGCCCCGTCCAGCGCCCGCGTGAACGTGCTGACCGCACGGTCGAACATGTTCTTGGCCACGAGACACTTGCCGAGCATGTGGTTGGCCACCATACGGTAGCGCGGATCACTCACCGTCCGCTGGAACATGGCCATTGCACCGTCGATGTCCTGGTCGTCAAAGAGAAGTCGGCCGAGCTTGAAATGGAACTCCATGTTGGTCGGCTGGTCCTGGACGCGCTGACGATACTCCTTGATCTGGAACTCCTTGTAGGCGACTTCGACGTCCGCCAGCTCCTTCGCCAGTTCCTGGTTCTGCGGCTCGGCAGCCTGCTTCTCCTTCAACTGGTCTATCCGCGTCTTCATGAACTCCAGCTTGACGTCCCCCAGCTTGGCGCGGATCAGGGTGTTGGTCGAGTCCAGCTTCTTCGCGTCGCGGTAGGCCTCCTCGGCCGACTTGAAGCGCTTCTTCTGCATGTAGAGGTCACCCAGCTTGACCCGAAGACTGCTGCGTTCCGGCTCCTTCTCGATGGACTTCATGGTCTGATTGATTTCCATCTGGACGTCGTCTTCCGTCTGCACCAGACGATCCGCTCCACGCTCGGCCTGCTTGGCCGCCTCCTGGTCCTTGATCACGTCGCGATAACTCTCGGTGCGGTCCCACCCGCCGTCGATGGTCGCACGCAGGGCTGCCAGCGACTGCGCTTCATTCTTCCCTTCAGCGTCGGAAGGCTTGGCCTCGACCAACTGCTCGTAGCGCTGGAGTGCCAGTTCCAGGTCACGACGCTCATGGTTCGCCTCGAATCGCTCACGATAGAGACGACCGAGCTGTCGCAGAGCCTCGACGTCCTTCGGGTTGACCTCACGGGTGCTCTCGTAGGCCACCAGGGCGGTATCCTTATAGCCGAGTTCGTCGGCGGCCCTGGCCAGTTTGTTCCGCACGGCCGCATTGTTCGGATCCACCAGCAGGATCCGTTCGCAATCCACAAGAATCTCCTCACGCTTGCCCATGAGGGCGTGGATGAACGACGAGACCTGGGGACCCAGGGTCTGCGTGGCCGACGGCTTGCGGTCTCCCAGCTTGCGACGTCCGGCAAGCCAGAGCGCCTGACGTGCTTTGGCATTGGTCGGCTCACGACGCACCAGGCCGAACAATAGCTCAATCGCATAGTCGTAATTCTGCGCGTTGATCGCGTCGCTCGCCTTCTTCAGCAACACGTCTGTATTCACGGACTGCTCCCCCAAAAACAGACCTCGGCCACAATGCTTGCGGACGACCATTAACCACGGAACCCCATAACTATATCGTTTCGATGCACTCTGTCAACGCAAAACTCCCCTTGCAAGCGGTCACCTTGCCTGCTATACTGTGCTGGTGACACAAAGCGTGTCCACCCAAGGATATACGGCCAGTCCATGGGTCCCCCCAAGGACGCGCCACAGACGGAAAGGGGTCCACTCACACGATGAAAATCCTCACCTACCCGGAGCCGCTCCTTCGCTGTAAGGCTAAGCCAGTCCAAGAGATAACGCGGGAATTGATCGCGGGCCTTCCCGAAATGTTCCAGATCATGTACGACGCACGGGGTGTGGGGCTGGCGGCCACCCAGGTCGGACTGGACCAGACATTTTTCGTCGTGAATATGACCGGTCAGCCCGAGGATGAGCTGGTTTTTATCAACCCGGAACTTTTGGATTCCGAAGGCGATATTCTCGACCACGAGGGATGCCTGTCGCTGCCGGGGCTGGAAGCGAAGGTGCACCGCGCCGCCTTTGTTCGCGTTCGGGCGTTGGACGTTCACGGCGAACCGTTCGAAATGGAAGGGGAAGGGTTCGTGGCCCGGGCGTTCCAACACGAGATGGACCACTTGATGGGAACGCTTTTCATCGACAAAATTGGTCCGGCGGCACGGATCGGATTGAAGACTCGTCTTGAAGAACTTGAGCAGCGCTTCAATGCACGATAAGGATGATCAGAATTATAATAATATTTTCTTCCGGACAGCAAACATTCTTGTCGATAGCAAACTGAGCTTCCGTCCTGTTTTCTGTTGATTCGGCCCCAATTTCATGTTATGTGTCCGGATGTAACGAGTCTTGGCGACCGTGTTCCCCGTGACGGAGCTCAGCAGGTCGCCTTTCCCTTCTGGTGACGACGTGGAGGAGCGTTGATGAACAATGAACAGGCCCGTGAGATAGCCGACGTGTGCAGAATGCTTGCCGATGCGACCCGAATCCAGATGCTGGTTAACCTCTCGGATGGCGCAAAGTCCGTGGGGATGCTGTGCGAAAGCCTCACCCTCTCTCAGCCGACCGCCAGTCATCACCTGGCACTGCTGCGCATGACGGGACTGGTCCAGCGTCAGCGCAAGGGCAAGCAGATGTTCTACAGTCTGAACAAGAAAAGACTTGCGGCCGTCGGCAAACTGATTGGCTCGTTGAAATAATCACTCGCTGAAGCAATCGGGCTTGACGGAAACATGGGATGACCATAACGGGGACGTGTGCACCACTCGGGTGCCCACGTCCCCCTCTTATGCAGGGGTCACTTCGGCTGACCGGACAGTTTTGCCTGTCGTGCCTGTCCCAGCCAGCCCAACCACTCCGCCATGCCCGTCCCGGTGGTGGCGGAGATCTCCGTCATTCCCAGCTCCGCTTTGATCTGGGCCAGGTCATTGCGCACCCGCCCGACGTCGAAGCGCACCACGCTCAGCAGGTCCACTTTGTTCAGCAGGACGCACGAAGCCTCCCGGAAGAGTCGCGGGTACTTGGCCACCTTGTCGTCACCCTCGGGAACACTGAGCACGGCGACTTTGTGGTCCTCTCCCAGGTCGGTCGTCGACGGACACACCAGGTTCCCCACGTTCTCGATGAAGAGCACGTCGAGCGTCTCCAGGTCCATCTCGTCGATCACCTGTCCCACCTGCTGCGCCAGCAGATGACAGGTTCCCCCCGTGTTGATCTGGATGCAGGTCACGCCCGTGGCGATGATCCGGTCGGCGTCGCGGTTCGTCGCAATGTCCCCTTCGATCACGGCAGCACGCACCTCGCCCAGCATGGGAATCGTCGCCTCCAGCAGACTCGTCTTCCCGCATCCCGGCGACCCGATCAGGTTGACCGCGAGGATCCTGTGCTGCGCCAGTTTCGAACGAATCCGCTGGGCCTCGACACGGTTCGCCTCGCGAAGATCACGTTCCACTTCAACGTTCTTCTTCATCCGTTTCCGCCTCGATGCTCGTAAGGGTCAGTTCCCCCGCATGCGACAGTTCCACGTCCGCAACGCCACACTCCGGACACCGGAAATCTCCCCGCAAGACCTCGAACTCGCGTCCGCACCGTTTGCACGTCGCCTCGATGTCCGTCTTGTGGACCACCAGCTCGCAGCCGTCCAGTTCCGTCCCGGACACCACCGCCTTGAAGCAGAACTGGAGGTTTTGAGGCTCGACGTGACTGAGTCCTCCGACGCGCACGTGCAGGGCGGTCACTCGTTTGAGTTTCCGCTCCGCTTGCTCCTTCTTCGCCGCCTCCACGATGGAATGAGCCAGCACAAGTTCATGCATGATCGGGGACAATGCCTCCCGAGGCGTTGCGGAGATTTCGGCGGTCTCGACCTGCTCCATACCTTTCACAGGGGTCGAGTCCGACGACTCTGTCAGACGGATAGAATGCCCTCGCAGATGCCAGACGGCACCGGGCACCAGCTGATGGATTCACCGCCTGACTCAGACGGTCTCGTCCGTTTCCGGTTCGTCCGGCTTCTCCGGTTCCGGAGCGGGCTTCGGCTCCTCGAACACCGTCTGAAGCTTCTTGCCGGTCTTCAGGTTCAGCCCGCAGTTGATGCAGATCACTGCCTTCTCGGCCAGTGGCTGCTTGCAGCCCGGACACACCCGTGCAGCGGGCGTCGCCTGGGGCTGGACCGGCTTGGGCGGGATCGCCGGGGGGGGGGGCTTCGCGACCGCGGGCTTCGACAGCGCGGGCGGCTTCTTCGGTGCATCCGCAGGGACGATCTCGATCAGGTCACCTTCGTCCATCGGACTCTCGGGGACCGTGATCACCCCTTTGCAGTACGGACACCGGCCCCGCTTCCCCGCCGCCTCGTCACGAAGCTTCAGCACCTTCCCGCACGTCGGACATGTGAACTCAATGGCCATCGAGCAGCCTCCTCTACCTCTCAGGTCATTGCTCTCTCCAATCGTATTCTACTGCAGCCTGGTCTCTCTGCAAAAGGAATTTCTGGCACGGATGGGTCTTCGGGAGCTTTCAGAAATATCTTGACAATGCCGCCGTGAGGAAAGCACACTGGACCGGATAGGCACGCGTGCCCCTGTGTGGACACGCACACACGGGAACGGTCCTCTTAACGGAAAGGTGATTCTATGACTCAACAGCCTCCTCCTGTTGACCCGCCGTCCTGGTATTATCTCATGGGTGAGCAGAAGCTCGGTCCGACCAACACCCAGACGATGCTGTCCATGATCCAGAATGGCGGCATTCAGTCCTCGACGCTGGTTTGGCGTCAGGGAATGGACACGTGGGTCCCCGCCAGTGTCGTCCCGGAGTTCGCCTACGTGCTGCAGAACTCGGGGGGGATTTCCGTCAAGATCGGCGGCGACAAGCGCGAAGTCGCCCTGGGACTCAACCTCGGGGGCTTCATCCTCTTTATCGTCCTCCTCTTCGTCTGTCTGCCCCTCTGCTGGCTTCCCTGGGTCCTGGATTCGACAAAAGCGTCGAGATAGCGGTCTCGACCCGATATGCAGCCTCTCCGGTCCGCAAACCCAAAAGGTGCAGCGTGATCACCGGCGCTCGACGAACCATCATGAATATCTTTGCACTCGGACTGCTGACACTCTACTGCGCGTGGTGGTGCTTCTGGCTGATCCGGGTCTCCCTTCCGCCGGCACCACTCCTGGTGCTCACGGGAATCCCGGCTCCCACCACCGGGTGCACCCGAAGTCTCCTCTGCCTCATGCGAGGCGATATCCTCTCCTCACTGGCCTACAACGCCTTCGCCGTCCCCATCGCGCTCCTCTTCCTTCTCAGCCTGATATGGCTTGGCGTCAAAGCACTCCGAAAAAAGCCCCTGATGCTGCCAGCCTGCCTCCTTCACCTGTGGCTCCTGCTGCTGGGCTCCGCCTGGCTTGCCAAGCTGCTTGGCGACCCCGCCTACTGGTAAACAAGGGGCCGGTGGCTGGCAAGCAGAACAATCCCCCAGATGGGCACGTCACAGGATGGCTTTTCGGAATTACCGGTGCAGCAGGCCCAGCACGTGCTGCTCGACGCACCGACCCAGGTCCACCAGGTCGTAGCCCCCTTCCAGCACGCTGACCACCCGCCCCCGACAGTGCTTCTCGGCGGCGGCCACCACCAGGTCCGTCATGTACTTGAAGTCCCCCATCTGGAGCCCGATCCCGCCCACCGGGTCCCCCTCGTACCCGTCGAACCCCGCCGAGATCAGGATGAAGTCCGGCGCAAAGCGCGAAAGCGCCTCGGCCAGCCCCTCCTGGAACGCCGTCAGGAACGCGTTGCGTCCCTCGGCGATGCTGATCGGACGGTTGAGCGTCGTCCCCCGCCCCTCCTCTTGTCCGCACTCCTGCGCGGTGCCCGAACCCGGATAGAAGGGCCAGCGGTGCACCGAAAAGTAGAACACCGACGCGTCCCGGTAGAACGTCTCCTGCGTCCCGTTGCCGTGGTGGACGTCCCAGTCCACGATGAGCACGCGAGGCTGCTTGTGCTTGACCTGCAAATACCGCGCCGCGATGGCCACGTTGTCGAAAAGACAGAACCCCATCGCCTGGTCGCGTCGTGCGTGATGACCCGGCGGACGCACCAGCGCCAGGGCGTTGTCGGCATATCCCATCATCACCGCGTCCACCGCCACCTGCACCCCGCCCGCCGCCATGCGTGCCACCTCGAAGGAGTGCCGCGAGATCACCGTGTCCGGGTCGAGTTGGCGAACACCCTCCCTGCACGCGCGTTCGACCTCGAAAACGTATCGCCCGTCGTGGACGAGCATCAGGTCCTCGATCGTCGCCGCACGCGGAGCCAGCAGCTTGAGTTCGTCGATGAGCTTGCTGTGATGGAAGTAAGACAGGATCGCGCGCAGTCGTCCCGCGCACTCGGGATGCTGGCCCGTATCATGGGCCAGGTAGATGTCGTCATAGACCAGGTGCGTCATCGCGCGGGACCGCCAACAGAAACGCGGGCGTCACCTCCTGGCGATTGTCGTCAGCCCGCCCATATACGGCCGCAGCACCTCCGGAACCGTCACCGTCCCGTCGGCGTTCTGATACGTCTCCAGGATCGCCACCACCAGCCTGGCCAGTGCCGTCCCGGACCCGTTCAGCGTGTGCACGAACTTCACCTTCCCGTCCTCGTCTCGGAAGCGGATGTTCGCCCGACGCGCCTGGAAGTCCTCGAAGTTCGAGCAGCTCGACACCTCCAGCCACCGCTTCACCCCGGGCGCCCACAGTTCGATGTCATAGCACTTCGCCCCGGAAAAGCTCAGTTCCCCCGTGCACAATGTCAGCACGCGATATTCCAGCCCCAGCCGTTCCAGCACCGCCTCCGCGTTCGCTCTCAGCTTCTCCAGTTCGTCGTAGCTCGTCCCCGGGCGTACGAACTTCACCAGTTCCACCTTGTCGAACTGGTGCACGCGAAGCAGCGCCCGCGTGGCCTTCCCATAGGAGCCCGCCTCTCGGCGGAAGCAGCCCGTATACGCCGTGTAATACACCGGCAGCTGCTTCCCCTCCAGGATCTCGTCGCGGTGCAGGTTCGTCACCGGAACTTCCGCCGTCGGAATCAGGAACAGGTCGTCGCGGTCCGTGTGATACATGTCCTCTTCCAGCTTCGGAAGCTGTCCCGTCCCCGTCATCGAATCCCGGTTCACCAGGTAAGGCGGCAGAATCTCCGTGTACCCATGCTCGCCGGTGTGCAGGTCCAGCATGAAGTTGATAAGCGCTCGCTCCAACCGCGCCCCGGCCCCTTTGTAAAGCGCCCAATGCGGCCCCGAAATCTTCGTCGCACGCGGAAAATCGATGATGTCCAATTCCTCGGCCAGGTCCCAGTGGGCCTTCAGCTCGAACGAAAACGCCTTCCGCGCGCCCCAGTGCTTCACTTCCACGTTGTCGTTGGCGTCACGTCCCACCGGCACGTCCTCGGCCGGAACGTTCGGAATCCACAGCATCTGCTCGGCCAGCTTCAGACTCACCTCCCGCAGCACCTCTTCCAGCTCATGGATGCGGTCCCCAAGCTCCCGCGTCGCACGAACCATCTCGTCGGCGTTCTCACCCTTCTTCTTCAGCTCGGCAATCTGCTTGCTCGACGCGTTCCGCTCGTTGCGCAGCGCCTCCGTCCGCGCCAGAACCTCGCGGCGTTCCCCGTCCAGCCGAAGCACTTCCTCCACGTCCGCGCGCTTCTCCAGCTTGTCGCGCACCGCCTTGCGCACACGATCGGCGTTCTCACGAATGAATCCAATATCCAGCATTGCGTCCCTTTCTCCTCTTGGTTCCGCCCCCCCGCGTCGATCCCGACACTCTATTCCCGCACCGCCTCCCTGTCAACGTCAAAGCCGTCCCAACTACCCCTTGCAAACCCCGGCGCCCCTGTTAAGATGACCTCCACCTTGAGCACCACCGGGAAAAAAATGGTCCATCGCACCCTCACCATCGGCTCACGCGCCAGCGCCCTGGCCATGGCCCAGACTGCCTGGGTCGCCGCCGCGCTTGAACGCAGCGTCCCCCAACTCAAACACGAAAACCCCCCCATCTCCCCCCTGGGCGCCCGCGATCGAACCACCCCGCTTTCCGCCATGGACTCCCACGGCGTCTTCACCTCCGAACTCCAGCGCGCCCTCCTCGCCGGCGCCATCGACCTCGCCGTCCACTCCTTCAAAGACCTCCCCACACAGGCCGACCCCGCTCTGACCATCGCCGCCGTCCCCACCCGCGACGATCCCCACGACGCCCTCGTCCTGCGCCAGGCCGCCTCGCTGAATGAACTCCCCCGCGGCGCCAGGGTCGCCGCCGGCAGTCCCCGACGTCGCGAAGCGCTCCGCTGCGCGCGGCCCGACCTCATCTTTGTCCCCATCCGGGGCAACATCGACACGCGCCTCGCCGCGCTTCGCCAGGGACACTTCGACGCACTCGTCGTCGCACGCGCCGCCCTCAACCGCCTCGGTCGGCCCGAACCCGCTCAATCCCTCGACGCCGTCATGCTCCCGGCCCCCGCTCAAGGCGCCCTGGCACTGGAAATCCGCACCGACGACCACCTCACCCGGCAGATCGCCGCCGCCGTCAACGATCCCCTCACCGAACGCACCACCACGACCGAACGTTCGCTCCTGAAGCGTCTCGGAGGCGGCTGCCATCTCCCGCTCGGGGTCCTGGCCGACGTGGATTCCACCAGCACCATGACCCTGCGCGCACAGGTCTGCCTCGACGGACGTCGCTTCGACTTCTCCGGAACCGCACCCCTCGGCGACGAACCTGACCTCGTCGAACGCCTGGCTCGCGACATCTCCCGAACCTTCCCCAGCGGGCTCACGAAAGGATGACCCATGCCTGACAAGCTCTACAAGACCGGCGAAGTCCTCAAGCGTGCCGGCCTCTCCCGCGAAGTCTTCTACCGTTACCTCAACATCGGTCTGGTCAAGGAAACCGCTCGCACTCCGGGCGGCCACAACCTCTTCGACGAGTCCGTCTTCGCACGGCTCGAGCTCATCCAGCAGCTCAACCGCTCCGGCTATCCCCTTCGTGACATCAAGGAAATCTTCTTCAAGGACAACCGGGCTTGACCGCCTCCAGGGAGGGATGCTTCTCACACGTGGACCCCAAATCCGTCAAACTCATCCTCGCGTCCGCCTCGCCCCGCCGGGCCGCGCTCCTCGCCGAAGCCGGCTACACCTTCGAGGTCCGTCCACCCTGCCTGCACGAGGACGACGTCACCGTTCAGAACAACCCCGCCGTCCTCGCCATGGCCCTGGCCTACGCCAAAGCCCGACGCATTGCCGACGAACTCGACAACGGCGTCGTCCTCGGGGCCGACACCATCGTCTGCCTCGGACACGAGATCATCGGAAAACCCGCCACACCCGACGAAGCCCGAACCATCCTCTCCAGACTCTCGGGAACCACCCACTCCGTCATCACCGGCGTCTGTCTCGTCGATGCGGTCCGCTCCGAACGCCTCATGGGGTTCGAAGAAACCCTCCTCCGGATGAAAAAACTCTCCCCAAAGGAGCTCGAAGACTACGTCAACTCCGGCGAAGGCATCGGAAAAGCCGGCGCCTATGCCATCCAGGAAACCGGCGACCGCTACGTCGAAATCATCCACGGCTCCCTCAGCAACGTCATCGGACTCCCCATGGAACTCCTCGCACGACTCCTCGACAGGATGCTCAAACTCATCCGTCATTGACCCGCCGCCGAACACCGGCGGAAACCTCTTGACGGCGCACCCACGAAACACTTGAATAGGGACGCCCGACCTCACCCCCTGGAGACTGAACATGACGGCACAGGACTGTTGCGAATTCCGCTTCGGCATGACCTTCCAGCGTGCCTTTACCCTCGTCTGCGACGGACTCGTCGCCCTCATCCTCGCCGCCGCCGGAGGCATCGCCTACGGACGGGCCTTCTCCTTCGGACTCCTCTTCTTCCTCGCCGCGCTCATTTGGATGGTCGCCCTCTACCTCTCCGTCTTCTCGGCCGGTAAACTCTACGTCCGCGTCTCACCCGAGGAAATCTCCGTCTTCCCCGGGGGACTCTCCACGCCACGCTTCTGCCGCTGGCAGGACGTCACCTCCTTCCAGGAGATTCCCGGAAAAAAGCTCATCATCGAGCCCACGGACGATCGGACAATCACCATCTCTCTCGGTCTCCTCCTGCCCGAGGACCGGAAAAACCTCGTCGAACTCGTCCACCAGAACCTCCCCCAGTCCACCTCTCAGCAGGCCTGATCCCCAACACCCTTCTTGAACGCTCGCCTGGCTCCTGCTCGGACCATGCCCCCACTTCGCGTACTTTGTCACTTGCCCCTTGTCAGCCGCCCTCCACACCGGTATCCTTCTTATGTGCCCCGAGTCTGTTTTGAGGATATACCATGAAGAACCCTGAGAGACTGCTTCCATACCTGCTTCTCGTCTCGCTCCTCCTGACCGTCCCCGCCCACGCCCAGGACAAAAACCCGGGCGTCGAACTTAAACTGGAAAAGGACCGCTTCGTCCTCTACGAAACCGTCACCGGAACCGTCGCAAACCTCGAACCCCTCGAAAACTTCACCGTCAGCCTCAACGACGCCTTCGGACGGGTACTCATCGC
Organism: uncultured Planctomycetota bacterium; assembly: GCA_964629945.1. Classification (GTDB taxonomy): domain Bacteria; phylum Planctomycetota; class DG-23; order DATKVD01; family CAZVTD01; genus CAZVTD01. The sequence goes on along the minus strand of CAZVTD010000019.1, from coordinate 721 downwards.
ACAGAACGTCAAGCGTGTCGGCGCAAAACCCACCCCCTTCTCCTTCCGCATCGACTTCGCACCCACCATCTATTGCACCGTCAACGTCGTCTCCACCAGGGACCGAAAAGCCTTCCTCCCCGTCATGGTCTCCCCTGCGAAATCCTCCGTCTGGGACGACTTCCCCATTATGATCTGGGAGGACGCCGCCGATCGCGGACCCTTCTACTTCGGTGCCGCCAGACTCCTCGGCCTCAACGTCGATTGCGTCGGTCCTGCGTCCAACCCCCTCGAACTCCTTCGCGCGAACTTCCAGTCCCTCGTTCAGCCGGTCCTGGTTCAGCCCCCCTTCAACCCCACTCCGGACGCACAGGAACCCGAAGCCCCCGCACACAATCCCCGCGCACCCCGACCCGCAGGACCCGGCACAGACTGTGGTCTTTGGCACAAGCGGGCACCGCGGGTCCTCCCTCAGCGGAAGCTTCAATGAGGACCATGTGCTGGCCATCAGCCAGGCAATCTACGAATACCGCAAGCTGGCCGGTATCAGCGGGCCGCTCTTCATCGGGATGGACACCCACGCCCTTTCCGAGCCGGCGCTCTACAGCGCCATCGAGGTTTTCGCGGGCAACGGCATGGAAATCATGATTCACGCCGATATGCGCTACACCCCCACGCCGGTAATCTCTCATGCCATCCTCCCCTACAACGCCGGCAGGCAGAGCGGCCTGGCGGACGGCGT
>CAZVTD010000018.1:0-25522 GCA_964629945.1 uncultured Planctomycetota bacterium | reverse complement strand
GCGTCGTAGTCCGGCCAATCATCACAGCTTACCTCTGTAAGTCCCGAAGCATCCGACGATCGGTCCGAGGGAGTTCAACCCGGCCGGCTGCGGCGACACCGTGGTGCATCGGTATTACTATGATGGCTCCACGCCCGCGGCACGCGAAACCTACCGCTATCGCAAGCAAGCAGGAGACAAGCTCATCCTGGATACCTCGCGCGCGGAGGTGACGCGGTTCGTGCCTCTGACGGGCGATCCGTCGGGTCCGATGGCGTATGCGGACAACGACGGACAGGTGGACGTGAGAGTGACGGACCGGTATGGACGGGACTGGTTCTGGTATCGAGCTGCGGAGGGGGATCTTGTCGTGCCGGGGAAGGAAGTCTACCGTCCGAGCCAGGAGATGCAGGGCACGGGGATCCTGAAGCCGTTGGATCTGCCCAGGCATGAGTATCTGGAGTTTTTGCCCTGGTATGTGTGGATGCTGGAGCCGGAGCTTCTTGCGGGTCGGTGGGGTCTGGCGGGATGGAATGGCTTGAACTACGAAGCAGGACTGAGGCTGTTGGGTCCCATGGCGTCGCTCCCCATGCGGGAGCGTGAGTTGAAGCCCGCTTTCCGACGAAGGCGTCTGTCGACAACAGCATGTTGGGCGAAAGGCAACTGGAGCGGCTCGGTAAAAGGCTTCTGTTCCTTGGGGAACGAATCCTGCTGCCGGCCGCTCCAGTCGTGAGGGGGCTCGCCATGTTGTCCTGCTGTTTCTCCGCTCGCCATCATTCTCTGAGATCTACCATAGGACCGGACAGCGTCCCACGTTATCTCGGAGGGCAGCGTTTCTTCAGGCCGATAACCTGGCTCACGCCGTCTGGAAGACCGCCTTCCGGAAGCGGAATACGATCCGTCCGACGTTGCCCGGCTTCAATTTCGGCTGCCGTGTTGCACCGAAGACCCGGCACACCTCCGCCATGTGTACCTCAGACCATTGCAGTATCTTGTCCCTGGGCACCGTGGCCTCCAGAAGCGTGGCCACCATCTGCTGCAGCCACGGGTCCCTTGGTTTGTGCTGCCACGTCGATTGTGGGAGATCGTTCAGATCGGCCAGGGAGAACAGCACGGCCAGTTCGCAAGGGTTGGGATTCTCACTGTGGACGATCTTGTACCAGAGCGTCCGGGCGTGGTCGAAAACCTGTCGCCATGTCCCATCGAGCTCCTCCCGCTGTCTGCGAGCCTCATCCAGTTCGTTCCGCCTGGCGGCTACCCCTCTTGCCGTCCCGGAGAGTATCGTTTGTGTCGGCGGGAGATCCCTCTGGCCCGACGCCACCTGACGAAGCACGTCCTCCACGTGGCGTGTCGACAGCAACATCTTCACCGTCTGCGTTTTCAATCGTCCACCGCACTGCGGACAGCTTGAAGCCCGGACATGTTGATGATATCGTCCCTTGCATGACTGGCACGCGGCCTGTTCGACACGAACCACCGTCGCAAACCCCGCTGAGCGCAGGTAATAGGCCAACGGGGAGTAATTGAACGCCTGGGGACGAAACGGATCCCCTGCTTGACGTGTCAGGAGCAGCGCCAACAGACTGTCAAGACTATCATGGTCCGGCGACCAGCCGAACGGTCGGGTCACAAGCTTCTTTTCACCCTCAACCTCGGACCGGAAACAGTTCGGGTCCGATTGACAGGTTCGCAGTGAATCGAAGAAGAAGAGCGACATCGGGACGGCAATGTCCTGGTTCTCGTCTTCGGCATCCATGTCCAGCCTGATCGTCTTGAGGGAGGTTCTGAGGATGTGTCTCAGCTTCCTGGCCACGCAGCAGACATACGCCGAAAGAAGCTTGCTGCAGTGCGTCCACAACACGTTCACGTAGACCGAGACGATGGCGGCTTCCACGTCCGCGCAGCTTGCCGAAGGATGGAATGAAAGGATCTCCGCTATCGTCGGCTGACACGCCTGGTGCGAGACGAGTTCCCTGGCATCCGCTTCGAAGAGCGTGACATCGTGGACGGTCGACCCGATCACCGCCCGTTCCCGAGTCGTTGCCCATTCGATCAGCCACGGCCCGAGAAGCTCGTGGACCTTGCCCTTGACAAGCTGTGCCTGCCCGCCACGATCCCACGGAGATCGTTCGAAACCCTGCCCTCTTTCAGGGTTATCCATCTTGCCCCGTCCACGCACGGATGGAGATGATCGAGGAGCAAGGGGACCGACTCCCCCCTCCCGCAGTGCGTAGGGCTGGAAAGCTCCCGGCGTTACCGGTTTTTTCTTTTTGCTTGGAGATAGGGCAGGTGCGGCGGGGAATGAGCTGTCTGCTGTTGCGGCCATGAGCGTTCCTCCCGGGACACACCCCGATGAAGCGCTCACGGCCCGCGTTCCTGCGGTGCCAGGGGCACAAAAAGAGCCCAGCTTCCGAGGGAAGTCCCTCAGCGACTGGGCTCAAGTCGGCACGGGCTCAAAGGCACAGGCCGGCGGTGATGGCTCGCTTCGCAGTCTGACAGGATTACAGGTTATGAATCAGTGTTTCACGTTCTTACCATTTCTTCGGAAGAACGCTCCGGTTTGGAGCGTTCGGGAATCCGAGCCTCTTTCTCGTCAACCACCTTCAGCAAGACCCGGCTGAAACCATGGCACTTGCGGCACCAGAGGACTCCGTCGATCTCACGAACCCAGAGACCGAATCGGTGGCCACAACTGGAACAGCGGATCTCGCTGGGTCGGCCGGGCGACATCCATTTCGCCGCGAGATCTTCCCGCGTCGTTCCGGCAACATCGTCTTTCTTCGAAGTATCCGCTGCCATGACGATTTATCCTGAAACGAACATACCTTCTCCGTCTCCGGGAGCACGATTTCTCCCGGACTCTTGCCGTCGCATCCGCTACCTGTTGTGGTCTCGACTCAGGACGCAACAAGGGAGTCATTGCCGATGCCGCGTTGCGTGACCACTCAAGTGCCCGTGTTGTCGAGGAAGGTGCTGAATTATAGAGAAGACCGCATGTGGGGCAAGCCCATCAGGGGAAGGCTTCTTACCCTTGCCAATGATTCAATTGCCGACGACGATATCAAGTGCCTCAACAACGTGTTCACGTGGCACAGGTTAGGTAAAATCTTCAATGACTGAAGGAGTTTCGTCACATCGACTATCGAAACGAGGAAATACCCGAGCGGTTTCTGACGTCCGTTTGACGCGTCAATCGACGTCTCGTGACCACGATGATCTTGGCACCTGGTTAGGTCGAGGCTGTCGGACGCAACCTTCGGTCGGTAATGACACTGGGACGATTGCCACACGTGCAAGCGCTCATACGTTGACCCTGTCTAGAGAAGGGGGCTTGATGCGTTTTGTCGGCTCACGACATCTGCACGCGTGACGTTGCGAAGGGAGGATTGTGCTCTCAACCAAACCCGGATAAAAAGAGGTTCTTGGTGCTCCTGGAGGCGGGAGAATATCCGCTGGCGGAGTGTTTTGTGGAAAGAACGGGACTTATGATAAACCAGCAACTGATCAGTCGGCTTGAGCCAGAGGAAAGAGGTCCGATATACATTGCACTGATGGCGCAGGCGACGCCCATGGTTGCTGCCGACGAGGCGGTTGGCCAGCAAGCATCAGTAGAGGTCGATGGCTTCGAGCTTGAATTTCAGTCGTTCGCGCTTCATCTGATCGGGACAGCGAATGGCAATCCACACGCCGGCATCCCCTTCCGCCGTGCTTTGAACGACGACCTTTCGGACGGTCTTGTCCTTCTCCTGTTTGACGTTGTCCCGTTCGACGTAAGTGTGGTCGTACCAGTAGTCATTCTTTGCGGGGCCGGCGGGAACGGAGGAGAAGGTGACCTGTCTGATGGTGGGTGGTCCAGTCAGTTCGAGAGTCAGCCGGATGATCTTCTGAGCGTCCTCTCCGCTGCCCATGGTTCTGGTCTTGACATCCTTGATGACAAGAGTGGTGCCAGGATGCATTTTGGAGAGGTCAATGGGGGTGGCGGCCGCCTTGGGGTCGGTCAGAAGATGCTGCTTCCATTCGGAGTAAGTGGTGACGATGATCTCCCCTTCGAGTTCCTCGATGGCCTCGGCCGTGGGTTCAGGCAATGCGAGGCGGATCTCGAACGGCTTGGAGGATTCATCGTCTTCACCTGAGGAACTGTAGTAGGAGGAGCGACCGTAGAAGGGCTCGAAATCTCCATCTCCGGCACCGTCCGTCTTCTGGAAGGGCTTGACGATGCGGCCTTTGTCATCGACAGCCCTCTTGACCTTCGACTCTTCGAGGCCGAGGATTCGTCGGTTCCTTGGAGCGTAAACCTGGGCCTGGAGAACGCAGGCGTTGCCTCTTATGTCCATGGACAGTTCTTCGGCCAGTTGTTCACGGAACCGGGCAGCCTGTTCGAAGAAATGGGTCAGCCGGATATTGGCGAGACGACACTGGACGCGGAAGCCCTCCTGGGCATCGACAACCGGAATCCCTTCGAGTCCGGTGGGCGTCTCTTCGACGCGCTCGGCAAGCTCCCCGGAATCCAGAGGGAGCCCCTCCATCTTGAGCTTTCCGGGCTCCATGACGATGGTCGTGCCCTCGGAGAGAAATTTCCTGTAGGCTTCGACGGTTTCCTTCTTCGACGCTTCCAGGGACACGGAGACGGTCTTGTCCTTGAAGGAGCCGGTGGTGGCTGAGAGGATCTTGCCGGGACCGGTGAGCGTCCAGGAGAGGGCGAACCCCTCGTCGATGGCCTGCTCGTCGAGATACTGGCTGATCATCTCCCGCGTCTCGGCATTCTCGTGTCCCTTCAACGTGATCTTGAGCTTCGCCTTCTCATCGGTTTCAATGCGCATGTGAGGCGGAAGCGAGTTGCCATAGGTTCGGGGATAATATTCGACGAAGGTTTTGAGGTCGGAAAACGTCAGTGTGACGACGATGCGGACCACATGCGCCTGGACCTCGATCTTGTCCACAGTTACCTTCGGTCCCTCTTCTTCGTCGATGTTCTGCTCTATATGCTCCGCAAGGGCCTTTTCGACGTCTTTGGCGAGCTTGGCGTCCTCTTTCTTCTGAACGGCGGGGTCTTTCTTAACCTCTTCCGGAGCGGGTTCCCCGACGGCCGCCGGGGCTGGAGCGACCAGGGGCTCCTCCAGCATATCTTCGTCTTCCTCTGCGAGCATATGCTGCAGATACCTTTCAACAGCCTGACGGTCCGCAAGGACGTTGATGGTGAGCCGGACTTTGCCGTCATCCTGGATGGTGATGGCGTAGTACATCTCCTTGAGGCAGCCGGTGGACGTGAGTGTAAGGAGAATGGAGCCGGCGATGAGCAGAAGACCTCTGACGAGGCGTTCGACAGCGGGTCTGTGTGTGAGAGGGGTCATCGATCCTGGACCTCCTTGACGGGTGCTGTTTTATCCGGCTCGGGCGCCTCGGGCATGGCGTTGGGTGTGATGGGGATGTCCTTGAGAGAAATGGGCATGGTGATGGTCGGTCCGTTCCCATCGAGCAGGAGGGCCAGCGAAACCGGCCCCTCGGCCCCGGCGACAAAGGAGAGGTCGATCTCGTCCTCATCCCGGCGCAGAATCGTGGTGGCCAGCGCGTGACCGTTGACATCAAAGAACTGGACCCCGGTGATAAGGGTGTTCTCCCCTTCGAAACTCAGCTCCAGGTTGACCATATCCCCATAACGTCCCACGAAACGGAGCTCCGTGCGCAGCTGGAACTCCTCGAACTTCGGGTGATTCAACTCGGCAGAATCGACGTCATGGTCCTCGTCGGGTTCCTCACCCTCCTTCGGCGGAGGAGGAAGCCGAAGGGCGTCCTTGATCTTGATGACGGTAGGGGTTCCGGGATACTTGAGGTCGATGGTGGCTTCAAGACGACTCAGCTTCTGGACGGGAAGAATGGGGGGCTTCATGGAGATCATGACCATCTTCCGGACCTCGGTCGGGGGCTCCTTCTCGCGTGACCCCCTATCGTATCGGTATCGCGACCTCTCATACTCATCGTGGTCGGCAGCAGGGGTCAGGTTGTTGCCGTGGTCATCGATGACTTCCTTCAAGACGACCTGTCCCCAGTTTCTTGGAGCAAGCGGGATAGGGAGGGTGATGACGCCCGCAAGCACGGCGCCCTCGTCGCGCGTGCAGGATATCTCGGCGAAGTAGAAATTGCGGGAGGAGAGAAATGCAAGTGGGACGAATTTTGCGGCTTTCATCACCTTTGCGGCGTCGACGGGATCGGGGGCTGGACCCGCTGGCCCCTCGCGGAGTTCGTCGAAGGTCAAGAGCTCCATTCGGACGGGCGAGATGGGTTTGAAGGTGATGGCGTCGGCGGAGCATGTGGCGGTCATGACACGCCCGAGCGCCTCGACCAGATGGACGCCGTCGGCAAGGGTGGAGCGGTCGACCGTCCAGGTGGCGGCGTTTCCGTCGATGGCGGCAGCCTCGGCTTTGACCGCGGCGGGAAGCTTGACGGTGAAATCGATTTTCAGCTTGGTCACGTTGTCCTTCATCCCCTTGATCGTCATAGGGGGCATTCTTCCCGTGATCTGGCGAGGGATGGTGTCGAGATTGGGCAGCTTGTGAAGGCCGCTGAGCGCCTTCAGGGTGAGCAGTTTGTTGTCGGGGTCGAGATCGATCCAGAGGGCGTGGGCACGAGAGTAAGGACTTGCCAGGAGGGCCTTCATATCCTTGAAGGAGGCTTTGATGGTCAGGGTCTGTCCTTCGGCGGTCCTCTTCTGGTTTATCTCGGTGGTGAAATCGGTCTCGGGGAAAAGAACCTTGGCATCGGAAGCCGACAGGGGAGGATAGCAGAACTCGGTGCCAGTACCATAATCCAGATACATGGTCCGCAACTCGGCCAGCTGATTAATGTAAGAGAGGGTCTCGATTTCAATGGTGCCTGAACCATCGGCGTTGATGGTCAGGACATCCTTGACGCGCACGCAGCCCGCGGAGAGACACGTCAGTGCCAGGGCGAGAGCGGCCAGGGCCTTGAGTCTGCATGATGTGCTGCGCATCGTCATCTCCTTGAGGAGCACGTGTCCGTCTCAGTCTTCCAGCGTTCTCATACGCCGGTTAATGTCGCGTCGCAGTTGCCTGGCCTCGGGTCCCTTGACGCCTTCGAGCCACTTGAGCAGCCTTGCAAGATCGGAGGAATCCTCTGCGTCAGCCACCATGGACTTCATGGGCTCGATGTAGCGCGGATCGTGGGTGATCGTCAACCCCATCATGAGGAGGTCGGAGGTCTTCTTCCTGCCGGATTGCTCCCATCGCTGCAGCTCGCTTTCGAGTCCGCTGTAGTCCCCGTACTGAGCCAGGAGGAGCGGGAACGTGGAACGGATCGAGATCTCCTCTTTTTCGTCTCCGGCGTCAGCCTCCTGGATGAGCCGTTTGCGCACCCGTTCGAGGAAGTCCGGCTGTCGCGCGATGGGCGGTCCGATGGGACCGCCGCTGGTTGATCGGGAATAATAGGTCCATACCCACATGTCCTCGAAGCGGAGATGACCGTAGCGGTAGAAGGACGTGTTGTTGCGAAGGTTCTCGTCGAGGATGCCAAACGCGGCGAGGGCGACGACGAGTGAGTTATCATCATCGAGGAGAGGGGCGAGCTTCTGTTCTCGCTCCTGTTGGTCTGAGAGTAGATTCATGATCCCAAGAACGGCGGCATAACGCACCCAGGAATTTTCGTCCTGGAGGGCATTTCCCACGATTTCGGGGGCGTTCAGACGAAGCTCCGGAGACGAGGTTTCGGGCTCGGTGCTGGTCTCTACGTAAGGTGAAGCTCCCCCGCCGTACATGCGGTATCGTGGCCTTGCGGCGGCGGAACGGCTTGAGCGTGACCCGAGGACGAAGACGGCGGTGGCACGGGCGAGGGGGACCTTGGACCGGGCAAGTCTTCCGAGAGTTTCCTCATTGGTCTTGGACGGGGCATAAAGAGATATCCCGTCGGAATCGTTGTTGAGGAGGAGTTGGAGTATCTGGGAAGCCTCTTTGATCTGCACGTTTTCGACGAGCGCAACAACACGGTCGGGCTCGGTCAGGAAGGACTTCAGGTCCTCGGAGGCATGTTCGAGATCCTCGGCGATTTTAGAGTAGAAGACGGCGGAGCGGCAGAGCTCGCCGACGACCTGACGACTTTCGGGCCAGGGAAAACGGCGGACCACCACGGTCAAGTCCGGACCATCACGCTTCCTGGCCTGGTCCACCAGTTCCTCGTCCTGGACGATCTTGCCGAGGACGTCGAGATCGGTCTTGCCGTCCCCGGTGACGTAGAAGGCGAGTATCACGGCGAGATCTTTTTTGAGGGCCATGGTCCGGCCGAGGGCCGTGTGCCAGGTCTGGTGCATGAGACGGATTTCCTGGGCACGCTTGAGGAAGGTTTTCGGATCGGCCTTGTCTTCAGGGGATGCTTCACCGGAAAGCCTGCGGAAGATGCCTCCGAGTCCGCGTGCGGTTCGAGGTTTTGGGGTTTCGCCGGTCTTCTTCCGTTCTTCCTTTTCGAGGCGGTCGAGGATGCCGGCATCGCTCTCGTTGTCGCTATCGTACTCTGTTCCCCAGTGGTAAGCGGCGATATCGAGAGCGAGAGTCGCCGCTGCGACACGGACACCGGTGTCCGGATCGTCGAGCAGCTTCCCGACGTATTCCAATTTTCTCGCCACGGAGCGGTCTTCGAGAACGCTGACGAGCTTGAAGCGGATCTGAGCGTCTTCGGAGGCTATGGCCTTGTCGAGCAGGGCTTTCCAGTGCTCGTCTCCCCGGCTGTTATAACTGTACGTCTCCGCAAGTCCGTCGAGGACGTCGGCGCGTCGCTCGGGAGATTCGTCATAAATCTCTTCGATCACCTTCAGCGTCTCCGGGGTGTCGCTCTTCATGACACAGGCGATGGCCATGTTGGTCAACTGGGGTGTTCGCTTGATGACGGCGCGGAGCTTGCTGATTCCCGGGACGCCCTTCGTTTGACCAAGAGCCGCAAGCGCGTTCTTGACGACGAAGGGATCCTCATCCTCCAGGAGTTCAAGCAGATCCGGGTTGGCGCCTTTGAGATCGAGCCTGCCAAGGGTTTCGGCGGCAGCGGCCCTGACGCGCCAGCGCTTGTCCTTGAGACACTTGATGAGGACCTCCTGCTGGTCCTTGGCTCCGATCTCGTCGAGTCCGGCGATGGCAGCACACGCGACGACCTCGTCGGGGTCCTCGACGGCCGTGGCAAGATACGGGGCGGCTTTTCGGTTCTTGGAGTTTCCCAGGGCCTGGGCGGCGACCATCCGGAGGTTCGTGTCGCGTGCCTGGAGGAGCATCGCCGTGGCGGCAAGGGACTCGTCTCCAGGAATGCTCTTGAGGGCATGAACGGCACTCTCCCGGACGAGCGTGTCGTGGTCATCGATGAGTTCCCGCAGGGCGGAGAAGGCGGACGCTCCACCCTCTCCAAGACGCTTCGTGGCCGCCTGACGCTCCTCGCTTGTGCCTCGGGCAAGGACACGACGGGCACAGGCCCGTGCCTCCACGTCCTCGGGAACCAGAATCCTCCAGCGGATGTCCTCCATCAGGACAAGTCCTTCCTGGTTGCCGTTTTCGCCACAGCGATGGATGGTCTGACGAAGCAGGTCGAGAGTTCCGGCGCCGAGCCTCACGAGTGTCGTCATCGCCCGTGTGCGCTGGACGGCGTTCTGGTTGAGGACCCCTTCGATGGCTTCGGAGGCGGCACGAGTTTCCTCGGGCGTCAGGGTGGCGGATGAGGCGTTCGTGTCAGAGAGTTTGCCGGTCTTGTCCCACCATGTTCTGACGGCGGCGACCTGCTGAGTACGGACCTTGGGATCATCCCAGGGATCCATGGCCGGCGCCTCGGGAGCCATCTGGTGGAGAAGTTCAGCCGCGCCGATTCGGACGGCAAGAAACGGGTCGTCAAGTCCGTCGATGAGAAAAGGCATGCCCCAGGCGCCACGGGTACGCAGGATGGACCCGGCGCGTTCGCCCGTGGGTGTGCCGAGTTCGCCGAGGGCCTGCACGAGGGCCTTGTATTCCTCGTCCCCGGAGCGTTCCGCCCAGGCGTCAGGCTCGATATCGAGGGCGACGCCCTCCCAGGTTCCACGGGTCAGTCGGAGGCGTCCGCGCTCGATCCAGTCCCTGAGAGCTTCGGGACTGAGGAACCCGCTCTGACGGCTGATGATCTTGAGGTCAGGGGTCATGAGAACGAGGTCGGGAACCGCGGAGACCTCGAACTCGGCCGCCTTGGACCACAGGCCGTCCACGTCAACATAGACGACGTGGAGGGGGCCGCCGCGCTCCCTGAAGGAAGACGAAGAGAGCGTCTTGGCCTGCAATTCCTGACAGGCGGGACAGCCGCGAGATCCGAAGATGATGAGGACGAGCGCGTTGTCTTTGGCAGCGGCTTCCAGGGCGGATTCGATGCCGGTGTGGATGTCGGGCCTGATCTCGACGGGTTTGGTGGTGGGCGGAGCAAGACTGGGGGCGGCCTGGAGCGTTCCAACGCACCCCAGCAGGGCCAGCAGCACAAGCGGTGTCGGCACCAGTCGGCGGATCATCGTTTCTCCTTGTGGTTGATGATGGCCCACTGCTTCTGATACTGGAACTCGGCGTGCTTCGACAGGGTGTGACATCCGCGACAGGTGTCTTCCGTGGGCTTGCGCGCCAGTCCCTTGCAGCTGCCGTGTTCGAGGATCTTCCCGCGTCCGTGACAGTTCTCGCACCCGACGCGTCCGAAGGCGGGGGTCTTCTCCATCGACACGTAACCATCAGGAGACCCGTAGCCCACGGTGTGGCAGACGATGCACTCGGGCGACCACTCGTACCCGGCCTTCTTCAAACTTTCCATGGCGTTGGCATGACGCTGGACCTTCCAACGTGCGTATTGATAAGGGTGGCAGCGCATGCAGGTGTCGGAGCCGACGTACGCGTTGCCGGGCTCGGCACGCGTGGGCTGAATCTTCTCCCAACCGGAGCTCTGGAGGGCCAGGTCAAACTCTCGGCCACGGATGGCGTCCTTGTACCACTGGATGGTGGTCTCGATGACCCCGAGGCTGGGTGCGAAACGCTCGTCAAGGAGGACGGCTTCGCCGCGAGCGGAGGTTCGTGTTCGGGATTCCCAGGTGACGGTCATGTCGCCGATGTAGCGTGCTTCGCCATAGATGGAAGCGATGACGGTGCGGTTGACCAACTCCGGTGCGTGGGAGTCGCCGCGTCCTCGGAAGAGGATGACGGTGATCTCGGGAAAGTCGAGGGCGAGCTGCCGGACGTCGGCCGGGTCGAGATCGGCAAGGACGACGAGGACCCCGGCCTTGTCGCGCAGTTCGGGGATGAGTCGTGCAAGGACCTCGTGCGCGGGTCTGACGGAAAGCCCGTCGCCCGGCTGATATCTCTGGTGGTCGACGATTCCGGTGACGGCGACGGAGAGTCCGTTGCGCTTGAGGAGGAGATATCGCATTGCGACGGGTTTGTCGTCGGAGTCCATGACGTTGGCGCTGACGAAGGGGACACCCTCCTCCATCAGCTGGCGAAGGCCCTGACGGCCGATCCAGAGCTCGTGTTCCGCGACGTTCACGGCGTCGTAGCCCATTTCCTTCATCCCCCGAAGTGCGGCACGGGCGCGCAGGACCTCGAAGTCGCGCGTCCCATGGCCGAGGCAGCCCACATCCAGCAGCAGAAATCCTTTCTTCTGGGCGGCGATGTAACCGGCCCGCACGGGAAGTCCGCCGGCCATCTTCCCCGAGCAGTTGCAGGGCTCGAGATCCCCGACGGTCTCACCGGTGAAGAGGATGCGCAAGTCGCTGCCTTTTTCCGGTCTTCCACCGTCGCAGCCAGACAGACCCGCCGCAAGCAGCAGCAGTCCCACCGTCCACCGGAATGTCCTTCCGAAACTCATGAACCCTCCGTCAGTGCTCGAATCATTGCAGGAGGACGTAGGCGAGGATGTTGACGTTCACCTGCTGGGCGTTGGCGATTTCGTTGCCACCACAGCAGCAGCAGCCGTGCATGGTCGAGGTGTCGTTCAGTCCGTCGGAGGAGTAAAGGAGGACGATCTTGCCTCCCATGGAGAGTCCCCGGAGCTTGGCTTCGGCGCCATGGGTTTTGAGGCTCTGGATTTCGTAAACGGTGCGGAAGATCTCGTGGTCTATGGGGATGTCTTCAAGGGTCTTGTCGGGGAAGATGATCTCGACTTCTCGACGGAAAGAAGCGTCCCACTGGGTGCTGGAGCAGCCGGCCGAAGCCAGGAGGAACCCGCCGCGTTCGAGGTATCGTCTGAGGTTGACGCGTTCGGCCTCGGTGAGGGTGAAGGAGCCTTCCCCGGTCATGACGGCGAAGGGATAGGAGAAGACCTCCTTCTCGGCGAGCTTGACGGGTTTGAATTTCCGGGCGGTGTTGATGGTGGTCTCGCTGGCGACGATGCTGAGGAAGCGGTCGGAGAAGCAGACGGAACTGCGGGTTCCGGCATAAATGAGGTTGGCGCAGGCGACGGCGTCGCCGGTCTCGGCGGCGGAGGCCGGGGGAGTTTTGTCCTCCTGTGCCGGGCTCCAGACAACGACGGCGAGAACGACGAGCCCCACGGCGAAAATCATTCGATGTCTCATGCTGCACCTCCTGTCATTTTCAGTCCCCAAGCGAGTCGGCGACGGCGCGGAAATAGTCGCCTACGAGATTGCGGTATCGCAGGGGGAACTTGACGTTTCGCTCCAGTCCGACGGGAGTCGGTTTGGACTTGGGAAGTTCCCTTTCCGGGACGGTGGAGCGGGCTTCCTCCCGCTCAGGGGCGGCGGTGCCGCCCTGTGACGCACCCAGCCTTCCCGTTTGCGTCCCGGCAAGCTGGATGTCGGGTCCATAGAGCCCGACACCCTCGCCGATCATGCCGTAGTAGCCCGATCCGCTTCCTCCCATCCCGCCGCCCTGCAGGGCGGACAGAATCTGTGAAAGCGTGTTGCCGAGGTTCTGCCCGAATCCCGGCTGGAAGCACAGGCAGTTCTCGCCGATCCCCTGCATGCCCGAGTCGCCGAGTTCCTTCAGGAGCGCCATCATCTTGAGCGCGGCGCTCTGTGCGGGAGGATATCCCCCCGGTCCGTCAAGGGCGCCGAGCTTCTCCGTGGCGGCGGCCAGGTCGTCCGCGATCCTTGCGCGACTGATCTTCTGAAGGAACTCCTCGGCGGTCTTCTTGAGTTTGTCGTAAGCTTCCTCGTCGGGGATCTGGGCGAGCAGCTCGGGAAGCTTCTCCACGAAGCTTTCGAGACCTTCCTTGACGCGACGCTGGGTGGCGGAGATCTCCTGGAGCTCCATCTGCTGAAGACGGGACAACTCGCCCTTCTGTTCCTTGAAGCGCTCGGCAAACTGGGCGAGTTCCTGCTGGGTGAGGGCAAGACGGGTGAACTCGTCCTGCATGGCGAGGACGTGCACGACGGCGGTGATGAGGCGGACGGGCTCGCCCACGGTGCGGTTCATGTCGCCGGCGAGGTCCTTGAGCTGCTTGACAAGATCCTCCATGCGCGGGAGACTGAGGGCGGAGCCGGGAGCGGCGTCCTTCATGGTGCGGTCGAGGTGGTCACGCATCCGGTCGACGGCCTCGCGCTGCCTGGCCAGGTGCTCCTTGAAGGACTGCTCGATATCGAAAAGCGGGGAGGTCGCGATGGCCTCGTCGATGCCCTTGCGGTAGTCGGCCAGGGCTTTGGCCAACTCCTCGGCCATCCTGCGCTGCTCAGCAAGCTCTTCGGGCGTGGGGTTGTCCTTGGCCTGCATTTCCTTGAGCTTGTCGCGGAGGGTCTCGGCGCGTTCCAGCGTCCGGCGGAGGTGATTGTCAAGAGACATGTACTGCTCGAAAAGGGCACGCTGGGCGGCCATGCGCGCCAGGATCTCTTTGTACTGCTCGACGGAGATGATCTCGACGGTATAGATGCGGCTGGTGGCGACGTTGGGTCCGTCGGGGAAATTGTCGACGGCTTCGAAGAAGTATTCGATGCGGTCTCCGGGACGAACGCCGAGACTCTCCAGGGGAAACTCGCTGCGGACCTCGACGGCGGCGGGCCCGGTCGGATTGACCTGGTTCATGCGAACGGAGCGGGCGATGGACCGGTTGAGCCCGCGGAACCACATGACGGCGTTGACCCCATAGTCGTCCTCGGCACGGATACGCACGGGGATACTGACCGTGGGAGTGGCCACGGCGTGTTTATTGGGCTCGAGGACGGAAATCCGCGGGCGCATGTCGGGGAGGATCGTGACGCGACCGTTGCACCGGTCCTGGGAAACAAGCTGGGCGGTATCGACCAGCGAGAGTGAGAAGACGACGGGCTGCTCGACGTGGAACTCGCCGGCGACGACCTGCTCGTCGTTGGGGTCGGGCTGCATGGGGACGGTCTGCTTGTCGCCGCCGAGAATAGGCGTCAGTTCGAGAACCCCGGCGGACAGGGGACGGTTGCTGCCGACGCGAAAGCGAATGACGGACCCCTTGGGGACCTCCATCGCGGTGTCCTTGAGACGGCGGGTCTGCTCGCGAAGTCCGGTGTATTCCGGGTAGGTGGTCTTGACCTCAGTGAAGGTGATGGTGGGAGTGTAGCGGATGTGGATGGTCTGTCGGGTGCTTCGGGCGCGACCGTCGGTGACCCAGAAACGGGTGTCCTCGCGAAGGTTGGTGAGGGTCTGCGAATGGGACTGGTCGGGACGACGGAACATGACGGTGCTCGCTTCGCCCCTGGAGTTGACGGCGACCAGATAAAGCTTCTCGACGGGGACGCCAGTGGCACGGGCACGAATCTCGCACTGGCCTCCGTAAAGGACGTCTGCATCGAGGGACTCGACTTCGATATGCACGCGACTGTAGGGAGGATGGTCGCCATGGGGGTCGAGGTATCTGGGAATGACCGCGTTGAAGACGCCGGGCAGGAGAACAACCCCACCAACCCAGAGGATGGCTGTGACGAAGGAGATCGAGAAGACGATCAGGAATCCGCGGCGCACCGCCGGCCAAACGGGAGCGCCAACGGCTTTTCGGCGTCCATATTCGACGGCCTGTCGTCTCAGGATCTCTCCGGTGTCGGTGGGAAGGGTCACGCGTGCGAGCTGGACGGCGTTGGTGAGCGCGGTTCCAAGAGGGGGCGAGGTGTGTTCGAGCCGTCGCGCGACGGCTTCCTCGGTGAGACCCCGGCAGGCGATGACGCCCCAGGCGATCACCAGCAGGGCAAGGACGCCAAGCATCCAGACGGCGTGGGCGCGAAAACTCTCGGGCAGCACGATGCGCGCGTCACCGGCAATGGCCGCCAGGGCGCCGAGTCCGAGGGCGATCCATATGCCGAGGATGACTTTCATGCCGAGGAAAGCCGTGAGTTTCCGACGCAGGGAAGGAATGACCCTGATGTGACGGACGTTCCCACTCATAGCAGTCCCTCCCGTCTGCGGCTGAACCATTCGACACCGAGGATCGCCAGGGCGACAGTGAGGAGCCACCAGCGGTCCCACAGGGTGTGCTTCTCTTCGGCCAATTGTTTCTGTGCCTGCCACTGACGGAGGATGTCCCCCATGTTCGGGACGTCGTCGGCGTCCAGGGTCCGTCCCTCGGAGAGTTCGGCAAGACGCTTCATGAGGACGGGGTCGGCGCTGAGTATGCGGTTCTCGACGGAGGCGCTGACGACCTCGATGGTCATGGCAAGCTCGGGGGGCTGCCCGATGTTGTTTCGCAGACGGACCTGGTATGTTCCCGGAGGGAAGGGTCCCGCCTGGGCGACGTAATTCCCGCCCGCCTGTCGACGCGGCTCGACTTCGGTGGAGGTGTCCGGGCCTTCGATGGTGAGCTTGGGACGATAGGCGTCCTGTTCCAGTCCGCGGGTCCTCACCAGGAACTGCATGGGCTCTTCGTCGGTGCAGAGCCGGCGATCGGCACGAAGGGCGATGTCGTGACCGGCCAAAAAGTCGCTTCCGGAAAGCATCCAGCGGAGCAGGCCGCTCCAGAACTCGTCATAGACGAACTCGTCTTCGGGCTTCTCCTTGTCGCGGAACGACCAGCGCCAGAGTCCACTGGCATTGAGCGTGACGACGCGGCCCTGTCCGTAAAGCTGATAGGCCATGACGATGGAGGAGCGCTCGGCAAGAGACTGCTCGGGCAGTCCCTGGGCCAGGACGACGGCAAGGGGTTTGACGCCGACGGTATAGCTGATCTGGTCGAAGCGGGGAAGGCGGTCAACAAGCTCGGTGAGGTCCTTGGGGGAACGCAGCTCGAAGACGGGTCCCTCGGAAGTGGCGTCCGTGGTGACAAGCCGGACGCCCTGGACGACGCCGGTCCCCCAGACGACGGGCTCGAACTTGGACAGCGCCGGAAAGCGACCGGCGTAGGGCTTGCCGCGGCTGAAGATGAGCCCGCCTCCCCGGCGTGCGACGAAGTCGGTCAGCAGCTCTTCGGTGTGATCGTCGAAGAACGTCTCGCAGCTTCTGCCCATGATGATGACGTCGTATTTTTCGAAGTCCTGGGCGGTGCGGGGAAACAGGTCGGCCGATTCGCGCTTCGCGGAGGTCCCCTCGGAAAGGACGGTGAACTCCCGGTCCTTGCGGAGACGGTTGATGGCGGTGACGTCCACACGATCGTTGCGCTTGAGACACTGGACGAGGAACTTGGTGTCCCAGTGGGGCTGCCCCTCGACGACGAGAACCCGGACCTTCTTTCCTACCGCGCGAACGAAGACGGATCGCTCGTTGTTCTGTTTTTCCGCCTCGTCATCCTGCTCGACGGCACGGAAGACGTAGCGTTCCTCGCCGGAAGCCGGTGCGTTCACCTTGAACTTCATCTGGGCTTGGCCGGATTCGTCCGGGGTGGCTTCCAGCGTGCCGATGACTTCGCCGGCACGGAGAACTTGGACGGTGAAGATGCGCGGGTCATATCCGACGGCGTGAAGTGAAGCACGCAGCTCGACCTCGGCATCGGAGAAAGCAAGAACCTCACTGTTGGGAACCTGGATCCAGAGGTCGCGCCGGGGGACGTCTCCCCCGAGACACCAGGTCCACAGGGGCACGGAGCGCGCCAGGGCAAGACGAGCCGCCTCCAGCGCCCCTTCGGTGGTGACACGCCCGTCACTGATGAGGAGGACGCCGGCCTGGTCCTTGCGGTCACCCATTTCCCCGACGGCACTGGAGAGCGCGGCGCCGATATCGCTGGTGCGTCCCTGGGCGGCGCTGCTGTCGAGACTCATGAGACTGGCCGCGGAGACCGTGCGGTCGAAGCGGCGGACGTCCAGCGTGAAGTCCCGTTCCAGCCTGGACCGGGTCTTCTCGTCCTTGAGAATCTCCAGCGCCGACTCCAGGCGCCCCTTTCCACCGACGTCGCGGGTGGACATGCTGTAGGACGTGTCCAGGAGCAGCGTGAGGGCGGGCTTCCCTTCGCTCTTGCGGGTTTCCAGGAGCGTGGGGTTCAGGAGGATCCAGCAGAGAATGGCGATGAGAAAGACGCGCATCACGAGGGAGATCACTTGTCGCGGGAGGGAGACGGTCCTGCGTTCGCGCAGGGCGCGAAGGGTCAGCAGGACCACCAGGACCAGTGCTCCGGCAACGAGAGCCCGCATCCCCCATGGGGGCAGAAACACCCAGTTCATTCCTGTGTCCCTCCGCGCAAGATGGGTTTGGGTGCGCGCTGACCCGTGCTTCGCCACAAGGCGAGGACAAGCATCTCCGCCGCAATCAGGATCCCCGTCAGCGCCGCCAGGATCGGCCAGAGCGGTCGGGCCTTTCCGGCACGGGTGATCTCTCCCTCCGCATCGAGGACAGCGACGGCGGCGCCTCCCTCGGCCTGGTCTTCGACGAGATCAACGACGTTCATCTGCCGGGTGTCCGTCTCATCGGGATGCACGTTGACGACGGCGTAATCGACGGGGGTCTGATCGAGCTTCACAAGGTAGTTCCCGGGGTTGGGAACCGCTCCCACGGCCAGGCGGACCACCCGTCCGCGAGCCAGGACTTCCACACGCGGGGTCTCGCCGTTGGGGCCGTGAAGGGTGTAGAGGTTCTGGTCACTGTCGCCATTCTCTTCGGTGAGGACGTCGACGGTCCAGTCGTTGCCGGGGGTGTTGATTGCGGTCTCGCCGGTTCGACGGAGCGCGCGCATGAGCTCGTGAAGCATCGGCAGGAAGAGCGGACTGCGGACCGCGTTGCTTGTCTCGGGGGCGATTGGGAAATTGGCGAAGACGGCCAGCCCTCGACCGGCGGGAGAGATGGACAGACCGGCTGAACCGTCAGCGAAGACGGCCAGGACCTCTTCCTTGCGGTTGAGAACGTTCTCCGTCAGGTAGTGGCGGCGGAAGTGGAGTCCGGTGAGGTCTCCCTGCTCCGGGGAGTTGAAGAGCTTCAGGGGCCCCCAGTGGGTCTGGGCACTGCCGAAGGCTTCGCCGCGTGCGTCATCGCATTCGACGCAGCGCAGCAGTTGGTAAGGCGGCGAGATTCCTCCTTTGGACGCCCCGCCCAATGCGCCGAGCATGTCGGGAGCGGTCGGTCCGTCCAGGAAACAGACCAGGTTGGCCCCGTCGGAGACCCGCCGCGCGATGATCTCGGCGGTCTCGCCGCTCAGGTGCGTGGGTGAGATGAGGAAAAACGCATCTGCGGTTTCCAGGGCGCCCCGGTCCACCTCCTGGCTGAGACGCTGGAGAACACGCATGCCCGAAGCGGAATACTCCGAAGGCGACAGCGCTTTGGCCACGAAGAACGCCCCGCTGGTGACGTCGCTGCGATCGGTGTCGCTGATGACCAGCACGTCGAGCGCACGCCGGACACGAACTTTGAAGTGGCGACTGTTGTCATCGTTGAGGTTGTCGGGCTGGAGGGAGACCTTGCCCGGAAAGCAGCCGACCTGGGGCAGAGAGAAGGAAAAGCTGGCAACCGCGGAACTGAAAGGCTGCAGTTCAACCTGGACGGTCTGGGAGACGCCTTCGAGGTCGAGCCTGACCGTCTCCTGTCGTCCGGCGGCGGTGGCGTTGAAAACCTCGCAGGAGAGTTCGATGGTCTCGCCCTCGATCGGTTCGCCGGGAGATTTCTCGATGCTGCGGATGCCGACGTTGTCGAGACCCGTCTTGACGACGGGTCGCAGAAAGAACGTGACCCCCTTGTATTGCTGGAGGTCGACCGAGGCCCAGTTGGTGCGCTGGAAGTCGCTGAAAACGTAAATGGCTCCGTCCCCTGCGAGCATGCGCTCGGCCAACGCCAGCGCCGCGGCGGCATCACCCTTCTCCAGTGTGGCTTCGGCCTTGGCCAGATTCTCGTGGAGCGAAGCGAGGTTCGTGGAAAGTGCGGGAAGCGCGGGAGCGGGCTTGGCCCCCATGAAGATGACCCCGGCGGCGCTGCCGGGTTCAAGACTGCGCAGCAGGTCGGCCGCTTGAGCACGAGCCTTGGCGAAGATGGGCACGCCTCCTTCGCCCGCACGCATGCTCATGGAACCGTCCACCACCACGACGACTCGGCGAGGCTGCCCGGGCTCGATGTTGGAGCCCGGACTTCTGAGGAAAGGTTGCGCAAAGGCAAGCACAAGGGCAAGGACAGCCAGGGTCCTGAGGATGAGCACGATCCAGGTGCGAAGACGGTTCAGGGCCTGCCGTCCGCTTCCGGCCTGGACCAGGAGATGGTAGGTGGGATAGCGGATCACCTTGGGACGCGGACGGGTGAGGAAGTGAATGAGCACGGGAAGTCCCACGCCCGCCAGACCCGCCAGGAACACCGGATGGATGAAGCTGATCATGGCTTTATCGTCTCGCCTCTCGTGCCAGGAAGCAGTGTTTCAGGAACAGGTAAGGGTCGGTGTCGGTTCGTGCAAGGTACCAGTCGCAGCCGCGGGTCTTGGCCCCGGCCTCGACCTCGGACAGGAAGCCGGCGAACCGCCTGCGATAGAGTTCGCGGACCACATCGGGCTCCGCATCGAAGCTGCCGCCTTCCCCCTCGGTGTGGTGGAAACGGGCCATGGGGACGTCGGGAAGCTCGATCTCTTCGGGGTGAACCACGTGGAAGAGCATCACGTCGAACTGGGAACGCCGGAACAGATCCATGGATTTCCAGAGGGAATCGGACGTGGCGAGAAAGTCGCTGAGCACGATCAGCACCCCTCGACGGGTGATCCGACGATAAACCTCCATCAGACACGCCCCGAGATCGGTGCGTCCGTCGGCCCGGGTTTTTCCGAGGTGCTCCACCAGGGTCCCCAGGTGGGTCCAGTTGGCGTGGGCTGGCAGGTGAGCGTGGACGCGCTCGTCGGTGAGCGAAAGACCCACCTCGTCCCCTTCACTGACCACCAGATAGGCCAGGGCGGCCGCAAGCCGGCAGGCATATTCGAGCTTGGCTTGGGTGCGGGTGACCGTCCCGGCATACGCCATGGAGCCGCTGGTATCGACCACCAGATACGAGAGCAGGTTGCGTTCGGCTTCGTAAAGGCGGACGTAGTGCCGGTCCGTGCGCGCGTAGACCTTCCAGTCCACCAGACGGATGTCATCCCCTTCCACGTAGTTCCGGTAGTCGGCAAACTCGACCGCCGTCCCGCGATAGTTGGACTTGTGGGGACCGGCGAACGTCCCCTCGGCGGCGCCTCGGGGTTTCAGCCGGACACGCTTGAGCATCTCCATGCGCGCCAGGTCGAGATACGGGTGGTTGAACTTCGGCATGCTCCTCCCCCTTCAGAACGAGTGGAGCCGGTCCTCAACGTGCACGCACGGGCTCGCCCACGGTCGCAAGCAGGTGATTGACGATGTCGGTGGAGTCCAGTCCCTCGCCCAAAGCGTTGTAGTTGGGAAGGATGCGGTGACGCAGAACGGGCAGGGCCATTTCGCGGATGTCCCGGACCTCCGGCGCAGCACGACCGTCGAGGATCGCCGAAGCCTTGGCCGCCATCACCAGATGTTGTGTACATCTCGGCCCCACACCCCAGCTGACGTAGTTGCGCACGTACTCGTCGGCCGCCGGATCCTTGGGACGGCTGGCCGTCGTCAGCGACACCGCATATTCGATCACGTGTCTGGAGACGGGGGCGTTCTCGATGACCTCGACGTAACCCTGGAACTCCTCGGCGGAGGCGACCTTCTCCATCGTCGGAATGATCATTCGCGGCGGTCTCCCGGCGATCTCAAGTTCTTCGGCACGCTCCGGATAGCCGATGTGGATGCTCAGCATGAAGCGGTCCAGCTGGGCCTCGGGCAGGGGGTAAGTTCCCTCCTGCTCAATGGGGTTCTGCGTTGCGACCACAACGAAGGGCGGTTCGAGCGTATAGGTCTGCCCATTGACGGTGACGGCGTGCTCCTGCATGGCTTCCAGCAGGGCGGCCTGGGTCTTGGGAGGCGTGCGGTTGATTTCGTCGGCCAGAATAAAGTTGGCGAAAATGGGACCGTGATGGAAAACGAGGTCACGCCGCGTGCCACTCTCGTCGCTCTGGAGGATTTCGGTGCCGGTGATGTCCGCGGGCATGAGGTCAGGGGTGAACTGGATGCGATGGAACCGCCAGCCGAGGGTCTCGGAAAGCGTCTTGACCATAAGGGTCTTGGCCAGTCCGGGAACGCCGATCATCAACATGTGTCCCCCGCACATCAGCCCCGTGGTCAGGAACTTCAGTGCCTGCTCCTGTCCGACGATGACCTGACCAATGTTCCGTCGAAGTCCGGCGTAGCACTCGCGCAGCCGCCCGATCATCGCTTCGGCACGCCCCATCCCTTCCTGAGACATGTTTCCCCTCCCGAACTGGTTATGCCTGAAGATATTGCGTCACCCTATGAGCCGCACCTCCCGGGAATTCCAGGATCACAATTGTGATGAGAACAACACCAAAACCTGAGCGCAAACTACGAATACACCATTGTAGGAGCCCAGCCATGGTCGGTCAAATCTTCCTTACACAAACCTCTTTGTGATATTCGCGTTTTTCGTCATAAGTGGTCCGTCCAGATATCTTTTACGCCTTTCTGCTCGAGCACATCACACACCGCGTCGACCATCTCTTCCGGTCCACACACGAACGCCTGGCGGGGAACTCCCGGGGCCAGTTCGCGTTGAATCACGTCGTGAATCATCCCATACTTCGCCCCGGCCCGTTCGGCTTCCCGCTCGGAATCGGAAACCGCAACCACCACGCTCAACTGGGGATGGTCCTGGGCCAGTTTCTGGTAGGCCGCCACGTGGAAGGCGCTTCCGGAGTTCCGTATCCCGTTAAATAGCAGGCACTTGCGTTCGGGCCAGCGTTCAAGCACCGTGTAGATGATGCTTTTCATCGGCGCCAGACCGCATCCTCCCGCCACGCAGAGGATCTCCACGTTCGGGTCTTCGTTAAGCTTGAACTCGCCATAGGGACCGGTGAAGGTCACCTCGTCTCCGGGTTGGAGCTGGTGCAGATAGCTGGACCCGACGCCGCCGGGGACGAGTTCGACATCGAGGGCGGGTTCGGTCGTCTCCCAGGTGGGTGAGGCCAGGGAGTACGCTCGCCAGACCTGCTGGTCCTCGCCAAGGGGAATGGCGACCTGGATGTACTGACCGGCATGGAACGATATGCCGGAAGGATCGAGCAGCCGCAGACGGATTTCCCGGACCGTCGCGGTCAACGGCAGGACGCTGCTGACCCGTGCGTGATAACGTTGTGCCTGCAGGAGGGATTCGTTCAGACGGACCTGAAGATCCCCGCGCACCTTCACCTGGCAGGCCAGCCGTGTTCCCTTTTCGATCTCCCGGGAGCTGAGATAAAGCAGTTCGGCGGGAAGGACCGGTTCGCCCCCGGAAAGGACCGTCACGCGGCAGTATCCGCAGGTTCCCCGTCGTCCACAAAGACTGGGGACGTAGATTCCCTCGCCGCTGAGCGCACTCAAAAGGTCCTGCCCCCCCTCCACCTCGATGGCATCGGGACGTCCCTCGATCCGGATTCGACAGGTTCCATAATTCAGCAGGCGGCGTTCAACCAGCAGCAGAAGCCCCGCGAACACCACGAGGGTCCCGCTCAGAAGGAGGATGGAAATCACGTAACTCATGCGGCCAACCCCATCTCGACGACGCGTCGGAAGATCATGGCAAGGATGCCCGTGAGAATCAGCACCTGGGGCACCCCACGAAGTGGAAAGGGTGTCTCCACCTCGACGACACGCTCGCGCAGTCCGGACATCAAAAGAATGGCCAGCAGCCAACCGGCTCCCGAACCCAGACCATAGGCGAGCGACTGCACGAAAGAGAGGTCCTCCATCACCATGAA
This sequence comes from uncultured Planctomycetota bacterium, assembly GCA_964629945.1. Classification (GTDB taxonomy): domain Bacteria; phylum Planctomycetota; class DG-23; order DATKVD01; family CAZVTD01; genus CAZVTD01. Next base: position 2,401 of record CAZVTD010000018.1, on the reverse strand, counting down.
AAGCGTGGCCCCAAGGATGGCGCAGTTGACGGTGATGAGCGGCAGGAAAATGCCCAACGCGTAGTACAGCCGGGCGAAGAAACGTTCCACCACCATCTCGATGAGCTGAACGAAGGCGGCGATCACCGCGATGAAGAGGAGGTATTCGAGATATTCCAGCCCGGCCGGTTTCAGTACGTACTGGAGCAGCAGATAATTCAGCCCTGCCGTGCAGGTGGTGACAAAGGCAACCGCCAGTCCCAATCCAAGTGCCGTGTCCATCCGTCGCGAGCAGGCCGCGAAGGGACACAGCCCGAGGAAGCGGAAGAACATGATATTGTTGGTGAAGGCGGCCGTCAGGAGGATGACGATCCAGTTCCACTCATGCATCACGGGTCCTCCGGGCCCTGGTCCAGTTGAAGCAGGCCACCAGCACACCCAGCACCATGAACGCCCCGGCAGCGGAAAGCAGGAAATCATTGGCCGGGTAGCCTTCCCACAGACGGATCACGACCGGCCGACCAACCAGACGCGTCAACTCGACCTGTCCGCTCCCCAGAAGTTCCCTGATAACGCCCACCAAAACCAGCACGACGGCATAGCCGAGTCCGCATGCGATCCCGTCCAGCGCGGCAAGGACCGGGCGGTGCCTGGAAGCGAAACTCTCCGCGCGGCCGAGGAGGATGCAGTTCGTGATCACCAGTGCAAGGTAGGGCCCCAGCTCCATGGAAATCTCCCACCAGAGCGCTTTGCATATCTGGTCTGCGAGGATGACGAAGGTGGCGATGATGCTGACCCACGTGATCAGACGGATTCGTCTGGGGGTGAGCCCTCTCAGGAGCGAGATGAAAACCCCGGAGAGGGCACACACCACCGTCACCGTGATTCCCATGACCAGCGCGGTCTCAACGCGAGCCGTGACGGCGAGTGCGGAGCAGAGCCCAAGCACCTGGACGGTGATGGCGTTGCGCCGCCAGAGCCCGTCCACGAGGGTGGTCCGCGCCCCCTGGGTGCCCTCCGTGCCGATCAGCCCCGGATCGGAAACGAGTTCGTAATCATCGCTCATCGTCTGGTCTCGCCTGCACGATGCCCCTGGTTGTTTCGTCCAGAATCGCCTGGAACTTGGTGCTGGTGATGGTGGCCCCGGTGATGGCGTCCACCTCGTTCGGACCGAGCGGGCGTCTTGCCCGCACAAGTTTCAGTCCGTCCACCTGCTTGGCCTGGAATCCCGCAAGAAACTCCCGCGACCCGACCTGTCCCCCCAGTCCGGGCGTCTCCGCGTGATACGTGATGACCACCTTCCGGATCGTCTTCAGATCCGGCTCCAATCCCATGAACCCCTTGATGGGAGCCGTGTAGCCGCGTCCCGAAAACCGGACCGCGTACCCGGCGACCTTCCCGCCTTCCATATATTGATAGAGCGTCATCGTCCCGTGCTGTTCCTGGCGAACCCTCGCCGCCCACAGGTCGGATGCCGCTTCCATCGACATCCCCTCGGCCCCCGGAACGCCCAAAGCCTCCAGCACGCCCCGAACGTTCCGGGCGTTGGCATTCTCCACCTGGTAAGGTCCCAGGAACTGGTGTGCCGCGGTCAGCACGGCGGCGCACACCGCACCAACAGCCGCCGCATACCCCAGCGTATAAAACCGTCCGTGCTTCTGCTTCATGAGGTGTTCCCCCTTCCGACCCCGCCCAACCGATCCAGGAAAGGAACCAGCACGTTCCCGGCCAGGATCGCAACCCCCATCTCGTCGGGGGTCATGGAGAATCGCCTCAGCAGCATCGCCCCCGCCCCAATGAGGAGCCCGAACCCCACGCGTCCCCATCCGGTCCCGGGACTGGTGACGGGATCAGTGGCCAGATACATCGCTCCCAGCAGGATCCCTCCCGTCCCGACGTGCCAGCCCATCGGCAATGCCGCCCCACCCGGCAGAGGTCCGACAATCAGCTCCGTCAACAGGAACGCCGCCAGGGACGTTGCAGCGATGCGCCAGTCCACCGCCCCCACCGCCAGCAGGAGAATCCCGCCGGCAATCACCACCACGCCGGTCGTCTCGCCCACGCTGCCGGGGACCTGTCCGAGCATCATCTTTCCCAAAGAAACGGTCTGTCCCCGGCGGGCCTCCATCACCGGGGTCAAAACCCGCTCGTTTTGGGACGAATGGTCCGACGTGAACCCGCTTCCAGGTTCGAGATACGCCCCGGTCATTGCCGCGGGATAGGACAACATCAGGAAGGTCAAGCCCAGGAGAGGCGGACTGACGATCTGTCGGCCGGTTCCCCCGAAGACTTCCATGCCCACCAGCACCGCAAACGCCATCCCCAGCCCCACCATCCACAGGGGCACCCCGGGAGGAAGCACGAGCACGAAGAGCAGTGCGGTCACAAGGAAACTTTTCCGGCGGCGCCGACGTCTCAGCAA
>CAZVTD010000017.1:0-25870 GCA_964629945.1 uncultured Planctomycetota bacterium | reverse complement strand
ATGACGGCGACGAAGTCGCCCCTGTCGAGGGTGAGAGAGACGTTGGAGACGGCATCGACGACGGTGGCGCCGTGACGGAAGCACTTGGTCAGGTTCCGGACCTCCAGGGCGTGCGACGTTTCCGCGGACTTCATATCAGGCTCTCCTGTGGGACGGGTTTCAATGGGTCGGTTTGGTGTCGAGGGTGTACTGGAGGGCGAGGATGGAGTAAGCGGTGACGAGGACGGGGTCGTTTTCGCCCCAGCGGTCACGGGTGGGGTTGACCCAGCTTCCGTCGGGACGCTGGAGGGAGATGATTTTGGCGGCGAGCTCCTTGCGCCAGTCGTGCTTTTTCCCCTTGTCGTCGGTGAGGGTGTCCTCGCCGAAGGCGGTGAGTGCGGTGGCGAAGGTGTGATAATAGTAGTAGAGACCGGCCTGTCCGACGCCCGGGTTTTCGTCGAGGGTGTAGTTGGCACGGATCCAGCCGAGTGCGGCGACGACACGGGGATCATCCTTCTTGAGGTCGGCGTAGATCATGCTTTTGAGGAGAGCGTAGGTCATGGAGCCGTAGGAGCGGAGTCCCTTGGTGCCGTCGGGCTTGGTGTATTCCATGTCCCGTGAGCCGGCGGGGTTGTAGATTCCGCCGCCGTCGGTTCCGGCGAAGGCCTGGTCGTTGGTTTCGTAGTTATTCTGGCAGCGGTTGAGGAAAACGAGGACGTCCTTATAGGTGGGATCGTCCTTTTTGAGACCGGCGGCTTCGAAGGCGTCCAGGACCATCTGGGTGTTGGAGAGGTCGGCACGTCCTTCCGTTCCGCCATAGCCGTAGCCGCCATAGACGACGTCTTTTTTGGGATCGTAGCCGTTTGCGGCGGTGCACTGCTGGGCCTTGAGGTAGGCGACGGCACGGTCGATCTGGTCCTTGTATTTGGCGCCGTCGTGGGCTTTGAGGGCGACGAGCGCGATGGAGGTGGTGTAGGTCCCGAGCATCTCACCCCGGATGCCGCCATCGGTTTTCTGCTGGGCGAGGAGGAAGGCGGCGGCCTTATCGAGTGCGGGGGCGGCGTCCTTTCGGAGCGCTTCGGGGGACTTGGCGAAGGCTTCGAGGACGAGGGAGGTGATGCCGATGTCCATGGCGGGATTGGGGCGTCCCCCTCGGAAGGCGCCATCCTCGGCCTGGTGGGTTTTCAGGTAGGCGAGGCCCCGCTGAATGGCTTCGGTGGCATTGGCGGCTTTGGGGGCGGCGGGGACGTCCTGGGCGAAAACGGGGAGGGAGAAGGCCCCCAGCAGCATAGTGGACAAGGTCAGCAGAAGGGCAGCGGTACGCGTTTTCCGGCTCATTCGATCCGTCCTTTCGTGTCTTCAGAGGGGATGAGGTCGACATCCCGGGTCAACCGGGACGGCCGACTCCCTTGGACAGACGTTTGGGCGGTCGAAAAACGACGGAAAGTTCGGACAGAAAGGCAGAAAGCGCCCCAAAGGGCCGGGACTCAGGCCCATTCAAGGGTCGGGGGGGGCTCAGGCCTGCTTCAGGAAGTCCTTGATGACGTCGCGGACCTCAATCCAGCACTGGGCTTCCTCGCCGAGGCGGATTTCGAAGGATTGGACCCCGACGGTGGCGGCAATAGCCATGTCGCCCTTGCCGTCGGCGATGAAGAGGACACGGTCGTACTTTTTGGCCAGTCCGGTGAGCGTGCCCTTCTTGGGGAGGAAATCCTGGGCGAGAAGCGCCTGGAAGAGGTGCTCCATGTCGTCGTTGACGAGGTCGTCGGCAACGGCTTTGTTCTTGGCGGCGGAAACGACAACGATATCGGCGCGATCGGCGAAGCGGGAGAGGGTCTCGCGACAGTTGGGGAAGATGGGGGCGGTTCGGGAGGCCTGGGCGATGAAGTCGTCGGAGACGTCGGACCAGCGCAGGGGGGCGTCGTCGAAGCCGAAGCGGTCCATGAGGGAACGGTAGGTGTTGACGGAGTGGCTGAGTCCGGAGGATTCGACGTGCTCGACAGCCTTCGGGAAACCAGCGAGGTCGGGGACGGGCATGCCCTCGTCCTTCCAGATGTTCATCATTCTTCGGAGCATGAGGAAGCGGTTGGCGGTGACGGCGCCCGGGGCGAGGTTGAGTTGATAGCAGAGCTCGTCGATGCGGTCCTGATAGGGGGTGAGAGCGGGCCAGACCTTGGGCACGGCGAGGTTGAAACCCTGTCGCCATTTGGCGCTCATGGTGTCTTTGCAGGTTCCGTCCCAATCGATGGCAAGGAGGGCGGGGTGGACTCGGGTCCAGGCGTTGAAGTCGCCTGAGGGCGGGACGATAATGGACATTGTCGGTTCTCCATGAACGGTAAGCATCGGATCAAAGGTGGGGCGAGTATAACGTGCTGCGCGCGATTTTCATGTGGTAGTTGGGGGGTGGCTGGGGTGTGTGTATGTATTGGAGCGGGGAAGACTGTCCGTGTCCACAAGGACAGCGGGCGGGGGGAATCTGCGCAAGAAAAAGATGATTTGTGCAACCTTTATTTAACGGGTGAGCCGGAGAGAGATTGTGTACTGAGCAAGGAGGGGACCATGCGTCGGGAAAGATGGGGCGTGATGTTCGGGTTTGTGCTCGTGTGTTGGATGGCAGGGCAGGGGCCATTGTGGGCGCAGGAAGCGGTTCTGCCTCAAGGAGTTAAGGCCGTCTGGGACATGGACAAGGCCCAGCACGTGGTGACCCCGACGCGCGAGCAGATCTGCATCAACGGGCTGTGGCGCTGGCAGCCCGTGACGGAGGCGACGGAGACGGTTCCGGAGGCCAACTGGGGTTATTTCAAGGTGCCGGGTCCGTGGCCGAAAATGAAGGGCGGACGCGACGCGGAAGCCCAGGCGGTCTACGCGCACGAGAGCTGGAGACGAGCGGACCTGGAGAAGACGGACCAGGCGTGGTATCAGCGGGAGGTGGTGGTTCCGGCAACGTGGGCGGGTCGGCGGATCGTGCTGGAGACGCAGTACGTGAACAACTCGGCGGTGGTGTACCTGGACGGGAAGAAAGCGGGCGAGATCACGGAGCGCGGGGGCACGGTGGATCTGACGGCATTGTGCGTGCCTGGACAGAAGCAGGTGCTGTCGATGTTCGTACGCAAGGGACAGAGGCACTTCCGCGGACTGTGCGGCGACGTGTACCTGGAGGGGACATCGAAGGGCGAGCGGATCGACGACGTGAAGGTGGAGACGTCGGTTCGGAAGTGGGAGATCACGGTGGACGCCGCGGTGACGTCGCTGACGGCGGGCAAGCGGTATCAGCTTGTGGGCGATCTGCTGGACGGCGGCAAGGTGGTGAACACGATCCGGAGCGAGGCGTTCGGGGCGAACGACGTCCAGGGGGGACGGATCCGGTTCAGCAATCCGTGGCACCCGGGAAAACTGTGGGACACGGACACGCCTGAGAACCAGTATGACCTGAAGCTGAGGCTTCAGGCGGCGGACGGAAAAGTGCTGGACGAGTTCCGTCCGGCGCGGTTCGGCTTCCGGGAGATCTGGATCGACGGTCGGGATATCCGGTTGAACGGGACGAAGGTCCACTTCTTTGCGACGGCGCTGGACCTGGGGGAGGGGAGCGCGTATTCGGCAAGCTAGGACGCGGCGTGCAAGATGGTGGAACGCTACAAGCGGGTCGGGGCGAACCTGACCTACGCGCACAACTATACCACCGAAACGGGCACACACATGTCGTTCGAGGAGATCCTGCGTGCGTGCGACGACAAGGGGATGCTGGTCGCGTTCTCGATGCCGAACTTCAACAGCTACCGGTACAGTCGTCCGGACTCGGGATGGGAGACACAGTGCGCCAAGGACGTGGAGTACTACGTGAGGCGGGTGGAGAATCATCCGTCGGTGGCGTTCTACTGGCCAACGGGGAAGGCGTCGTACAACCAGTCGCAGAACCCGGACCAGCTCGATGGAATCTATAACCCCTATCCGGACCCGGAAGGGAAACTTTTCCGCAGCGACGTGAAGGGGGTCGCGGCACTCAAGATCGAAGCGATGGTTCAGAAGCTGGACAACACGCGGCTGATCACGCACCACCACTCGTGCAACATGCCCCAGGTGTACACGGTGAACTTCTATCTGAACTGGGCGCCGATCCAGGAGCGGTCGGACTGGTTCGAGCACTGGGCGACGAAGAGTGTGAAGCCGCTGGTGATCGCGGAATACGGCCCGCCCCTGACGGTGACGTGGGCCTGGGGCCGGCACGACGACGGCAAAGGGTGGTTCGTGACGGAGTGGGGTGCTCAATTCCGCGGGGACGCGGCGTATAACCTCAACGACGCGGACCGGAACCATGATCGGCCTTATCATTCGGAAAGCATGGCGGGGGTGCAGGCGAAGTATATCTCGCGGAACTACCCGGCGTTCCGGACATGGGGACTGACGAGCTTCAACAACTTCAACCTGCATTACACGGTGTTCTTCGCCAAGGAAGGCGCGAGCAACCCGGACGTCAAGGTGGGCTGGGACGCGATTCAGCGACCCGGCTTCAGCGTGGACTTCATCCGGTCGCGACGTTGGGACATCGCGTACAAGGATTCGGACTGGACGACGACGCCCCAGGGCGAGGCGATTCTGCGCTATGCCCGGCCGCTGCTGGCCTACATCGCGGGGAAGCCCGAGAAGTTCACCAGCCAGGACCACAACTTCACGGCGGGCGAGACGGTCACGAAACAGATGATCATAATCAACAATTCGCGTCGAAGCGTGGCGTGCGACTGCTCGTGGACGCTGAAGCTGCCCAAGGCGATCAAAGGGAGCCAGATGGCGACGATCGAGGCGGGAGAGCAGGTGCGGATCCCCGCGAGCTTTGCGCTGCCCGGGGATCTGAAGCCCGGGGCGTACGAGCTGAAGCTGTCGGCGAAGTTCAGCACGGGCGAGGTCCAGGAGGACACGTTCACGATCGACGTGACGGAAGCGGCGCCCAAGCCGACCGTGACGGCGAAGGTGGCGGTGTTCGATCCGAAGGGTGAGACGACGAAGCTGCTTTCGGAGATGGGCGTGACGTACAGCAAGGTGGCCGCGGACGCCAACCTGGCGAACTACGACGTGTTCATCATCGGCAAGCACGCGCTGAGCACGACGGAGCCGAAGCTGGACCTGTCGCGGGTGCGTGACGGGCTGAAGGTGATCGTGTTCGAGCAGAAGTATGACGTGCTTCAGGACCGGTTCGGGTTCCGGGCCCAGGAATATGGACTGCGCGACGTTTTCGCGCGGGTGCCTGATTCGCCGCTGCTGGCCGGTTTGACGGCGGCCAACCTGCACGACTGGCGCGGGGAAGGGACGACGGTGGGACCCCGACTGGATGATCCGATGAAGGAGCCGAAGGATTACCCGATGGGGCTGTCGTGGTGCGGGTTCGTGCATTCCCACGTGTGGCGCGTGGGCTGTCAGGGGACGGTGGCGTCGGTGATGATCGAGAAACCGACGACGGGGAACTTCCTGCCGATCCTCGACGGGGGATTCAGTCTCCAGTATTCCCCGCTGATGGAGTATCGCGAGGGGACGGGGATGGTGCTGTTCTGCCAGCTGGACGTGACGGGTCGCACGGAGAAAGATCCGGCGGCGCAACGTCTGGTGAGCAACCTGCTGGGGTATGTTTCGACGTGGAAGCCGGGTGTGCGCCGGACGGTGGTCTACGCCGGTGAGGAGGCGGGGAAGAAACACCTGGAGGCCGCGGGACTGAAGGTGAAGGCTTATGCCGGGGGAGCACCCGGTGCGGACGAGGTGCTGGTGGTGGGCCCGGGCGGTGGTGCGGCCTTAGCGGCCCACGCCAAGGCGATCGAGACGTGGCTGAAAGACGGCGGACGTCTGCTGGCGGTGGGACTGGAGGCGGACGAGGTCAACACGTTCCTGCCGTTCAAGGTGACGACCCGCACGACGGACCACGACGGGACGTATTTCGTTCCGGCGGGAAAGGACAGTCTGCTTGCGGGCGTGGGACCGGCGGACGTGTACTGTCGTCCGACCAAGGTGAAAGAAACGGACACCTGGGTCGTGTCCCAGGTACCGCTGGTGACGGGCGGTGCGGAGCCGGTTGGCGACGGGGTGCTGGCGGAAGCCAAGGGGACGAACGTGGTGTTCTGTCAGGTGACGCCGTGGCGGATCGATCATGAGAAGAACTACGACATCAAGACGACGTTCCGTCGTTCGAGCTTCGCGCTGACGCGGATCCTGGCGAACATGGGTGTGGCGGGAGAGGCGAAGCTGCTTGCGAACATGGCGGCGCCGGTGACGGAGACGTCGACGCGCTGGCTGACGGGACTGTATCTGGACGTGCCGGTGAAGCTGGATGATCCATATCGTTATTATCGCTGGTAAGACGTCATCACGCGACAGGGAGGTGGATGATGTTGAAGAGGGGGACGGTGTTGGGTCTGGCGGCGTGTGCGGTGCTGCTGATGGTTCCAGTGTGTACGTGGGGAGCCGACGCGCCATTGCCCGCGGGAGTGAAGGCGGTGTGGGACATGGACAAGGCGTGGCGGGAGGTGACCCCGACACGTGAGCGGATCTGCATCAACGGACTGTGGCGCTGGCAGCCGGTGGACGCGGTCGGGGACGTGGTCCCGACGGACAACTGGGGATATTTCAAGGTGCCCGGGCCGTGGGTCGGGACGAAATGGGCCCGGAAAAATGAGTCGCAGACGGCGTACGTGCACGAGAACTGGAAGGACAAGAACCTGTCGGACGTGCAGTACGCCTGGTATCAGCGGGAGGTGGTGATCCCGGCGGCCTGGGCGGGACGGCGCGTGACATTGAACGCGCAGTACGTGCACCGGTCGGCGGTGGTATACCTGGACGGGAAGCTGGCGGGGCAGATCAAGCTGCGCGGGGGCGAGGTGGACCTGACGGAACTGGTGACGCCCGGGAAGGTGCAGCTGCTGTCGATCCTGTCGATCAAGCCGAGGGGCGGACGGGACTTCCGTGGATTGTGCGGGGACGTGTACCTGGACGGGACGCCGAGGGGAGCACGGGTGGATGACGTGAAGGTGGAGACGTCGGTGCGGGAGTGGCAGATTACCCTGGAGACGGCCCTGGCAGGACTGGAAGCGGGGAAGCAATACATGCTGCGTGGGGAGGTGATGGACGGGGACACGGTGGCCAAGACGGTGCAGAGCGGGGTGTTCGGCTCGGCGGACGTCCAGGGAGGACGGATCCGCTTCAGCAACCCGTGGCAGGCGCCGAAGCTGTGGGACCTGAACACGCCCGGGAACCAGTATGACCTGAAGTTGAGTCTGCTGGACGCCGACGGGAAGGTGCTGGACGAGTTCCGGAAGGTGCGGTTCGGGTTCCGTGAGTTCTGGATCGACGGCAAGGACGTTCGGCTGAACGGGACGCGGATCTACCTGTACGGCTGTCCGCTGGACGTGGGCGAGGTGAGCGCGTACGGGGCGAGCTACGAGGGGGCGTGCAAGTTCATCCGCCGATTCCAGGGGATCGGGATCAACACGGCGTACACGCACAACTATTCGAGTGTGGTGGGCGCCCACATGAGTTTCGAGGAGGTGTTCAAGGCGGCCGACGACAAGGGGATGCTGGTGTGCCTGTCGCAGCCGGAGTTCGGGGATTACGACTGGGAGAAGCCGAACGCGGACCGGACGAACGGCTACGCCGAGGACGTGGCGTTTTACGTTCGCCAGGCGCAGAACCATCCGTCGGTGATCATGTATGCGACGAGTCACAACGTGACGGGGTACACGGCGGACCAGGACCCGGACAAGATCGACGGGATCTACAACCCCTATCCGGACCCGGACGGCAAGCGGATGCGTGCGGACCTGCGGGGGACCTTGGCGGAGGAGGCGGAGAAGATCATCGGGAAGCTGGACCGGACGCGCCCGGTGTATCATCACTCGTCGGGGAACCTGATGCGGTTCTACACGCTGAACTGCTACCTGGATTTCGTTCCCATCCAGGAACGGTCGGACTGGTACGAGCACTGGGCCATGAAGGGGATCAAGCCGCTGTTCCTGGTGGAATACGGCGCGCCTTACCTGATCAACTGGTCGTGGAGCCGCAATGACGGTGGAAGCGGCAGCATGTGGTTCGCGGCGGAATGGGGCGCGCAGTGGCGAGGGGACGCGGCGTACGATATGCCGGACGATGAGAAGCGATCGGCGCGCGCCAAGGACGGCGACAACGTCGCCGGCGTGCAGGCGATGTACATCGCGGAGAACTTCCCGGCGTTCCGGACGTGGGGCGTGACGATGTTCAACAACTGGGACACGCACTACACGATGTTCAATCTCCGTCGGGACGCGAAGAACCCGGAGCTGACGGTGGACTGGGACGCGATCCAGCGCCCGGGATTCAGTCCGGACTTCGTGCGGACGAACCGGTGGGACATCGGGTACGAGGATGCCGACTGGAGCCCGAACAAGGAAGGCCAGGCGCAGATCCGCTACAACCAGCCGCTGCTGGCGAGCATCGCGGGCAAGTCCGAAGCGTTCACGAGCCTGGACCACAACTTCACGGCGGGCGAGACGGTGCGCAAACAGGTGATCGTGATCAACAATTCGCGCCGGACGGTGGACTGCGACGTGAGCTGGACGCTGGACTCGGGCGAGGCGCTCAAGGGCGCGGCGAAGGTGACGGTGGCCACGGGAGAACAGGCACGCATCCCCGTGGAGGCGACGCTGGGCAAGGACGTGAAGCCGGGGAACTGCACGCTGACGATGACGGCGAAGTTCAACACGGGCGAGGTCCAGGAGGACACGTTCGTGATCCACGTGGTGGCGCCGGCGACGAAGCCGACGGTGCGGGGAACGGTGGGACTGTATGACCCGAAAGGCGAGACGTCACAACTGTTGGATGAGATGGGCGTGACGTACCGGCGGATCAACCCGGAAAAGGGCCTTTCGGGACTGGACGTGCTCATCATCGGCAAGCACGCGCTGACGCTGGCGGAGCCGAAGCTGGACCTGTCGCAGGTGCGCGACGGATTGAAGGTGATCGTGTTCGAGCAGACCAACGAGGTGCTGGAGCAGCGGCTGGGCTTCCGGACCCAGGAGTACTGTCTGAGACAGGTGTTCGGACGCGTGGCGGGTCATCCGGTGCTGGCGGGCCTGGGTCAGGAAAACCTCCACGACTGGCGCGGGGAGGGGACGACGGTGCCGGCACGACTGACGGTCCCGACAACGGACCCGGACAAGTATCCGCAGATGTCGTGGTGCGGCTTCATGGCGGACCGCGCATGGCGGGTGGGCTGCCGGGGGAGTGTGGCCACGGTGCTGATCGAGAAGCCGACGACGGGTGATTTCCTGCCGCTGGTGGATTGCGGGTTCTCACTGCAATACGCGCCGCTGCTGGAGTATCGCGAAGGGAAGGGGATGGTCCTGTTCTGTCAGCTCGACGTGACGGGTCGCACGGAGACCGACCCGGCGGCCCAGCGTTTGACGAGCAACCTGCTGGGGTACGTCTCGGCGTGGAAGCCGAGCGAGCGACGGACGGTGCTCTACGCGGGCGAGCCCGCGGGGAAGAAACACCTGGAGGCTGCGGGCTTGACGGTGAAGGAGTACAGGGGCGGGGTACTGAAGGCGGAGGACGTGCTGGTGGTGGGACCGGGCTGGGGAAAGGCGGCGGGCGCCGACACCAAGGCGGTTCAGGCGTGGGTGAAGGCGGGCGGCCGGCTGCTGATGGTGGGACTGGAGTCAGAAGACGCGAACACGTTCGTGCCCCTGGGGGTGACGACGAAGAAGGCGGATTACATTGCGGGGTCTTTTGCGCCGACGTCGGCGGAGAGTCTGCTTGCCGGTGTGGGACCGGCGGACGTGTACAGCCGCCTGACCAAGGCGCAAGAAACGGACAAATGGGTCGCGTCCCAGGTGCCGCTGGTGACGGGCGGAGCGAAGACGTTCGCCGACGGGGTGCTGGCTCAGGTCGAGGGGAGCAACGTGGTCCTGCTGCAGCTGGTGCCGTGGCGGGTGGATTACGCCAAGGACTACAACGTCAAGACGTCGTACCGTCGCTGGAGCTTCACGATGACGCGCATCCTGGCGAATATGGGGGTGGCGGGAGAGGGCACGCTGCTGAAGCACTTTGCGGAGCCGCTTCCGGCACGGGCGATGCTGGAAGACGTCCCGAACGTGATCTGGCTGGAAGCGGGCGAGACGGACCTGCTTCTGCCGAAGGTGTGGAAGGGACTTCCGCTGGGCAAGAAGGAGCCGCCCGCGGACTGGGAGAAGCCGGTGTTCGACGAGAGCGGCTGGCGTGACATCCAGGTGCCCGGGATGTGGGAGAACCAGTTCGCCGACCTGATCAACCTGGACGGATTGTTCCTGTACCGGTTGACGTTCGACGTTCCGGCGGAGTTGGCAGGCCAGGAGGTGACGCTGGTCCTGGGTGCGGTGGATGACGAGGACTGGACCTACGTGAACGGGAAGTTCGTCGGTTCGATCACGCAGCAGACCAACCCGCGGGATTATTACGCGGCGGTCCGACGGTACACCCTGGCCAAGGGAACCCTGAAACCCGGTCGGAACGTTCTGGCGGTGAAAGTGAACGACGTGCGACAGGCGGGCGGACTGAAGGCGTCGCTGCTCAAGCGCCGCGGCGGCACGGACACGCGCTGGCTGACGGGACTGTACCTGGATGAGCCGGTGAAACTGGATGATCCGTACCGGTATTACCGGTGGTAGGAAAGGCCCGGCGTGTGCTGCGCCGGGGATCGTGACAAAAAAACAAGGAGCCCTTCGCGGGGCTCCTTGTTTTTTTCGAGATAGTGGAGGCTTCGGTTACAGGTCGAGCCGGAGGTCGAAGCGGCCCATTCGGGATTCGTCGATCTGGCCGGCACGGATCGCCGCGATGATCCGCCGCTTCTCGGCCTGCTCCTGCTCGCTGCCGCGGGGATTGTCGGCCAACAGCTCGGCGAGCATCTCGTCGGTGTACGCCTGCGGACGATGCGCGCAGACGGTGAAACCCCGTCCTTTCCAGAACGGTGCGGGGGGGATGCACCAATCGAGCCCGTCGCGGGGGAACAGTCCCCCCGTCGTCTCGTAGACCTCGATGGGGCGCCAGGCGTTCTCCCGGGCCCACGTCGTCATCAGGTTCACCATGGCGCGGCCGACGCCTTTGCGGCGGAACTCGTGACCGCTCAGGGAGCAGAACGCCAGGTTGATCACGACGAGCACGCCTTCATCTTCCGTCGGCGGACCGAAGAACGGCCAGCCCGCGGCGCGGACTTCGCGAGCCTTTGAACGCGGCATCCAGACCAGGTGTCCCAGGACGCGGCCGTCGTGCCAGGCGACGACGGCACAATTGCCGAAACGGTTTTTCGTCTCGCGCAGGCAGTCTCGGAACCGGTCGCCGGGGATTTCCGGAAGCATGGCGCAGCGGTCGGCATTCTTCCAGACGATGCCGGGTCTCGGTCGGAACGGATGTCCGCCCGCGCACTGGTTGATGATCCATGCGTCGTCCATCAGTCGGACGGTGACGATTTTCCCATCCGCATCGATGACCATCGGCTCCGGCATGATGCTTTCCCCGTCAATCCCGAAAGTGCAAGCTCAGGATCATTCTGTCCGCATCGGTCCAGGTCTCTGCCGAACACATCTCTTGCGATGTGCCGGCATCCGCAACCTTATCGTATTCACTTGTGTGACCTGCGTCAAAATGAAAGACGGTCCCCCGGGAGGAGACCGTCTTTTCAGTTTCTGGTACGCCCGAGAGGATTCGAACCTCTCATGTCCCCAGCGGTCCCCTCAGTTCAGTCAGCAGCAGGAGGTCTACCGGGCCATCGTCAGCCAGGAGGTCGCGTGCGGCGGCTCTGTGTGCGTGACTGATGAACGGGCGCCAGGAGGATGACGTCTTCTCCGTGAGCGCGGCTCGGCTTCCAGCTCCCGAGGCGTCAATGGCTGACGGCTTGACTCCGGAAGCGGCGTCGGTCTCCGGCGACATCCACATCAGGTCCGCCACCCCCATGGACACGAATACCGTCACGTGCTCGCGCCGTGCGGACGATTGAGACGCGTCTGCGGCAGATGTTTCGCCGAGCGTTTGTGATGGCGGCTCGGCCTGCTGCTTCACGGCAATCTGGACGAAGCTGGATGTGTCCTCAGATGCCGTTGAGGCTGCGGGAAGCGAGATCTCTCCAAAAGCGGGAGTTGTTGACGGCGCGGGCTCTGTCGAGGCTTGAACCGGGGCGATCTCCTGGGCTGGTGGTACTTCGCTGGATGTCTGGTCTGGGGAGCTTTGCACGGGCGCCACGGGCGCCGGGCTGACCGTTGGAAGGACCTCGAATATACCCAACGTGTCGTAGTTCTGCTGCCAGAGGGCCAGATCCCGACCGTCGACACGTCCGTCGCTGTTCCAATCACCCGTGTCCGGACCGTTGGACGGATTCAGCCCGAGCGGGTCATAATGCTGCTGCCAGATCGCCAGCTCGATGCCGTCTACCATCGTGTCGCCGTTCGTGTCACAGAACGCGCGGTGGAAGCCGAACACATAGTCCGCTGCCATCGTGAGATCGTCGAGGCTGTGAACGAGACCGGCCGCGACGCGCAGTTCATACATTCCGTCCAGGAGACCGCCACCCGAGGTGCCTGCGCCGCTGAAAGTCAGCACCCAGGTCTTCTGGTCGCTCGAGGGATTGACGACCGCCACGGCAATCTCCAGTTCGTCCGAGCGCACGACGCGCATGGCGCCGGCATCGAACGTCACGGGACGGTCGAAGGTGACCGTGAGGCTCTCGACCGACGACCGCTGGGGCGATCCGTTGCCGACCATGACGGACAGGACCGTCGGCGCCGCCGGAATCGTCATCGAGGCGTCGGGCACATCCGGATCCGTTTCGAGGTTCCCCGCACGATCCCGTGCCACGCTGTAGAACGCATACACATGGCCTTCCTCGCCGGCGAACGCCGCCTGCGTCATCGTGGTGTCCACCAGCCAGGGCGTGAATTCTCCCCCGTTGTCCGAAACATAGATCGTGTACGCGTCGAACGCCGATCCTCCCTCGTCGTCCTGCCCGCTCCAGGAGACCCGCATCAGTCCGTCGGCATCGGGCGTCGACAGCGGATTGACCTGCGTGGTCGGAGCCGCGGCGTCCAGCGTGTTGAATGTCGCCGGTGTGTCGATCGGCTCGTTGCTGTCGAACGTGATCGTCGCCTTCGCTTCCACCACGTCCCCGGTTTGCGCCGTCGCCTTGGGCTTGATCGTGTACGTCACGTACGCCTGTCCTTCGGGCGAATCCTGGTTGGGCGGCAGGAAGCCCAGCATCGGGTCCTGAGGCGTCGCCCCGGTCAGCGGATCCAGCGACGTGAACAGCCAGAACGCCTCCCCCGTGCGCATGTCGATGCCCGCTGCAACGTCCACGTACACGCCTCGCGTCGCCCTCAGGTCCAGACGCGTCTGGTAGGTCGACACGTTGTCCGGCACGTCCACCAGCAGCGAGCCGATGGAGAAGTCCCCCAGCCGGAACGTCCGGTAGTCCAGGTCCGAATCGAGCTGCTGCGTGATCCGCACCACCCGGGCCGGTGCGTTCGCCAACGTCGGATCGTTCTCGAAGCGGATCATGTACCTCATCGTCCGTGACGCCGCCACCCACCTTTCGTCTCCGGTGCCCGTGGGACCGACGATGTCGTTCGGGTCCGCCGGCACGGCGGGTTTCGCCGGCTTCTTCGCGTCCTCGTTGTCCTTGTTGTCATCGTTCTTGCAGTTCTGCTGGCAGGAGTTGAACTCGTTCAGAAGCACGTTCGCCCTGGCCACGTTGTCCTGATACCGTGACAGGTTGAGCTTGTAGCCTGCCCATTCGTTGTCAAGATCGTTGAGCGCGCTGATCGTGTTCTTCAGCGTGATG
This sequence comes from uncultured Planctomycetota bacterium, assembly GCA_964629945.1. Taxonomy (GTDB): domain Bacteria; phylum Planctomycetota; class DG-23; order DATKVD01; family CAZVTD01; genus CAZVTD01. Next base: position 12,078 of record CAZVTD010000017.1, on the reverse strand, counting down.
CTGTCGATGAACCCCTGCAGGCCCGCATACAGACCCCAGGCCCCCAGCAGGATCCCGCACCCGTAGCTCGGCGTGCCTGATGACGTCCCCTGGGCTTTCTCAATCGCGTCCCGCAGTGCGTCCCCCCCGTAGAGAATGGCCTGAGACTGACCGTTGATCGCCGTCAACGCGCTCGTCAGTTGTCCCGCTGAACCCTTCGGATCGGTGGCATACACCACCGAGTCGTAAATCCAGTTCCCGGCGCTCCAGAGCGCGTTGGCCACCCCCGCGAACCCGTTCGCGATGGCCCAGCTGGCCGACAGTTCCAGCGCCCCCGCCGCTGCCGCCGAGCCCAGGAATGCCGCGATCCCGTAGCATGTCCCCACCGCCGTCGCCAGGTACGACGCCGACTGCGCCACTTCGCACGCGAACAGTCCCATCGCGATGTTCGCATACTGGTCCAGCGCATCGTCCTTCGCCTCCACCGCTTCCCACCACGCCTCCTCCACGTTCACGGTGTTGACCAGTCGTGCGTAGAGACTCCCGCAGGCCCCGATGCACTCCGCATCCAGCGAGAAATCACCCAGGCCCACGTGGTCCGGCGACTTCTCCTGGTCTCCCAGCGTTTCCAGGATCTCGTCCAGATAGCTGGGGTATCCCTCCGCCGGGTCGGAGTTCATGTCCCGCACGCCGTCCGGCAGCCCTCCGACGTCCTCGTACCCGCTCTCTTTGCCTGCCTCCGTCGTCGTCGGACCCGCCTGCTCCTTGCCGAGTTCCTCCACGTTCAGTTCTTCCGCCGAGTACGTCTGAGCGACCGCCACCGGGGCAAGACTGATCGTCCCCAGGTCAACCGTGGTCCCCACCGGCACGTCTACGTTCGACACCACCACCAGACCGCAGCCGGGAGCGGAAGCCTTCACCGTCAGACCGTTTCCCCACGCCGTGCTCAGGTGGAACACGCCGTCGGCCCCCACTGGAGTCTGCCCGATCAGCCGCCCGGCTCCGTCGTACACGTCCACCCCGCCGGTCACCGCCCCCCCGTCCGGACCCGTCAGTCGTCCCGTCAACTCCGTCGTGCTGGCCACCATCCTCACGTTGAGCACTTGCGTTCCGCTCACGACCACGCCGCTGACGAGGACCGTCGCGCAGCCGTCCAGGTACGCCACCAGATCGTACGTCCCAGGCGCCACGTTCTCGATCTCGTAGAAGCCCTCTGCATCCGAGATTCCCGTCCCGACGACGCGGCCGTCTCCCGACGTGATAAGCGACAACCACGTCCCACCCAGCGGCTCCCCGTCTTCGTCCGTGACCTGCCCGCTGAGCGCATACTGCTCTTCCAGCGTGACCGTCAGAGGCGTGGTTCCGCTGCCGGCCGCACTGATCGTCCCCTGCCCGCCCAGTCCGTCGCCCCGGATTTCCACGCGGTAGTCGCCCGCCGACAGGTTCCGGAAAACATAGGGCATCCCGGCCTCGACTGCGACCGCACCCGATGTCAGCGTCTGCCCGTCGGAGATCCGGACCAGTCGCAGACTGAACGTCCCTTCCACCGGCCCGCCTGGTCCCTCCAGCGTCACCGCCACCTCGCCGTCGCCGGCGGTCAGGTCGGCCGTCGCCTCGTCGCCCTCGTTGACGACCACCGTTGCACCGTCGCCGAACGTGGCCGAGCTCGAGCTCGCCCGCACCTGGAACGTCCCGCCTCGAAGCAGCACGAACCGATACGCCCCGTTCACGTCCGTCGACGTGCTCGCGATCACCCAGCCGTCTTCCACCAGCGACACCTGCCCGTCCTGCACCGGCTGTCCATCCCCGGTCCTGAGCACGCCGCTCAGCGTCGCCGCGGGCGTGTACGACAGATCCGCCGCCACTTCCGTGCCGTCGGTGGCCGTCACCTCCACGGACTCGCTCCCCTCGACCCCATACGACGTCAGCGTCACGAGATACTGTCCCGTCGCCAGACCCGCGAACCGGTATCGTCCCGTCTCGTCCGTCGTGGTTCGCTTGCTCTGACCGTCGCCCGACACCAGCGTCACCGGAATGCCCTCGGCGCCCTCTCCCGTCGATCCGTTCGTCACCGTCCCCGTCACGACCCCGCCGCACACGATGTTCAGGACGATCCCCGTCGCCTCGGCCCCGGGAAGCAGCGTCACTTCCTGCTCCGTGCTCAGCCCCTCTCCGAGGTTCAGCACGCGCACCGTATACGTCCCGGGCGGAACGATGTCGATGTGGAACTCGCCGCTGCTGTTGTCCGCCATCCCCGCCGCCACCAGCACCTGCCCGTCGAACACCCCCACCAGGCTGTTCAGGTACGTGATCTCCATCCCCGGAACCTGCGGCACGATGACGCCTTCGATCCGTCCCGCGCGCTCCATGCTCACCGTGCCCAGCTCCAGCGATTCGCCCTCCGCCACCGTGATGTTGCGCAGCTTCAGCGTGACGTATCCGTATCGCGTCAGTGTCAGGTCGTAGGTTCCCGCCGGGATGTCCCCCAGGGAGAAGTTCAGACCGTCCACGCTCACGCCCCATCCCTTTCCGCTCACGTCCGAGGCGGACACGTAGAGTGCGAAACCCTCGGGCGGATTCGCCGGCAATTGCACCGTGCCGTGGATGAGCGCGCTCACCGGCATCGCCAGGTCCTGAACCGTCTCCTGCCCGTCCAAGAGCGATATCCCCGACACCTCGACCGGCGTCTTGCCCGCAACATGCGCCGCTATGCTGCACGTCCCCTCGGGCAGTGCCGACAGGACATACCGTCCCTGCGCGTCGCTCTGTGCCAGGTACACCTGCCCGTTCTCGTGCAGGACCTTGATCTCCGCGTCCGCCATCGGCAGTCCCGTCACCACGTCCCGCACCGTGCCCCTGAGGGTGGCGCCCGTGCTCAGCAGCAGCACCACGTCCCCAACGGCCTCATCCTGCTGGACCGTCACCGTGCTTCCGCTCAGGATCAACGCGCCGTTGAAGCTCAGCGTATACGTCCCGGGCAGCACGTCCTCGAAGATGAACGACCCGTCCGTCAGAGAGGTCGTGCTGTAGACCTTCCCCGTGTTGGTGTCCGTCGCCGTCACCGTCCGTCCCGAAACGTCCACCGCCATGTCGTCGCTCGTTCCGCGTCCCGAGATGGACGTCCCGATCGCCGCCCAGGCCTTGCGGAACTCCAGTGCGTCGACCGACTCCGGCCAGCGAGGTGACGTCTCCTCCCACCCCAGCAGCGTCGCGTTCCGCGACAGCATGTCCCGGTAGTCTCCCGCCGTCTCGCCCACCTGCGCCTGCATCTGCGCGAAGATCGCCTGGAAAAGCCCGTCCGGAATTTCCGCGAAGGGAACCTGCTGCCGCAGCTGCTCCCGGATCTCGTCCCAGTCCAGCGGTGCCTCTGCGTCGGGCATCACGTTCCCGATCTCAAACCAGTGCGTTGAGAACAGCGGGACCGCCTTGGCATACATGATGATCGACTGCGTCTGACCCGGACGGATGATCCCCGCCGGACCGTCCCCCGACGACGCCCCCACCAGCGTCACGTGGGTCCGGTGATGCGGACCCGTCGCATTCGGACTGAACAGCACGTCCCCTGCCACCTCGAACTCCAGCTCACTGTGCAGCGTCAGCAGCGGGGCTTCGATGTCGTTCAGACTCTCGTTCAGCCAGCTGAACGTGATCGGATACTGATGCGGGATGAGCACGTACTCCGCCACCGACACCGTCAGTGTGCAGTCGGCCGGCCTGGCTTCAACCACCTCCAGCGCGTCCTCCACCTTGGCCTGGGCGCCCTCGCCGTTCCCCACCACCAGGTCATACGTCCCCGGTTCCAGCTGCGTCAGGTCGAACGTCGCATAGAGCCGGCTCTGCGATACGTAGTAGTACGCCTTCGCCGACAGCTGCTGCGAGCCGCCGTCCGTGAGATACGCCGTCACCGTCCGGTCGAACTTCGCCCCGTTGATCTGCAGGGTCAGGTTCCCCGCGTTCCCGCCCTGCCCGTATCCCTCGTCCAGCACCGTGAAATCCAGCAGACGCGCCTCGACCGCGTAATCCGACGTCCCGCCCGACTCGCCGTACGCCAGCACGTAATACCGTCCCGCCTGCGTGAACGGGATGACGATCTGCTGGTCCGCCTCGAACGCCGCTGAAAACGCGTAATCGTGCTGACTGCGCGACGCCATCTCCCCGTAGCGCACGTACAGCTCCGTCGACGTCTCCGACGACTGACTGTCCAGCGTCACGTACAGCGTCTCACCCGCCGGCACGTCCACGTAGTAATACACCGACTGCCCGTCGGTGAGCGTCCCCGCGACCGGCACCCCCGGTTCCAGTCGCGCGGCGTCCACCGCAATCGTCTCCGACGAGACCATCAGGTTGTTCCCCTCGTCGCTTTCACGCACGAGGTTCCGGATGTCCGACCGCACGATGACGTGGTAATCCCCCGGCACCACCCCGGGCAGAGCCGCGTTCACCACCTGTTGATACGACCCCCCCGGCCCGACCGAACCCGTCACCTCCACCATGGCCACCAGCGCGTCGCCGATATCCCACTGGTCGTCCGCCGACAGATACACCGAGTCATACCACGTCCCCGCCGCTGTGTTCTCCGTGTGGTTGTTCCGCACGGTGTAGCGGATCTCCGCGGACTGTCCGGCAACACCCGCCGCCGGCAACACCACCTCCGTCACCTGCAGTTCCGCCGGCGGAGTCAGGCTTGTCACCATCGCGTACGCGTCGTACCCCGCGTTGTTCTCCTCGGCGCCGCGCTCATGGACGTCGTCCTCGGCGTCCGTCACCACGAACACGTACAGCGGCCCGGCGTAGTCGACCGGCACGATGGCCGTGAACGTCCCGTAGTAACTCTCGCCCCCGGACAGCCCGTCCTCATGCCACACGTTCCCCAGGAACGCGTCCAGCTTCCGGTCCAGCACCAGGTCGCGCGACAGATACACCACGTCTCGCCACTGCCCCGACGCGTCCGACCCGTCGTTCCGAACCGTCCAGGAGATCTCGAACGTCCGCCCGCTGTAGGCCGTCGCCGGGGCGTCCACCTCCGCCACGACCAGGTCCGGCGTCGGCGACAGCAGCACCGTCACCGGCGAACCCCACACGCGAACGTTGTTATCCGGATTCGTCTCGAGCACCGCCCCGCCGTTCGCCCCGTCGTCCACCGACACGATCACGTAGTAATCCCCCGACAGGTCGATGGGCACCACAAAGCTGCTGTGCACCTCGTAAGTCCCGCCGGCCTCCAGCGCCCCAGACCGCCGCTGCTGTCCCAGCAGAACGTCCTCTTCATCCAGGTGCTCGTCCAGCGACAGATACACCCGGTCATACCATGCCCCACCCGTCGTGGGACCGCTGCCCGTGTTCGCCACCGACCAGTCCACGGCAAGCGGCTGTCCCGACGACACGACCCCGGGCGACACCTGCAGGTCCGTCACCTCCAGGTCGGCCGGGTTGCGCGTCACCATGATCGTCACCCGAGGCGTCTCATTGTTATCCTCGTTGTCTCCCTCGTAGACGTCGTGGTAATCGACCCCGCGTTCCTTGTCGTCCGTCACCACGTAGAAGTCGTGCGCCCCTTCCATCGTCGCCGGCAGCTCCACGACCACCCCCTGCGTGTAGCTCTCGCCCGGCCCCAGCGCCGCGCCACCGCTCTGCTTGTGCAGCACCGACGCCAGGTCCACCCCATCCGCGAAGATCACGTCCGTCCAGGAATCGACCGCCGTATCTCCCGTCCCCTGGTTGGTGACCGTCCATTCCACGTAGATTCCCTGACCCGCCGTTCCCTCGCTCGGGATCACGTTCCACGTCACCACCAGGTCCGCCGGACGCGATTCGATGTGAATCATGTGGCTGCTTGACACGATGTTGTTGCCTGTCTCGTCGACCTCCCGCACCTGGTCTCGCGAGTCCACCTGGAACAGCACGTAATAGTCGCCCTCGACGCCGTAGGGCAGCCGCAGCGGGAATCCCTCCCCGGTCGTGCCGGTCACCTCGCCGCTCTGGATCGCCGGATACGTGGTCCCGAACGTCCCCAGCAGGATGTCGTCCCCGCTGAGCTCCGTGTCCGTCGACAGGTAGAACGCGTCAAACCGTCCACCCGCCGGCGTCGCCGTCGGGCCCGCGTTGACGTACTGCCAGTTCAGGAGCACCTCGTGACCCGCCAGACCCGTCGTGGGCATGTCCACCGACAGCGCTTCCAGGTCCGGATCCGGCGACGGGAAGACCTCCGTCGGTTCCGGATCATACCCGTCGTTGTTCCCTTCCAGCACGTATTCGAACACCGCGCTCGTGTTCTCCGTGCGTCCCGTCGGAGCGTCCGTGGTCACGATGAAGTACCACATCCCCGTCGCGTCCCGGTCCAGCGTCACCGTCGCCGTCACCGTGTAGGCGCCGTCGCTCTGCAGACTCCCCTGGTGCACCACCTGCTTCAGCAGCGTATCGTCCAGGTCCAGCGCGTTATCTCGGGACAGGCGGATCTCGTCCGTCCACGTGCTGGCGTCTGTCTGACCCTCCCCCACGTTCTGCACCGTGTACCGGATCGTCACGTCCTGTCCACTGAACGCCGTCGGCGGCCCGTCCACCGAGATCACCCGCAGGTCCGCGTAGGGCGGGATCGTCACGTCCATCGCCTGCCCCACGCCCATGTTGTCGTGCTCGTGGTCCAGTTCCACCACCTGTCCACCGGCGTCGGTCGCCACCAGGATGTACCACGGCCCCTCGACGTCCCGAGGCAGCGTGACGTTCATGCTGCTCCGATAGCTCTCCCCGGGCGCGAGATAACTGGCATTGCTCACGCTTCCCAGTTCGATGTCCTCGCCGAAGAGCAGGTCTTCCGACAGATACACCTTGTCCGTCCATCCCGGCACGCTCGTCGGCCCGGAGCCCGCGTTCGTGACCGTCCACTCCACCAGGATCTCCTGCCCCGCGAACGCCGTCGACGGATTGGTCACCTCTCCCACCGTCAGGTTCGGGAACGCCGTCAGGTGCACGACCATTGCCGGGTCCGCCGCCGCCGTGTTGTCCGCCTCGTTGGCGTGCTCGAAGATCGTGTCCCAGCAATCGGTGCACACCACCACGTACCACGTCCCCTGCAGGTCATTGGGCAGGCTGATCACCGTCTTGCGCGACAGTTCCTGTCCAGGGGTCAGGATCCCCGTGTACGCCACGTCCGCATACGCCGTGCCGTTGGTCCCTTGCGGGTTGTCGGCCAAGTAGATGCGGTCGACCCACGTCCCGCTGGCCGTCGCCGTGCCCGCGTTGGTCACGTTCCATTCCACCGGGATCTCCGTCCCCGACCATGCGTCCACCGGCGCGTTCACCTCGGTCACCACCAGGTTCGGCAGAGGCGGCACCGTCAGCTCCAGCTCCGCCACCGCCGAGTTGTTCTGCTCGTCCGACTCCGCCACGTCGTTGCCGCCGTCCACCCGTGCTGTCAGTTGATACGTCCCTGCCGCCAGTTCCGCCTCCAGCGGCAGCGTCACCGTGACCGCCTGGTCGTAGTACGTCCCCGCCGCCAGCGGGATCGCCGCCGTCGTCTCCGCCTCGCCCAGGTCGACCAAGTTGCTCGAACCCAGGAGGTTCAGCATGAAGTGATCGCTCCAGACCGCCAGAACGTCCGAATCGCCCTGGTTGTGCACCCGCAGTGTCAGGTTCAGCGTCTCGCCGAACTGTGCCGTCGTCGGCACGTCCAGCCACTCCGCCCGAAGGTCCGGCGCCGTCAGGTGGACCGCCACCACCGCCAGGTTGTTCCCCTCGTCCGATTCGGGCTGGTTGCCGTGGTGGTCCGTGCGGAACAGCAGGTAGTAGTCCCCCGGCGCCAGGTCCGTCGGCAGCGTCAGCGTCATGTCCACGTCGTAGTGGTCCGCCGCCCCCAGCGGCGACTGCGAAGCCGCGTTGAACGTCGCGATCCACCGGTCCGTTCCCGCCTCATACGTCTGGTTGCTCGACAGGAACACGTAATCGTACCAGTCCTCTTCCGCGGCCACCGTGCCGATGTTGGTCACCGTCCAATGTGCGCCCAGCTCGCCTCCCAGCGGCGCCGATGCCGAGTCCGTGCCCGCCTCGATGTCCAGGTCGGGCATCCCCGCCTGCACCAGCTCGAACTCGCCCGCCCCGACGTTGTTCTCCTCGTCCGCCTCCAGGATGCCGCCGCCCGAGTCCACCTTCACCAGGAGGTAATACGGCCCCGACGGCGCCCCCGCGTCGAACGGGATCTCCACCGTCGTCGTCGCCTCGTGCGTCCCATCGGGCGCCATCGGCACCGCGGCCCCCGCCGCCTGACCCAGAAGGAACCGGTCCGTCCCCTCCTCCAGCGTGTTGTCCGTCGACAGCCAGAAGCTCACCGCCCAGTCGCTCCTCGTTGACCCCGACCCCACGTTCCGCACCACCCACGTCACGTCCACTGTCTGTCCGAACTGTGCCGGCGACGGAACCACCCCCACCGACTCCACCACCAGGTCGGGCAGCACCAGGTCCACCGTCCCCGTATACGTGTCGCTCGGCTCCCCGTACGTCCCGTTGCCGTCCTGGTCCATCGGGTTGCCCACGAAGTCGCGGATATCCGGACCGATCTCGAACGTGTACGTCCCCGCCTTGGTCACACTGGGAGCGAACTCGATCGTCAGCGTCCGTCCATCCACCGTCACCCTCGACACGTGCACGTCTTCCCCGTCCGGGTCCGTGAACCGCACCACGTCTCCCGCCGTCACCGACGACGGGTCGATCGGTTCGCTGAACTCCACGCTGATGCTGCTGAACGCCTCGTTCTGCTCCGGCAGCGGACTCACCGTCACCACCGAAGGCCCCGTGCGGTCCACGAAGAATGTCCCCGCTCCCGCCGCGCTCCCCACGCCCTGCAGATCGACGCACGCCCCCGCCGCCAGCGTGTAGCTGTACGGACCTTCCAGGTCGGCCCCGTCCAGGTCCACCGTATACCGCACCGTCCGTCCGTCCAGCAGCTCCGCCGACGATGCCGGTCCCACTCCTGTAACCACCAGCGCCCCCGCGTCGAGCAGGTCCGCACGCACGTTCTCCGAGAACACCACGTCGATATGTGCCGGCGCGTGCGCCAGCACGTCCCCTTCCCCGGGCGTCGTCGCGATCACCGTCGGCGCCGCATTCGTCAATGTGGCCCCGCTCACGTTCAACCGGTACACCCCGCGCCCGATCCCGCTCACCTTGATCGTGTAGCTCTGTCCGTCGGCCAGGAATGTCAGACGGGCATTGCGTCCGTCGAACGCCCCGTTGTCGTCCGAGCCCACCGGGTTCCCGTTCGCGTCGAAGATGTCGATCCGCGGGTCCAGCGTGTTTGCCGGCTCTCCAGCCTCCCCACCGGGCGTCGTCGTGCTGATCTCCACCGACTGTCCCGCCGCCGGCTGGATCGTGTAGTAGTCCGCCTTGTCCTGCCCCACCACCAGGTTGTCCAGCGTCGTACGGTTGGCGCCTCGACCACTCACCCGAACGTAAGCGATGTCCGCACTCGGCCGCACCACCCTCAGCGTGCACACCGTGCCCCCGCTTCCCCCAGCCGGCGTCTCCACCATCGCCAGCAGGTTCCCCTCTGCATCGTACGCCTCCATCCACGCCCACACCGAGCTCGTCGCTGCGTACGTCACGATCGCGTCGATCGCCACCGCGTCCACCGGCTCGTCGAAATCGATCCGCAGCCACTGGTTGTTCGACAGCCAATACTCGTCCGAGGTCGGCACCGGTCCGTGCGCAAACACCATCGTCCCGGTTGACGAATAGACCGAGCTCAGCGCCGTCACCGTTCCCGCCTGACCCTCGACGCTCAGCGTCACCCCGGGCACCACCGTCGTCAGCGCCGCCCCCGCTCCGAAGTCGTCCGGCTCCACGTCGTATCGCGGATCATCCAGGAACCCCGTGGCTCCGCTGCCCGCGTCGACCCGCTGCGCCGTATCCGCGTCGTCATTCTCTTCCACGTCCAGCGCCGAGTTGCGCAGTGCCGTCAGCGTGTACTCCGCCCCCGTCTCCGATGTCACCCGAATCCGGTACGTCCCCGCGTTCTGGGCCACGAACCCCGCGATGTACTCCTCCACGTTCGTCGCCGCGTCCCGGATCCCCAGCGCCACCACCGTCCCCGACGAATCCACCAGCGCCACGTTCACGTGCTGGCTGACTCCGCCGCACGCCACCGCGATGTCCAGCGCTTCCCCCGCCTGCAGTTCGACGCTGTAGTAGTCCGCCGCGTCGCTCCCACCGGCGGCGTCCACCCAGCCCACCACCGCCCATTCGTCGCCCATCGGCGTCAGCGTCTGCGCCTCCGTCGGCGTGTCGTTCGACGTCCCGCCGTGCCACTCCTTCTCGAACTCGCCGTTCAGCAGCAGTTGCAGGTCGTAGTCGATCGCCCCTGTCGTGCTCGATATCACCACCGTGTACGTCCCCGCCGTCAGAACCGGCACCGACTCCAGCAGAACCGTTGCACCGTCCACGCCCGACGCCGACCCCAGCGACGCACCGCCCGGCCCCAACACTTCCACCTCGGCGCTCGCCGCGTTGTCGTTCGGATACAGCACCAGCGACAGCACCTGTCCCGCGTCCAGGTCGATCGTGAACCGGTCGACGTCCTCCGCCCCGTGCAGACTCCCCGACACCACTCCCGGCTGCCAGTTCGGCGAGGGCAGTCCGTGCACGTTCCCACCCGGCGGCAGCACCACCTGCAGCGGGCCGGGCATCACCCGGTCCCCCGCGTCCACGTTGAAGTGCAGCACGTACTCATCCCCGCCCGTGCCGTCCCCGTCACCGTCCAGCGCATTGCCGTGCACGTCGCTGAACGCCACCTCCGAGCTCCACAGTCTCAGCGTATATGCCCCTTCCGCCAGGTCCGTGTAGTTCAGCGTCAGCGTCTGCGTCGCCTCCTCATAGGAGAAGCCGCTCGCATACACCACCTCGCCCGACCCGCGCACCAGTTCCACGTCGCTCTCGTCCAGCACGTCGGCCTTCAGCGGTTCGCTGAACGTGATCGTCAGCGTCAGGTCGCCCGGAGCGATCGTGTCGCCCTCGCTCACCGGCGTCACCCCCGTCACCGTCGGCGCCGCCGTGTCCACGTCGAACGTCGCCGAGAACCCCTGGATGGGCGTCCCCGCCGTCGTCTCGAACGCCCCGGCCGCGATCGTCGCCGTATACACCCCGTCGGCACCATACAGCGTCCCGATCTCGAACTCCAGCGTCTGGGCGTCCAGCAGTCTCACCCCCGTCGCCGGCTCGTCGTTGATCAGCAGGTCCTCCGCGTCCACCGACCCCGGCTGCACCGGAAGCGACAGCGTCACACGGTACACGTTGGGGAAGCCCGTCAGCAGCGTCCCGTCGCCCGGCTCACCCGACGCGACGTGGAAGTCCTCCTGCACTTCTCCCGTTGCACCCTCGACCCGCAGCGTGTAGTCCCCCTCGCCGCTGATCCAACTCACCGCGACCGTGTACGTCCCCGCGCTGCTCGCCGTCCACGTCAGCACGCCGTCCATGTCGCTGTCGACCGCCACTTCGGCGCCGGTCTCGTCATACAACCGGAGCTGCGCGACCAGATCGTTCTCGGGCTGACCGCTCTCCGTCCCTGGACGTTCCAGCGTGATCTCCAGTTCGTCCCCCGACTTGACCTCCACCCCATACCGGTCGCCCCGCGTCAGCAGCGCAATGTCATCCCAGCCTCGACCCCGAGGCGACCAGATCGAAAGCCCATACTCCTGGAACTTGACCTGAAGCCCCGCACCCAGCGGAATGCCCGCCGCCGAGGCGGCCGCCGCCAGGTCGACGCGGTACCCCATCCATTCCCCGTCGTTCTGGTCCGGAGCGTTCCACACCGGATACCACGTGTTCCCGTCGGCACTGATCGCGATGCCGTCGGCATTAGCGTGTTCCGTGAAGCTCCCCGCGAACGCCGTCGCACTGTCCCCGAAGCTCGCGTGACGGAACGACAGGATCGCGCTCGGGTTCTCCGTCAGGTCCACCGTCCAGATCGCTTCCGTCAGCGCATACCCGAACGCGAACGCCCCGCGATCCAGCACCAGCGCATACGACCCGCTGGCCGCCCCGTTCTCCGTCGTCACCCGCACCCGTCCCGTCCCGTCCGACGTGTACGTCGCCCACCCCGCCGGCAGCACCCCC